>DASTCJ010000210.1:0-145823 GCA_035605575.1 Candidatus Methylomirabilota bacterium
ATGGCGAAGGCCAAGTACGAGCGGACGAAGCCGCACGTGAACATCGGGACGATCGGGCACATCGATCATGGGAAGACGACGCTGACGGCGGCGATCACGAAGGTGCTGCACACGAAGAACAAGAATATCGCGGTGCGGGACTACGGATCGATCGACAACGCGCCGGAAGAGCGGGAGCGGGGGATCACGATCGCGGTGGCGCACGTGGAGTACGAGACGGACAAGCGGCACTACGCGCACATCGACTGTCCGGGGCACGCCGACTACATCAAGAACATGATCACAGGGGCGGCCCAGATGGACGGGGCGATCCTGGTGGTGGCGGCCAATGACGGGCCGATGCCGCAGACGCGGGAGCACGTGCTGCTGGCGCGGCAGGTGAACGTGCCGTTTCTGGTGGTGTTCATGAACAAGGTGGACATGGTGGACGACCCGGAGATTTTGGACCTGGTCGAGCTGGAAGTGCGGGAGCTGCTGAAGAAGTACAACTTTCCGGGGGACGAGGTGCCGGTGGTGCGGGGGTCGGCGCTGGCGGCGTCGGACAAGCCGGAGGACGCGAAGGCGGCGGAGCCGATCTTCAAGCTGATGGAGGCGGTGGACAGCTACATCCCGACGCCGCCGCGGCCGGTGGACAAGCCGTTTCTGATGCCGATCGAGGACATCTTTTCGATCACGGGGCGGGGGACGGTGGTGACGGGGCGGGTGGAGCGGGGCGTGGTGAAGGTGGGGGAAGAGATCGAGATCGTGGGGATGCGGGACACGCGCAAGTCGGTGGTGACGGGCGTGGAGATGTTCCGCAAGCTGCTGGACGAAGGGCAGGCGGGCGACAATATCGGGGCGCTGCTGCGGGGCATCGACAAGGATGACGTGGAGCGGGGGCAGGTGCTGGCCAAGCCGGGGTCGATCAAACCCCACAAGAAGTTCAAAGCGGAGATTTATGTCCTGACGAAGGAAGAAGGGGGGCGGCACACGCCGTTCTTCAACGGGTACCGGCCGCAGTTTTATTTCCGGACGACGGACGTGACGGGGGTGTGCACGATGCCGCCGGGGACGGAGATGGTGATGCCGGGGGACAACGTGACGATGGCGATCGAGCTGATCATGCCGGTGGCGATGGAGAAGGAGCTGCGGTTCGCCATCCGCGAGGGCGGCCGCACGGTGGGCGCCGGCGTCGTCACCGAGATCCAGGAGTAAGTCATGGTGACCCTGACCGCCGATCAGAAGATCCGCATCCGGCTCAAGGCGTACGACCACCATCTGCTCGATCGGTCGGTCAAGGAAATCGTCGAGACGGTGCGTCGCACCGGCGCGCGCGTGTCGGGCCCCGTGCTGCTGCCCACGATCATCAATCGCTGGACGGTACTGCGCTCGCCCCACGTCGACAAGACCTCGCGTGAGCAGTTCGAGATGCGCACGCACAAGCGCCTGTTGGATATCGTCGACCCGACTCCTCAGACCGTTGATTCCCTGATGAAACTTGATCTGCCCGCCGGCGTCGACGTCGAAATCAAACTTTAAGCAAGGCCGAGGAGACACGACCAGATGCTAGGCGCCGACGAGTCCCCGACTGAGGCGTACGCCGCGTACGCCGCAGGGAGTGGGACGAGGAGGCAACGACGCAGATGGGCGTTTATCGTCGGCCTTCGCAACGTAGCGAGAATCGGATAGATCCATGGCACGCAAGGAAGCGCTCATTGGGCGGAAGGTCGGCATGACGGCGATTTTCGGCGACGATGGCAATCACGTGCCGGTCACGGTGGTGAAGGCGGGGCCGTGCACGATCGTGGGGATCCGGAAGAAGGAGACGCACGGGTACGACGCGCTCGAGCTCGGGTTCGAGCCGATCAAGAAGAACGTCTCCAAGCCGCGCGCGGGGCACTTCAAGAAGGCGAATGTCGAGCCGACGCGGATCTTGCGCGAGATCCGGCTCGACAAGGTCGAAAAGCCTTACGAGGTCGGCCAGGCGCTGACGGTGGAGCTGTTCGCGCCCGGCGAGATCGTCGACGTCGTCGGTGTCACCAAGGGGCGCGGCTTCCAGGGCGGCGTGAAGCGCCACGGCTGGCTGGGCGGCGAGGCGACGCACGGCTCGATGTTCCACCGCGCGCCCGGGTCGATCGGCGCGTCGTCCGACCCGTCGCGTGTGTGGCCCGGCCACAAGCTGCCGGGGCGGATGGGCGGCGTGCAGCGCACGACGCTGAACGTCGTCGTCGCGCGCGTTCTACCCGAGCAGAACCTCCTGCTCATCCGCGGCTCCGTTCCGGGCGCCAACGGCTCGCTGGTGCTGGTCCGCAAGAGCATCAAGACCACCAAGGCCCAGCAACAGAAGACGGCGGAGAAGAAGTGATGGCATCGGTCAAGGTGCTGGACGCCAAGGGCAAGGAGACCGGTGCGATGGAGCTGAAGCCGGACGTCTTCGACGTCAGTGTCCGCACGCCGCTCCTGCACCAGGCGGTCGTGCGCGAGATGGCAGATCGACGCGCCGGCACGCACGACACGCGCGGACGCAGCGAGGTGTCCGGCGGCGGCAAGAAGCCGTGGAAGCAGAAGGGGACCGGCCGCGCGCGGCAAGGCAGCATTCGCGCGACGCAGTGGAAGGGCGGCGGCAAGCCCTTCGGACCCACGCCGCGCTCGTACGCCAAGGCAATGCCGCGTGAGATGCGTCGCGAGGCGCTGCGCGCGGCCGTCGCGGCCAAGATCGAGGATGGCGGCTTGCGCGTGGTGGAGTCCCTGACCTCGGACGGTAAGACGAAGTCGCTGGTGGCGTCGCTGGCCGCGCTCGGCGCCGCCGATGCGCCAACGCTGCTGGTGACCGCGAGCCTGTCCGAGCCGCTCGCGCGCGCGGCCCGCAACGTGCCGTGGCTCATGGTGGAGACGCCGACGCATGTGTCCGTCTACCAGCTACTGCGCGCCACCCACGTCGTGTTCGAGCGAGCCGGGCTGACGGCCCTCGAGGAGGTATTGGCGTGAGCCGGGATCCGCGCGAAGTGCTCATCCGTCCGCTGATGACCGAGAAGACCATGCGCGAGAAGGAAGAGCACAATACGGTGGCCTTCCGCGTGCGGCCCGACGCCAACAAGGTCGAGATCCGCGCCGCCGTGGAGGCCGTCTTCAATGTGAAGGTGGCCGCCGTCCGCACGGCGTCCTACGAGGGGAAGCTCAAGCGGATGGGCCGGTTCGCCGGACGACGCTCGGACTGGAAGAAGGCGGTGGTCACGCTGCAGGCGGGCCACAAGATCGAGCTCGTCGAGGGAGCATAGAGAGAACTCATGGGCATCCGCACCGTCAAGCCAACGTCGGCCGCGCGTCGCTATCTGACGTACGTGACGTACGACGAGATCACGAAGAAAGAGCCGGAAAAGAGCCTGTTGATCCCGAAGAGCCGCACCAACGGGCGGAACGCCTACGGACGCATCACCGTGCGCCATCGCGGCGGCGGCGCCAAGCGCATGCTACGCCAGGTCGACTTCCGCCGGGACAAGACCGGAATTCCGGCGCGCGTGGCCGGCATCGAGTACGATCCCAATCGGTCGGCGCGACTGGCGCTGCTGCACTACCGCGACGGCGAAAAGCGCTACATCATCGCGCCGCTCGGTATCAAGGTCGACGACGTCGTGATGTCGGGACCGCAGGCCGACATCCTGCCGGGCAACGCGCTGCCGATCCGCAACATTCCCGTGGGCACGCTCGTGCACAACGTCGAGCTGCAGCCGGGACGCGGCGCGCAGATGTGTCGCAGCGCCGGCGCGCAGGCGCAGCTGCTCGCGAAGGAGGGTGACCGCGCGACGCTGAAGCTGCCCTCGGGCGAGGTGCGACTCGTGGCCCTCGACTGCATGGCGACCATCGGCCAGGTTGGCAATCTCGACCACGAGAACGTCTCGGTCGGCAAGGCCGGGCGTGTGCGCTGGAAGGGCTTCCGCCCGACGGTGCGCGGCACGGTGATGAACCCGGTCGACCATCCGATGGGTGGCGGCGAGGGCAAGGGGAAGGGCAACCATCCGATGACGCCTTGGGGCAAGCCGACCAAGGGGTACAAGACGCGCCGCGGAGCCCGGCCGTCGGACGCCGCCATCGTCACCCGGCGGAAGAAATAGGAGCAGGACGATGGGACGGTCGCTGAAGAAAGGTCCCTACATCGACGAGAAGCTTTACGAGCGCATCGAGGAGCTGAACCGCTCGCGCCAGAAGCGTGTCCTCAAGACGTGGGCGCGGCGTTCCACGATTCCACCGGAGTTCGTGGGCCACACGCTGGCCGTGCACAACGGCCGGAAGTTCATCCCCGTCTATGTGACGGAGAACATGGTCGGCCACCGGCTCGGTGAGTTCGCGCTCACGCGGCAATTCCGGGCGCACGGCACGGCCGAGAAGGCCGCCGCCTCCCCGACCGGGAAGGCCTGAGCGTGCGCACCGTTGCGCGTGCCCGCTTCGTGCGCGTCTCCGCCCGCAAGGCGCGGCTGGTCCTCGACCAGATTCGGGGCAAGCCGGTCGGCGATGCGCTGGCCGTGCTCGAGTACACGCCGCGCGCGGCCGCGCGCCTGGTGGAAAAGGTGCTCCGCTCGGCCATCGCCAATGCCGAGCACAACTATCAGGTCCGGAACCTGGACGATCTGCGGGTGGTGCAGGCGATCGCCGACGGCGGGCCATCGATGAAGCGCGTGCAGCCGCGGGCCATGGGCCGGGCGTTCTTCATCAAGCACCGCACGAGTCATCTGACGATCGGCGTCAGCGACGAGACCAATGGCGCCATGCGTCCACCGGTATCGCGGCCGTCGACGACCGCGAGCGTCGCGGCGCGTCCGGCCGCCGCGACGGCCGCGAAGGCGCCGAAGGCTGCGGCCCGCAAGCGGGCCGCGCGGGCGACCCGCTCGAAAGGCAAGGAGAAGAAATAGGCCATGGGCCAGAAGACGCATCCGATCGGCTTCCGCCTCGGGTCGACCCGCACGTGGTCGTCGCGCTGGTTTGCGACCAAGAACTACGCGGCGCTGCTGCACGAGGACGTGAAGATCCGCCGCTTCATCAAGGACCAGCTCTACCACGCGGGGATCGCCAAGATCGACATCGAGCGCTCGGCCAACCGCGCGCGGATCACGATCTTCACGGCGCGGCCGGGCATCATCATCGGCCGCAAGGGCTCGGAGGTGGAGAAGCTGAAGAACGAGCTGCAGACGCGCACGGGGAAGGAGATCTACCTCAACATCGAGGAGGTCATCCATCCCGAGCTCGACTCGCAGCTCGTCTCGGAGAACGTGGCTCTGCAGCTTCAGAAGCGCGTGGCCTTCCGGCGGGCCATGAAGAAGGCGGTCACCTCCGCGCTCCGACTCGGTGCCGATGGCATTCGGATCGCGTGCGCGGGTCGGCTGGGCGGCAGCGAGATCGCGAGGCGTGAGTGGTATCGCGACGGCCGCGTGCCGCTGCACACCATTCGCGCCGACATCGATTTCGGGATGGCCACCGCGCACACGACGGCGGGCACCATCGGCGTCAAGGTGTGGATCTTCAAGGGCGAGGTGCTCCGCGCCGCGCCACCGGAGGCGTAGGGCCGCGCCATGCTGATGCCCAAGCGCGTCAAGTACCGCAAGGCCCAGCGCGGCAACATGCGCGGCAAGGCGCAGCGCGGCTCCACGCTGTCGTTCGGCGAGTACGGCCTGAAGGCGCTCGAGCCGGGCTGGGTCACCAACCGGCAGATCGAGGCGGCCCGCGTGGCGCTGACTCGCAGCTTGAAGCGTGGCGGGAAGGTGTGGATTCGTGTCTTCCCCGACAAGCCGGTGACGAAGAAGCCGGCCGAGACGCGCATGGGCAAGGGCAAGGGCAATCCCGAGGAGTGGGTGGCGGTGGTGAAGCCCGGACGCATCCTCTACGAGATGGAGGGCGTGCCGGAGGACGTGGCGCGCGAAGCGTTCCGGACGGCAGCCAACAAGATCGGCATCACGACGAAGTTCGTGACTCGAACGCGGAGCCTGTGAGGAGCGCGCGATGAAGGCGGCGAAGTGGCGCGATCTCTCCGAGGACGAGCTCTTGCAGAAGGCCCGGGGGCTCTCCGAGGAGATCTTCAATCTGCGGTTTCAGCTCTCGATGGGCGTGGCGAAGAACCCGTCGCGGCTGAGCCAGGCGCGACGCGATCTCGCGCGCGCCTACACGATCAGCCGCGAGCGCGGCGCCGCGCTGGTGGTGGCGCCGTCGCCCGCCGAGAAGCCGGCGGCGACAGCGGAGCCGGCCGAGCGCCGGGCTCGCAAGGCCTCCAGGGCATCGAAGCCGAAGGCCGCCAAAGCCGCCCGGAAGACGCCGAAGGCGCCGCGGGCCGCGGCCAAGAAGAAAGCGAAAGGGTAAGCCGTGGGCGAGCGCAAGAGTCGGGAAGGCGTCGTCGTGAGCGACGCGATGCAGAAGACGCGCGTGGTGCGCATCGAGCGGGTGTATCGGCACCCGAAGTACCAGCGGGTCATTCGGATGTCCAAGAAGCTGAAGGCGCACGACGAAGCCAACGAGAGCCACGTCGGCGACCGCGTGCTCATCGAGGAGACGCGGCCGATGTCCAAGGAGAAGCGCTGGCGCATTCGCAAGATCGTGAGCCGGGTCTCCTAGCGATGATCCAGCCTCGCTCGATGCTCGATGTGGCCGACAACTCCGGCGCCAAGAAGGCGCAGTGCATCCGGGTTATGGGTGGCGCCAACAAGCGCTACGCCTCCCTCGGCGACACCGTCATCGTGGCCATCAAGGAGGCAGCCCCCGACGGCACCGTGAAGAAGGGCGAGGTCGCGCGCGCGGTGGTCGTGCGCACGGTGAAGGAGGTCCGCCGCAAGGACGGCTCCTACATCCGCTTCGACCGCAACGCCGTGGTCCTCATCAAGGCGGACGAGAATCCCGTCGGCACGCGTATCTTCGGGCCGGTGGCCCGCGAGCTGCGCGAGCGCCAGTTCACCAAGATCATTTCCCTGGCACCCGAGGTCATCTGATGCAGAGCGTGCACGTTCGTCGTGGCGATACCGTCGGTGTCATCGCCGGTCGCGAGAAAGGCAAGCGCGGCAAAGTGCTGCGCGTGCTCACCGGAAAGCGCCGCGTGCTCGTCGAGCACGTCAACATGGTGAAGAAGCACCAGCGGCCGACGCAGAAGCTGCGCCAGGGCGGCATCATCGAGCGCGAGGGCGCGCTGGCGCTGTCCAACGTGCAGATCGTCTGCGCCCGATGCGACAAGCCCTCGCGGACGGGGATCACCATCCTCAGCGACGGCCGCAAGGTCCGCAGCTGCAAGCGCTGCGGCGAAGCCATCGACAAGGGGTAGAGCCATGGCCAAAGCCGAAGCCGCCAAGCCCGCCCCGAAGCCTCAGGCCGCGCCGAAGCCCGGTCAGGCGAAGGGCCAGCCGCGCAAAGAGAAGGCACCGGACACGCAGCCCGCGATCGCCAAGGGGCGACCGAAGGGCACCGGTCAGGTGCCGGCGCGATTGAAAGATTTGTACGCGAGCACGGTGGTGCCGGCGCTCATGAAGGAGCGCGCGTACGGCAACGTGTGGGCGGTGCCGCGCCTCAACAAGATCGTCATCAACATGGGCGTGGGCGAGGGGCGTGACAACGCGAAGATCCTCGATTTCGCCACCGCGGATCTGCAGGCGATCACCGGCCAGAAGCCCGTTGTGACTCGCGCCAAGAAGTCGATCGCGAACTTCAAGCTGCGCGAGGGCGTGCCGATCGGCGCCAAGGTGACGCTGCGGGCCGCGCGGATGTACGAGTTCCTCGATCGCCTCGTGAACGTCGCCTTGCCGCGCGTGCGCGATTTCAAGGGGGTGCCGCCCAAGGGCTTCGACGGCCGCGGCAACTACGCGCTGGGGCTGCGCGAGCAGCTGATCTTTCCGGAGATCGTGTACGACAAGATCGACAAGGTTCGCGGCATGGATATCATCTTCGTCACCACGGCGCGAACGGACGAGGAGGCCAAGGCCCTTCTCACGCACCTCGGTATGCCGTTCAGGGAGCAATAGGTATGGCCAAGACGTCGCTCATCATGAAATCGCAGGCGCCGCCGAAATTCTCGACGCGCGCCTATCACCGCTGCAAGCTGTGCGGCCGGCCGCGAGGGTATCTCCGGAAGTTCCAGATGTGCCGATTGTGCTTCCGCGAGCTCGCCCTCAAGGGCGAGGTGCCGGGCATCGTGAAAGCGAGCTGGTAGGGTATGCGTAGCGATCCCATCGCCGATCTGTTGACCCGCATCCGGAACGCCAGCCGCGCCGAGCACGAAAAGTGCGACATCCCGTCCTCCCGGCTCAAGGTCCGCATCGCGGAGCTCCTGAAGGAAGAGGGCTTCATCAAGAACTACCGCGTGCTCGAGGACAAGAAGCAGGGGATGCTTCGCGTCTATCTGAAGTATGGCGCCGGCAACGAGAAGATGATCTCCGGCCTGGTGCGCGTGTCGACGCCCGGGCGGCGCGTCTACGTCAAGCACGACAAGATTCCGTCGATCCTGGCCGGTATGGGGGTGGCTTTCGTGTCGACCTCGAAGGGTGTGGTCACCGACCGCGAGGCCCGCAAGCAGAAGGTCGGCGGTGAAGTGCTCGCGTATGTGTGGTGAGGAGCTGACATGTCACGCATCGGCAAGAAACCGATTCCCATTCCCCAGGGTGTGAAGGTGCAGGTGGATGGTGCCAGCGTCCGCGCCGAAGGGCCGAAGGGCAAGCTCGTGCAGCCGGTGCCGCGTGGCCTCAGCGCCAAGGTCGACAACGGTATCCTGCACATCGGACGCGAAGGCGACGACCGTCAGGCTCGCGCGCTCCACGGGCTCACGCGCTCGCTAGTGGCGAACATGGTGACCGGCGTGAAGGACGGGTTCGAGCGGAAGCTCGAGATCGTCGGCATCGGATATCGCGCGCAGATGCAGGGCAAGGCCATCCAGCTGGCGCTCGGCTACTCGCATCCGGTGATCTTTCCGCTGCCGGAGGGCATCACCGCCGAAATCGACAAGCAGGTCGGCATCACGCTGCGTGGCGCCGACAAGGCGCTGCTCGGCGAGACAGCGGCCAAGCTGCGCTCGCTGCGCAAGCCGGATCCGTACAAGGGCAAGGGCATCAAGTACGCGGGCGAGGTCATTCGCCGGAAGGTCGGCAAGAAGGCAGGCGCGAAATGATCACGCGCGATCGACGTGAGCCACGGGACAAGCGGCATCTCCGCCTGCGTCGCTGGGTGCGCGGCTCCGCGCAACGGCCGCGGCTCGCCGTGTTCCGCAGCCTTGGTCACATCTACGCTCAGCTCGTGGACGACGACAGCGGCAAGACGTTGCTCGCCGTCGACAGCCGGAGCAAGGCGTTCCTCGGCTCGCACAAGACCGGCGGGAACGTCGCGGCCGCCAAGGCCGTGGGCGCGCTGCTCGCCGAGAAGGCCAAGGCGGGCGGCATCAACCAGGTGGTCTTCGACCGCGGGGGGTACAAGTACCATGGGCGCGTCAAGGCGCTCGCCGACGCCGCGCGCGCGGGCGGGCTCGTGTTTTAAAACGGGGCGATGAAAACGGCCCATCTGCGTCGTTCAGTCGAAGGGGGCCTCGACGGCCCCCTCCGAGCCTCCCCCTCGATTGCGCGGGCGAAGCCCGCGCTCGAAGCGGGAATGGCGGCTAGCAACTGGGCAATCTTGATCGGCCCTACGCGAAAGGTTCTCGTAACAATCAACAGCGAGGGAACGGGTATGTGGTCATGATGAACGGGAGAGGGTGAGTGGCGGAAGCGAAGATCGATCCCAGCGTGCTGGAGTTGAATGATCGCGTCGTCTCCATCAATCGTGTGGCCAAGGTCGTGAAGGGTGGTCGGCGGTTCTCCTTCACGGCGCTCGTCGTCGTCGGCGACGGGCGCGGCCATGTCGGGGTCGGGCTGGGGAAGGCCCACGAGGTGCCGGAGGCGATCCGCAAGGCGGTCGAGCACGCGAAGAAGGACCTGATCTTCGTGCCGCTCCGCGAGACCACCATCCCGTGCGAGATCACGGGGCACTTCGGCGCGGGTCGCGTCTTCCTGAAGCCCGCCGTGCCGGGCACCGGCGTCATCGCCGGCGGAGCCGTGCGACCGGTGCTCGAGGCGGCTGGTATCCAGGACATCCTCACCAAGACGCTCGGCTCGAACAATCCGCACAACGTCCTGAAGGCCACCATCGACGCGCTGCGCCGCATCAAGCGCTTACAGGATCTGCACGCCGTCCGTCGCAAGGGCGGCGACGGCGCGAACAACAACAACGTGGAGGAGGCGGTCGGTGCCCGGCAAGAAGCTTAGGATCACGCTGGTCAAGTCGATCATCGGCCTCAGCCCCAAGCAGGAGGCGACGGTGAAGGCGCTCGGCCTGCGTCGCATGCATCAGTCCGTCTCGCACGACGACACGCCGACCGTGCGCGGGATGATCGCGGCCGTACCGCACATGCTCGAGGTGAGCCATGAGACTCGGTGATCTGCGGCCCGCACCAGGCGCGGTGAAGCGGCGCAAGCGCGTCGGCCGCGGACCCGGCTCCGGGCACGGCAAGACGTCGACGAAGGGCAACAAGGGTCACAACGCGCGATCCGGCGGCGGCAAGGCCGGTGGCTTCGAGGGCGGCCAGATGCCCTTGTACCGGCGGCTCCCGAAGCGCGGCTTCCTGCCCCATGGCGGCAAGACGGAGTACGCGATCGTCAATCTGAAGTCCCTCGGCGACTTCACGGCGAACAGCGTTGTCGATCCCGAGGCGCTCGTGAAGGCCGGACTGATCAAGAACTCGGGGCGTCACCTGGTGAAGATACTCGGCAGCGGTGAGCTGGGACATGCGTTGACCGTGCGAGTACACGCGGTGAGCGATTCGGCCAAGAACAAGATCGAGGCGAACGGTGGCACCGTCGAGATGCTGCCGGCGAGGGCGACCGCTTCGTGATCGAAGGGCTGGCGAGCTTCCAGAACGTCTTCAAGATTCCCGAGCTCAAGCGCCGTGTGCTGATCACGGCCGGCCTGCTGATCGCGTACCGCATTGGCGCCCACGTGCCGACGCCGGGCATCGACGGCGAGGCGCTCACGCGGGTCTTCGATCAGGCGCAGAACACGCTGCTGGGCATGGTCGATCTCTTCTCGGGCGGCAACCTGCGGCGTCTTTCCATCTTCGCGCTCGGCATCATGCCGTACATCTCCGCCTCCATCATCCTGCAGCTGCTGACCGTGGTCATTCCTGCCCTCGAGCGGCTGGCCAAGGAGGGCGAGGCCGGGCGCAAGAAGATCACGCAGTACACACGCTACGGCACGGTCGTGCTGTCGGTCGTGCAGTCACTCGGCATCGCCTACGGTCTCGAGTCGATGCGGCCCGATGGCATCGCCATCGTGCCGCACCCGGGCTGGGGATTCAGACTGCTCACGATGATCACGCTCACCGCCGGTACCGCGCTGATCATGTGGATCGGTGAGCAGATCTCGGAGAAGGGCATCGGCAACGGCATCTCGCTGATCATCTTCGCCGGCATCGCCGTCCGGTTGCCGTCGGCGGTGGTCGCCTCCTATACCCTCATTGTCAATCGCGAGATGAGCCTGTTCACGTTCGTCGTCATCGTGGCGGCCATGGTGCTCGTCACCGCGGCCGTCGTGCTGATGCAGGAGGGGCAGCGGAAGATCCCGGTGCAGTACGCCAAGCGGGTGGTTGGCCGGCGCGTGTACGGCGGCCAGTCGACGCACATTCCGCTGCGCATCAACACCGCGGGCGTCATTCCCGTGATCTTCGCGTCCTCGCTGATCCTCTTCCCGGCCACGCTCACGCGCTTCGTGCCGCATCCGTGGATGCAGGCGATCTCGGACGCCTTGTCACCGGGACGACCGACCTACACGCTGCTCTACATGGGCCTCATCGTCTTCTTCACGTACTTCTACACGGCCATCGTGTTCAATCCGATCGACCTGGCCGACAACATGAAGAAGTACGGTGGATTCATCCCGGGCGTGCGGCCGGGCAAGAAGACCGCCGAGTACATCGACCGCGTGCTGACGCGCATTACGCTGCCGGGCGCGATCTTCCTCGCCCTCATCTCCGTGCTGCCGGACCTGCTCATCCGCTGGTTCAACGTGCCGTTCTACTTCGGCGGGACCAGCTTGCTCATCGTCGTCGGTGTCGCCCTCGACACCGTGCGGCAGATGGAGTCGCACCTGCTGATGCGCAACTACGAGGGCTTCCTGAAGCGGTCGCGCTCGCGCTCGGGCGCCTTCTCGCGGAGCAGCTGAGCGTGCGCGTGGCATTTCTCGGTCCGCCCGGCGCCGGCAAGGGAACGCAGGCGCGTGAGCTCGCGCAGGAGTGGGCGGTGCCTCACATCGCGACGGGAGACATGCTGCGCGAGGCGGCGGCGGCGGGGACCGCCCTCGGACGCGAGGCCAAGACATACATGGACAAGGGCGCGCTCGTGCCGGACGGCGTTATCATCGGCATGATTGCCGAGCGCCTGCGCGAACCGGATGCGCGCGGCGGCTTCCTGCTGGACGGATTTCCGCGAACGATCGCGCAGGCCGAGGGGCTGGAGCGGCTCCTGAAGGATCTCGGCCAGCCGCTCGAGCGCGTGATCTACTTCGACGTCGTCGAGCCGGAGCTGATGCGCCGCCTCACCGGCCGTCGGGTGTGCCGCTCGTGCGGTCACAGCTTTCACGTCGTCTCGAATCCGCCGCGACGCGACGGCGTGTGCGACCTCTGCGGCGGGGAGCTCTACCAGCGTGTCGACGACAGTGAGGGCACCGTCCGAAACCGGCTCGAGGTGTACCGGAAGCAGACCGCGCCGCTGCTCGACTGGTATACCGGCAAGGGGTTGCTCCGGACCATCCAGGGCGCCGGCAGCATCGACGAGATCGGCCGACGGGTGAAAGACGCGGCGCGGAGGTCGCAGTGATCGAGCTGAAGTCCACGCGGGAGGTCGCGCTGATGCGCGCCGGCGGCCACATCCTGGCCGATGTGGTCAACCACCTGCGTGAGGCGGTGCGTCCCGGGCTCTCGACCCTGGAGATCGACGAGGACGTGGAGGCGTTCATCCGTGCGCGCGGTGCGCTGCCCGCCTTCAAGGGCTATCGAGGATTTCCGGCCACCGTCTGCATCTCGATCAACGAGGAAGTCGTGCACGGGATTCCGTCCGCGCATCGACGGATCAAGGACGGTGACATCGTCGGCCTTGACCTGGGGTGTATCGTTGAGGGGTATTACGCAGATTGTGCGTTCACCCTCGCCATCGGCGATGTGCCCCCGAAGGTGCAGCAGCTGCTCGACGTCACTCGCGAAAGCCTGGAGGCAGCCATCGCGGAGTGCCGTGCGGGCCGGCGGCTCTCGGACGTGTCGCACGCCGTGCAGGCCCACGTCGAGCGCCACGGCTTTTCCGTCGTGCGCGCGTTCGTCGGCCACGGTATCGGCCGCGCGCTGCACGAGGACCCGCAGATCCCGAACTTCGGCGACCCGGGTCGTGGCCCGCAGCTACGGCCGGGCATGGTGCTGGCCATCGAGCCGATGGTGACGATGGGCAGCTGGGAAGTGAAGGTGCTCGACGACGGCTGGACGGCCGTTACGCGCGACGGAAGCCTGGCCGCGCACTTCGAGCACACCATCGCAGTGACGGAGGACGGGCCCGAGGTGCTCACGAGCCGAACGGGACGCCCCGTTCAGGTCGCGTAGCGACGGCGAGACGGACATGGCCAAGGAAGATGCGATCGAGGTCGAGGGCACGGTGGTGGAGCCGCTACCGAACGCGATGTTCCGGGTGGAGCTCGAGAGCGGCCATCGGGTGCTGGCGCACGTCAGCGGGAAGATGCGGATGAACTTCATCCGGATCTTGCCGGGCGATCGCGTCAAGGTGGAGCTGTCGCCTTACGACCTCACGCGCGGTCGCATCACGTACCGGTTCAAGTAGGAGCAACGATGAAAGTGCGGCCGTCGGTGAAGGCGCGGTGCGAGCACTGCAAGGTGGTCAAACGGCAGGGCGTGACGCGGATCATCTGCAAGAACCCGCGGCACAAGCAGAGACAAGGCTAAAGCACTCGGAGGGGGCCTCGGTGGCCCCCTCCGATGCCTCCCCCAGAACGGGAAGCAGGATTGCGCCGGCAAAGCCGGCGCTCGGAAGCGGCGAGAACATAGGGGGCGCCGGCAAAGCCGGCGCTCGAAACGAGGCAACGATATGGCGCGTGTGGCTGGAGTGGATTTGCCGCGGGAGAAACGCGGGGAAGTGGCGATCCAGTACATCTACGGGATCGGCAAGGCGATGGCGCTGACGATTTTGAAGAAGGCGAATGTCAATCAGCATAAGCGGGTGAAGGACTGGTCCGACGACGAAACGGCCAAGGTGCGAGAGATCATCGAGCGTGAGCACAAGGTCGAGGGTGACCTGCGACGCGAGATCTCGATGAACGTCAAGCGGCTGATGGATATCGGCTGCTATCGTGGCATCCGCCACCGTCGCGGTCTGCCCGTGCGTGGACAGCGCACGCACACCAACGCCCGCACCCGCAAGGGCCCGAGCAAGGGCGTGATGGTGAAGAAGAAGCCGACGGCGACGCCGGCACCGGCGGCGCCCAAGAAGGCGCCGGGAGCATAACGCATGGCCGAACAGACGGAAGCGAAACCCGCACCACGCAAGAAGGGCGGCAAGCGTCGCGAGCGACGCGAGGTGCGCACCGGCGTCGCCCACATCCAGGCGACGTTCAACAACACGATCGTCACCTTGACCGACAAGAACGGCAACGTGGTGTCGTGGTCCAGCGCCGGCAGCGCCGGCTTCAAGGGCTCACGGAAGTCGACGCCGTTCGCGGCGCAGACGGCGGCCGAGATCGCCGCCCGCAAGGCCATGGAGCACGGGCTCAAGCAGATCGAGGTCTTCGTGCGGGGACCGGGGGCCGGCCGCGAGGCGGCGATCCGGTCGCTGCAGGCGGTCGGGCTCGAGATCACCGCGATCCGCGACGTGACGCCGATACCGCACGACGGCTGCCGGCCGCCGAAGCGGCGGCGGGTGTAGGAGGAATCGATGGCGCGGTATCGCGATGCGAAATGCCGGCTCTGCCGGCGTGAAGGGCAGAAGCTGTTCCTGAAGGGCGCGCGCTGCTTCACCGATAAGTGCGCGATCGAGCGGCGCAACTATCCGCCTGGGCAGCACGGTCTCAACCGCGGCAAACTGACGCCCTACGGCGTCCAGCTGCGCGAGAAGCAGAAGGCCAAGCGCATCTACGGCGTGCTCGAATCGCAGTTCCGCAAGTACTTCCAGTGGGCGGAGCGCGAGAAGGGCGTGACCGGCGAGAACTTGCTGCGGTTGCTGGAGCTGCGGCTCGACAACGTGGTGCACCGCCTCGGCTTCGCGGCCTCTCGCCGCGAGTCGCGGCAGATGGTCGCGCACGGCCACTTCGCCGTGAACGGGCGGAAGGCGTCGGTGCCCTCCATACTCCTGAAGGTTGGCGACGTCGTGTCGCTGCGGCCGAACTCGAAGCTCGCCCCGCGCGTCGACGACAACGTGAACGCCGGCCGGGGCCAGACGCCGCAGTGGCTCGAGGTCGACCCGAACGAGCGGCGCGGTGTCATTCGAAGCCTGCCGCTGCGCGAGGACATCCAGATTCCGGTGGCCGAGCAGCTCATCGTCGAGCTGTACAGCAAGTAGGAGAGCGGGCGAATGCCGCGGATTCCGTTTCAGAAGCCGAAAAAAGTTGAGTGGGAGATCCTGAGCGACCGCTACGGGCGGCTGGTTGGTGAACCGTTCGAAAAAGGTTACGCGCTCACAGTCGGCAATTCTCTCCGTCGTACCCTCCTGTCGATCGTCCCCGGCGCGGCGGTGGCGTGGGTGAAGATCGACGGCGTGCGAAGCGCCGAGACGAAGATTCCCGGCGTGGTCGAGTCCACCGTCGACGTCCTGCTCAATCTCAAGAAGCTGTCGATCCAGGTACCGTCGCAGGAGCCGCGGGTGGTGCGCCTGGAGGTGAGCGGCCCGAAGACGGTGAAGGGCGAGGACGTGCCGGAGCACGACGTCGAGATCATGAATCCGGAGATCACGTTGTTCACGGTCGAGGCCGGGGCCAAGGTCTCCATGGAGCTCGGAGTGGGTGTCGGCCGCGGGTACGAAGCCGCCGATGGCAAGCGGGCGCAGACGCCGGCGGGCGCGCTGGCGGTCGACGCCGCGTTCTCGCCCATCACGCGGGTCACCTACAACGTCGAGATGTCGCGGCTCGGCAAGGTGACGGATTATGAAAAGCTGGTCCTGGAAATCTGGACCGACGGCTCCGTGAGCCCCGACGACGCGCTCACGCGCGCGTCGACCTATCTTCGCGATCACTTCACGCCGCTCAGCGCCGGCGCGCCCGAAGAGGACGACGAGGCGGAAGCGGCGGCCGGCGACGCGTATCTGCGCGAGGCGCTCGGCAAGACCCTCGAAGAGCTGGCGCTGCCCGCGCGGGCCATCAATGCGCTCAAGGGCTCGGAGATGCATCTGGTGGCCGACCTCGTGCAGAAGACCGAAACCGATCTGGTCGACGTGAAGAACCTCGGTGAGAAATCGATCGACGAGATCAAGACCGCGTTGGCGGCGCTCGGTCTTTCGCTCGGCATGCGCATCGACCCCAACGTGCTCGGCGCGCTGGGACGTGGCGCGCCGGCCGGAGGCGTTCGATGAGACATCGCAAGGACGGATTCAAGCTGGGACGGCTCACCCAGCACCGGTGGGCGCTCTTCCGCAATCTGCTGGTGGCCCTCTTCCGTCACGAGCGGATTACGACCACCGAAGCGAAGGCCAAGGCCGTCCGCGGGCTGGCCGAGCACATGGTGACACTCGCCAAGCGTGAGAACCTGCACGCGCGCCGCCAGGTGCTCGCTATGGTGCCCGATTCTGATGTGGTCGGGACGCTGTTCGATACGATCGCCGCCCGCTTCTCCGATCGCAATGGCGGCTACACGCGCATCGTCAAGCTCGGCCCGCGTCCGGGCGACAACGCGCCGATGGTCCTGCTGGAGCTCGTCGACCGGCCCGAAGACGGCAAGGGGCGCAAAGCCGGCGGCGACGAGAAGAAGGAAAAGCCGCCCAAAGCCGAGGCCAAGCGGAAGAAGAAGGAAAAGGCCGCCGCCGCCTCCGCCTGACGGCGGGCGCGCGGCGGCTCGCGCTGGCGCTCGTCGTCGCCGCGGGGGCCGCATGGCCCCCGTGGGATTACTCCCCGCGGATCTCCCGCAGGCGCCGCTTCAGCGTCGTCATGCGATCATTCATCTGATCCGACAGGCGCGAAGCTCCTGTCTTGCGCCTGGACTTGGCGTTGACGGGCGGCGTGGCTGCGCTGCGCGCGTGACAGTAGGCGCATCCATGCTTCAGCCCGTGCTTGCACTCGGCCATCTGTCGCCTCCTCGTGGCTCTCAGCATACCGGACCGCGGCGAGCGGCTCGGCGCGGGCGCTGCGCTACTTCAGATGCTGACGGAAGAAGCCGAGGGTCCGGCGCCACGCATCGTCGGCGGCGGCCTTGTTGTAGACGTCGGCGCGCTCGTCATTGAAGAACGCGTGGTCCACGCCTGGATAGATATGGATCTCGCTCTGCTTGCCGGCCTTCTTGATGGCCGCATCCACATCCTTGGCCGCCTGTGGTGTCACGAACGCATCCTTCTCCGCGAAGAGCCCGAGCACGGGGCCGCCGAGCTTCGTGTAGTCCGGCTTGACGTTGGGATGGATGCCGTAGAAGTCCACCACCGCGCCAACGTTCGGATTCACGGTGCCCGCGAACAACGCGAGTTGCCCGCCCATGCAGAAGCCGACGGCGCCGAGCTTGGCCGTCGACGACTGCGCCGCCAGATATTTCGCCGCCCCGCGAAGATCCTTCTCGGCCTGCGCGATGTTGAGCGCCATGAACAGCTTGCCCGCCGCATCGGGCTCGCTGGCGGTCTGGCCGTGGTAGAGGTCCGGTGCCAGCGCCGAGAAGCCTTCCGCGGCAAACCGATCGCAGACGTTCTTGATGTGCCCGACGAGCCCCCACCACTCCTGGATGACCACCACCCCTGGCCCCTTGCCGTCCCTGGGCGTGGCCAGATACCCTGCCGTCTTGCCGCCGTTCGAGGGAAAGTCCACCATCTTGCCAGCCATGGCTGTTCTCCTTTCGACTAGACTGCGGTCTCGGGCGCCGCCGCGGCCGGTGGCGCGATCTTCACCGCCTTGACGTGACGCGCATCCGCATCCAGCACGGTGACCGTGTAGCGACCGACCTGGAACTCCTCGCCCATGCGCGGGATGCGGTGCAGCGTTGCCAGCACCAGCCCGGCCACGGTCTCATAGTCCTGTTTTGGAAGATTCCAATCGAGCGCCTCGTTCAGTTCCTCGATGTTCGTGCGCGCGGCGACCCAGTAGCTGCCATCGGGTAGCCGATCGACCGAGGCGGACGCGCGGTCGTGCTCGTCCTGGATCTCGCCGACGATCTGCTCCAGGATGTCCTCCAGCGTCACCACACCCGTCGATCCGCCGTACTCGTCGACGACGACCGCCAGGTGATTGCGCGAGCGCTGCATCTCGCGCAGCAGATCATCGATGCGCTTGGTCTCCGGAACGTAGGAGACGGGCCGCCGCAGATCTCCGAGCGTGGCCACCTCGGCGCCGCGCTTGAGGAGATCCATGGCCGTCACCACGCCGACGAGGTCGGTCTCCCGCTGCGCGTACACCGGGATCCGCGAGAAGCCGCGCTGTCCGACGAGCGCGATGGCGTCGGCCGGTGTCGCGGTCTCGTGAAGCATCGCCACCTCCACGAGCGGCACCATCACCTCGCGGACGGTGGTATCGCCGAGATCGAAGATCTTGTCGATCATCTCCGCCTCGACGGTGGTGACGTCTGCCTCGTCCGGCTCCATCGCCAGCAGGGCCTTCAGCTCCTCGCGTGACACGAACTGTCGCGTGTCGGCGGTGGGACCACCGACGAACCGGAGCAGCGCGGAGACGATCGAGGTCGTCGCCCAGACGAACGGTACCAGCAGCGCGGAAGCCCAGCGGATAGGCCGGTACCCGCGGAGGATGAGCATGGTGGCCCATTCGCGTGCCACCGCCTTCGGGATGATCTCGCCGAAGACGAGCATCACGGGGGTCAGTGCTGCCGTCACGACCCACGGCGCCCAGCCCCCCAGCACGGGCAGGAGCGCGAATGTCGCGGCCGAGGAGGCCACGATGTGAGCGATGGTCACGCCCATCATCGCCGTGGACAGCACGCGCTCGGGCCGGCGAAAGTCCTCGAGATAGCGCGCGGCCGTCCGGCTCCCCTCTTCGGCGAGGTGGCGCAGGCGCAGCCGGTTGGCGGCGATGAACGCCATCTCGGCGGCCGAAAAGAACATCGTGACCACGAGGCAGGCGGCGGCGATCCAGACCAGACTCACGCCGCCGCCTCCGTCGACACCGGTCGCGGCAACGAGATGAGCACCTCGATCACGCGGGTCCGCTCCACTTTCTCCACCGTCACCACCAGGTCGGCCGTCTCCGTCCGTTCGCCTTTGCGGGGGACGCGGCCAAAGAGGTCCAGCACCCAGCCGCCGACGGTGTCGTACGCTTCATCCGAGATGGCGAGTCCAGTGGCGGCGTTCAGATCCTCGACGGACAGCTTGCCGGCCACGCGATACGTCCGCGCGTCGATCTTCTGGATCAGGCGCTCCGGCTCGTCGTACTCGTCGGCTATCTCGCCCACCAGCTCCTCGAGAAGGTCCTCGAGGGCCACGAGGCCGGCGGTACCGCCGAACTCGTCCACGACAATCGCGATGTGAAGCTTCTTGGCCTGGAACTCTTGCAGCAGCGCGTCCGCGCGCTTGGATTCGGGCACGAAGTACGGCGGATGCAGGTGCGCGCGAAGGTCGAAATCCGAGGGCAGTCCCTTCACGTAGGGCAGCAGGTCCTTCGTGTACAGCACCCCCACGATGACGTCGATCGATCCCTCATAGACCGGCACCCGCGAGTGCAGCTGCTCGCGCAGCGCGGGAAGGATGTCGTCCACCGGCGTTTCGACGTCGAGGCAGAACATGTCCGTGCGCGGCACCATCAGCGAGCGGACGAGCGTGTCCTCGAGCTCGAACACCTTGTGGATCATCTCCCGCTCCTCGCGCTCCACGATCCCTTCGCTGGCGCCGACGTCGACTAGTGTGCGCAGCTCCTCCTCGCTGAGCGACGCTTGCGTCTCACTGGCGTGACCGACCAGACGCACGGTGAGCGCGGTGAGGCTCGCGAGCACCACGCGGACCGGCGTCAAGAGCGTTTCGAGCCACCGCACCGGCCGACGGACGATCGCGAGAAAGCGTTCGGGGTATTTGACGGCCAGCGTCATCGGAAGTACTTCACCGAACGTCGTCAGCAGCAGCACCATGGCGACCATCTCGACGACGAGGCTATAGCGCATGCCGAAGAGGTCGTCGGCGATGCGCGTGGCCAGGGCGGAGGCGCCGATGTTGATCAGCGTGATGCCGACCAGCAGTGTCACCAGCAGATCGTGCGGCCGCGTGACCAGCGGCTCGGGAGCGCCCGGTTGCTTGGCGAAGCGGCGAAGCCGGGCGCGGCCGAGGGAGAAGTAGGCGGCCTCGGCGCCGGTGAGCAGTGCGGAGCATGCGATCAGCACGAAGAGCAGCGTCAGCTGTAAGAACACCGAATCAACCACGGCTGAAATGCTCGAATCCCGTCGTCACCACGGCGTCGCGGCCATCCGTATCCCTCCACCTCACACCGTGACCGGTGCGGATCTCCCCGACGGCCGTGAGGGCGGTGCCCAGGGCGGTGCGAAGGCCCGCACGCAATCGCTCGAAAGCGCCACGCTCGCAGGTGAGCAGCAGCTCGTAGTCCTCCCCTCCGCCGGTGGCCCACGCGATCGGGTCGTGATCGAGCGCCGCCGCCACGGCTCGTGCCGCGTCGGCCACGGGCAGGTGACGCAGATCGACCGTGGCGCCGGTGCCGCTCTCGGCGACCAGGCGTGGCAGGTCGGTGGCGATTCCGTCGGAAAGATCCATCATCGCGGTAACACCACCGGCACCGCCGAGCCAGCGACCCTCCGCGACACGCGGGCGCGGCCGAAGATGCGCGTCGGTCACCTCGGCGAGCGTTGCGGGTGGAATACCCCCCGGAGCCCGCTCGCGCTCCAGGACGGTGAGCCCGGCCGCGGCGCGTCCGAGCGCACCGGTGACGGCGACGACGTCACCGGGCCGCGCAGTCGACCGCAGCAGCGGTGCGACCGCCTCGCCGAGGAGGGTGACGTTCACGGTCCAGCCAGCCGAGGAGGAAGTGTCGCCGCCGACGATGACGACGCCGTAGGCATCACACAGCGCCAGCGCACCCTCGTAAAAGGCCTCCACCTCGTCACAGCCCGTCCCGTCTGGACACGCGAGCGCCACCAGCGCCCAGCGCGGCGTGCCGCCCATCGCCGCGACGTCCGAGACATTGACCGCCATCGCTTTCCAGCCGATGTCCGCCGGCTCCGCCCAGCGCCGGCGAAAGTGCACGTTCTCGACGAGCAGATCGGTGGTCGCGAGGAGCATCGTGCCGGCGGACGGCTCGAGCACCGCGGCGTCGTCGCCGATCGAGCGGCGGACACCGGTCATACCGGATCGCGCGGCCCGAGCTCTGATCAGCCGGACGAGGTCGTCCTCGGACAGTCGTGGGGAGGCTCTCATGCGCGGGCGACCGCGGCACCGCCCAGGAAGTTGCCGAGCAGCCGCTTGCCCTCGAGCGTGAGGATCGACTCCGGGTGAAACTGCACGCCCTCGATCGGCAGCCGGCGATGACGGACGCCCATGATCTCGCCGTCCTCCGCCCATGCTGTCACTTCCAGCTCTGCGGGCACGCTGTCCGGCAGGATGACGAGCGAGTGATAGCGCGTCGCCGTGAACGGGTTCGACAGCCCGGCGAATACGCCGCGGCCGTCGTGGCGGATCTCCGACGTCTTGCCGTGCATCTGGATCTTGGCGCGCGCCACGATGCCACCGAATGCCTGACCGATCGCCTGGTGGCCGAGGCACACGCCGAGAATCGGCACGGCCTGGCCGAGCTGCCGGATGACCTCGAGCGACACCCCGGCCTGGTCGGGCGTGCCGGGCCCCGGGGACACGACGATCCGTTCGGGCCGGAGCGCGGCCACGTCGGCCACGTCCAGCGCGTCGTTGCGGACCACGTGAGGCTCGGCCCCGAGCTCGCCGAGATACTGGACAAGGTTGTATGTGAACGAGTCGTAGTTGTCGATGACGAGGATCATGGCTGCCGTCCCGCTGCCGCCATGCGGAGCGCGAGGATCATCCCGCGCGCCTTTGAGCACGTCTCCAGCCACTCGGTCTTGGGATCGGAGTCGGCGACGATGCCGGCACCGACCTGGATCGACGCGCGATTGCCGTGGCAGACGATCGTCCGGATCGTGATGCAGGAATCCAGGTTGCCCGAGTACGAGATGTAGCCGACCGCGCCGGCGTACGGTCCGCGACGCGTGGGCTCGATGGCGTCGATGATCTCCATCGCGCGGATCTTCGGCGCGCCACTGACAGTGCCGGCCGGAAAGCACGCGCGCAGCACATCGAAGGCGTCAGCGCCGCCCCGCAGCTTGCCGATCACGTGACTGACCAGATGCATCACGTGCGAGTAGCGCTCGGTCACCATGAACTCCGTGACCTTCACCGAGCCCAGCTCGCTCACGCGTCCAACGTCGTTGCGGCCGAGATCCACCAGCATGACATGCTCGGCGCGCTCCTTCGGATCGGTCTGCATCTGCGCCTCGATCGCCCGATCCTGGGCCTCGTTGGCTCCGCGGGGATGCGTGCCGGCGATGGGGCGCTCTTCGACGCGGTCGTCCTCGAGCCGTACGAGCACTTCCGGCGAGGAGCCGACGATCGTCGTCTTGCCGAGACGCAGGAAGAACAGGTAGGGCGACGGATTGATCGTTCGCAACGCCCGGTAGACAGTGAACGGATCCGCCTCCAGCCGTGTGTCGAGCCGGCGCGACAGGACGATCTGGTATGCATCGCCGGCGGCGATGTATTCCTTCGCGCGTCGCACCGCCTCGGTGAACGCGCCCTCGTCCATGGTGGACGTGAAGCCTTCTTCGCCGAGCGCCTGCAATGGCGCTGCTGGCGCCAGCGACAGCGCGGCCGGCGGCCGAGCCGGTCGCGCCAGCTTTGCGACGGTCATGCCGATCTTCAGCGCCGCGCGATCGTACGCCGCATCGAGCCCGGCGGGGTCGCGCTTGTCGATCCGCGCGTTCGCGATGACGAGCAGGCGATGCCGGAGGTTGTCGAAGACCAGCAACGTCTCGGTGAGCATGAACACGGCGTCGGGCAGCTCGAGATCGTCCTTGGCGACGCGCGGCAGGCGCTCCATGTGGCCGACCATGTCGTAGCCGAGGAAGCCTACGGCGCCTCCCTGAAAGCGGGGGAGGCCGGGAACCGCGACCGGCTGCACTTCCTGCAGCAAACTTCGTAGCGCCACGAGCGGATCGCCATCGGGCAGTCGCTCGGTGCGCCCTCCTTTTCGTAGCGTGATGCGGCCGTTCTTCGCGCTCAGGACGATGAGCGGATCGCCGCCGAGAAAGGAGTACCTCGCCCACTTCTCTCCGCCTTCGACGGACTCCAGCAAGAAGGCATAGGGGCCCGGCCGAAGCCGCAGATAGGCGGAAAGCGGCGTGTCGAGGTCCGCCGGGAGCTCGGCGAACACTGGGACAAGATTGCCCTGTCCCGCGAGGCGACGAAAGTCGTCCCGGGTCGGCGACAGCGAGGGTATGGATATCCCGGCGGAGCTGATGCGCGGACTCGGCGATGCGCGCTAGACGCCCAGCGCGGCCAGCTTTTCCTTCAGTTTTGTGCGGGGTACGGCACCGACGACTTGGTCCACGACCTTTCCGTCCTTCACGAACAAAACGGTCGGAATCGACCGGATCCCGTAGCGGGCCGCCAGCCCGTGGTTCTCGTCCACGTTGACCTTTGCGAGTGTAAGACGTCCGCCGGCGTCCCGCGCGAGCTCTTCCAGTACTGGCGCGATCGCCTTACACGGTCCACACCACTCCGCCCAGAAGTCGACCATTAGCAGCCCGTCGGCCTGTGCAAGAGTCTCATCGAAATTCTGCTCGGTCAGGTGGACGGTCGAATCGGCCATGTGGTCTCCTCCGTAAAAAGTCAACGCCCACGCTAACATATACGTCGGTGAGGGGCAAGGCCAGTGATAGGGCAGGTGCATCTAATACTTGTCAGTTTGACACCTCTGCATGCTAGAGTCGCAGTACAGTGGATGCGGCGAAAGTCCTGATCGTCGACGACGAGCGATCCATTCTCCTCCTCCTGAAAGAAGCCCTGAGCCAGTGGGGGTATCAGGTCGCCGTGGCCGCTTCGGCGGCCGACGCTCTCGGGATGCTGAAATCCGAGCTCTTCGACGCCCTCATCACGGACATTCGCATGCCCGACATGAGCGGCCTCGAGCTGCTGCGTGAGGTGAAGAAGCAGGACGAATCGATCGAAGTCGTCATGATGACCGGGTATCCGACCATCGCGTCTGCCGTCCAGGCGCTGAAGGAAGGCGCGTACGACTACCTGTCGAAGCCACTGATTCTCGACGAGCTCCGACATCTGATGTCCCGGATGATGGAGCGGAAGTTCCTTCGGGGCGAGGTATCGACGCTGCGGGCGCGGCTCGGCGAAGAGCTCACGGTGAACGAGCTGATCGGGACGTCGGCGCCGATGGAGCGCGTGAAGGAGATCATCGGCAAGGTCGCCGTGACCGACTCGCCGGTGCTGATCGAGGGCGAGAGCGGCACGGGCAAGGAGCTGGTGGCGGCCGCCATTCATCGCCTCTCTTCGCGCGCCAAGCGGCCGTTCATCCCCGTCAACTGCAGCGCGATTCCCCAGGATCTGCTCGAGTCGGAGTTCTTCGGCCACGTGCGCGGCGCCTTTTCCGGAGCCGTGGCGGATGCGCTCGGCCTCTTCCGCGGCGCTGACGAAGGCACGATCTTCCTCGACGAGATCGCCGAGCTATCGCCTGCGCTCCAGGTGAAGCTCCTGCGCGTCTTGCAGGAGATGCAGGTCCGGCCCGTCGGCTCCACCAAGGCCTATCCGGTGGACGTCCGCGTGATCGCGGCCACCAACCGCGATCTTGAGCGTGCCATGACGGAGGGCTCCTTTCGCCAGGACCTGTTCTACCGACTGAACGTCGTACGAATCATGCTTCCGCCACTCCGCGAGCGACGCGACGACATCCAGGCGCTGGTGAGCCACTTCCTGCGTCGCTTCAACCGCCGGTTCCATCGCGAGGTCCGCGGGATCGCCCCCGATGCGCTGGCGGCCCTGACGGCCTACACGTTTCCCGGCAACGTTCGCGAGCTGGAGAACCTGATCGAGCGGGCGTATGCCATGGGTGCTCGAGAGCAGATTCAGCTGAGCGACCTGCCGACGCTGAGCAAAGCGGCGGCGGCGGCGCCGCCGGTGACGTCTCCGGATAGCGTGCCCGCACTCGGCGATGTCGAACGCGAGCTGATCCTCAAAGCGCTCGCCGTCTTCAAGGACGACAAGGAAGCCGCCGCGAAGGCGCTCGGGATCTCGCGCCGCACGATCTATCGCCGCCTGAAGGAGTACGGAGTCCTCTAGGCAGCGGCGGCACCTCACGGTGCCGAATCCCGTCAGTTCCTTGGTGTCGCGTTGACACCGACCCTGCCGAATATCGAAGAAATCCTCAGTTTTTCACCATGTCGCGCTTTGGCACTCGCGCTGCATGGCTCCGGCCCCATGACTACGGCACTCGCCGGTCCGATGCCCTCGACACTCGAGGTCGGACTCGGGCTCGCCTCGCGCTGTTCTGGACCGGAAGCCATCGCTCGCGCCGCCTCGATTGCCACGTCGCGGCTGCATGGAGCCACTCCGGACCTCGCCCTCATCGTGACGGCCGGCTCGCCGGTCCCCGATGCAGGGCAGCACGCGCGAAACGTGCTCGGACCGATCCAGCTCGCCGGCGGAGCGACCGCTGCGATTTTGACGGATGACGGCCCCATGAAGGAAGGCGCGCTCGTCGCCTGCGTGGCCAACGCAGACGGCGCCGCGAGCGGGGTCGCGGCCACCGCGGGACGCGATCTCACCGATGCTGGCAAGGCGGCCGCCCGGCTGATTCTGTCCGGCTGGCCATTCCGCGCGCGCTATCCGCGCGGCCTCGGCATCGCCTTCGCGCGTCCGGCGACGGGAGAGTCGGCTCAGTTGTTCCTCGACTCCTGGCGCGACTTCATGGGGCCTAAGATGCGTACCGTATGCGGCATCCTGACGACGCCCGTGCTCTACGGCGGCACCCGTGAGCGACCGCCGCTGGTGAGCGTGGCGTGCGTCGAGGCGCCGTATTCGACCGGCCTCGGCTACACGGACGTGACGTGCGTCGACGGCACGCCATCCATCGATGCGCTCGTGCACGGCGCGGCGGATGCGACGCTGACCGCTGTCAAACGCCTCGACGGCCGCCCTGCGAAGCTCGTCCTCGTGATCGAGAGCGCCGACCGTCACGCGATGCTCGGCGACGCCGCGCGCACCGAGTGGGCCGCCATGCGTAGCCAGATCGACGAGACCACGCCATGTGTCGGCTGGCTGGTCCAAGAGGTGGCGGCGTATGGGCGAGGCGTTCAACCGACCGCCGCCCGCGGCTCCCTGGTCGTCGTCGCCCTCGGCGACGCGCCCCGCGGCTGATCCGACTTCTCGCCTGCTGACAAGCCGTCGGCTCGGCGCAGTGGTCGTCGCCAGCGCCGGCTTCCTGCTCGGCCTCTGCCGGATCACCGACTCTGACGTGTGGACGCATCTCGCTCACGGGCGTGCCGTCGTCGCTGCCCGCGGTTTTCCCCCTCATGAGCCGTTCACGTTCCCGAGCGCAGCGATGCCGTACTACAACACCGAATGGCTCTTCGGCGTGGTGCTCTACCTGACGTATGCGCTTGGCGGTCTCACGGCCGTGGTGATGCTGAAGGCGGCCTTGCTTGCGGTGGCGGCGGTACTCCTGTGGCACACGGCAATGCTCGGTCGGTGGGGCGTTGGAGATGAGCGCGACGTGGTGCGCTCGAGCATCGCAACGGCCGTGGTGCTGGCGGCGCTGCTCGCCATGCGCTATCGCTTCGTCGAGCGGCCCGACGTGGCGCTGATGGTGTTCATTGCCGCCACTGTCTACGCGCTCGAGTCGTTCATGGTCGACGGCCGCCGCCGCGCGCTGTACCTCCTCGTGCCGATGGCTGTCGTCTGGGCCAACGTCCATCCGAGCCTGGTGGTTGCGGCCGGGCCGTTCGCCGCGGTGATCATCGGCGGCATCGCCGCCCGAGGCCTGGCTCGATGGCGCCGCCGGATCGAAACCGCGCCGACGCCCGCGCAGCTGCGGATCGTCGGCGCCGTCGGCGGCCTGGCGCTGCTTGCCTCGCTCCTGAATCCATACGGCTGGGACGCGGTCACGCTGCCGTTCCGGCTCGCCGGCTCGGAGTGGTTCACGCAGGAGATCAACGAGCTGCAGCGTCCGCGTATCGCCGATCACCCGATCGCGCTGGCGCTCGGCGTGCTGCTCCTCATCGCGCTGCTGCTCAACATTCGTCGCGCGCCAATCGGTCCAGTGGTTCTGGCGGCGCCCTTTGCATGGCTCGCGGTGTCGGGAGCGCGGTTCGTGTTTCTCTTTCCACTGGTGGCCGCTCCGCTCATTGCCCGTGGGCTGTCGGATGCCGTCGGGCGTCTGCGCGACGCGCGCTGGCACACGCCAGTCACGATCGTCACAGCGACGGCCGCGGCCGGGCTGGTGATTGGCGTGGTGCTGGCCGTCGCGAACGCCGCCCCGCTACGTCTGGCCGAGCGCAGTCCCGGCATCGGTGTCGATGCGCGCGCGGTTCCCGAGGGCGCGCTCGCGTATCTCGATCGGATCGGAATGCAGGGGCCGGTCTTCAACGCCTTCCATTTCGGTGGCTACATCGCCTGGCGTGACTTTCCCCGGCGCGCGCCGATCATCGACGGCCGCGGCTGGGTCCCTCACGATCTGATCGAAGAGATCCATTTCGCGCGCGTCTATCCCGCGCACCTTTCGCGGTTGCAGCGCGCCTACGGCTTCGAGGCGGCGGTCATGGATTACGCAACCTTCACCGGAGCGCCGCTCGATGACGTCCTGCCCGGTGCGGACGCCGCGCTCAACTCGCGCGAATGGGCACTCGTCTACTGGGACGACGTCGCCCTCGTCTATGTGCGGCGGACGGGCTCGCTGGCCGCGGTCGCCGCACGCGACGAGTACCGCTTTCTTCGTCCGGCCAACGGCGCGGCGGCTCTCTCCCGCGCGCTCGTGGCCGGAGCGCCCGCGGATGCCGTCGCCGGAGAGATCGCGCGCAATGCGCGTGAGACTGGATCAGCGCTGGGCCGAACGCTGAGCGGGGCCCTCGCACTGCATCGGCGACAATGGGACATCGCGCTCGAGCGCTTCGCCTCTGTCCATGACGGCCCGGGTCGTATTTCGGCGTTGCAAGGCGCGGCCCTCGCGGCCGGCGGCAAGGGCGACTTCATCGGCGCACTGGTAGTCTACGACCGACTGCTGGCCGAAATCGACGACGCGACGGTGTCGTACCACGCCGGCGTCGTCGCGCTGGCCGCCGGCCGGAACCGCGCTGCGATTCGGTATCTCGAGCGCGCGCGACGCCGCGATCCGGCTCTGGCCGACGTCTACCCGCAGCTGCTGGAGGCGTATCGCCGCCAGGGAGACGCTGACGCCGTGCGGGACGTCATGGCCGCCTACCCGGGAGCGCAGCGGCGCGCCCAGGCGCGTGATCACGCTGCGCGCGGACACGCGCTCCTGCGTGAGCGACAGGGCTCGGAGGCGGTGCAGGAGTTCACGGCGGCGCTGGCGCTCGACGCCACCGACGCGCGCTCGCAGAGCGGCCTCGCGTACGCCTACGCGCTCAACGGACGGTTCGAGGAGGCGGCGGCGGCGCAGCAGGCAGCGCTGAGGCTCGACCCCCGGCTGGCCTCCGCGCATTACGGGCTTGCCGTCCTCGCGGAGCGGCGCGGCGACGCGGTTGGCGCGCGGCGTCGGTACGACGCGTTCGTGAAACTCGAGCCGCGCAGCTACGCGGCGTGGCAGGTGCGGCAGAGGTTCGCGGGACGCGCAGCGGCGGCACGGTGACATGACGACGGAGCGGCCACTCGTGTCTGCCGTGGTCGTGAACTGGAACGGGGTCGCCTGCATTCAAGCATGTCTCGAGTCTCTGCTCGATCAGCGGTGGCCCGCGCTCGAGATCATCGTGGTCGACAACGGCTCCACCGATGGCTCCCGCGAGCTGCTGCGCGCGCGATACGGCGCCAGAATCACACTGATCGAGAGCCCCGTGAACCTCGGCTTCGCGGCTGGAAACAATGTCGCCATCCTCGCCGCCAAGGGCGCCTATGTGGCGCTGCTGAACAACGACGCCGTGGCCGACGTCGACTGGGTGGGTGAGCTGGTCCGGGCTGCCGAGGCCGACCCTCGCGTCGGCATGTGTGCCTGCAAGATCCTGGTGCTGGATGGCAGGGGGCTCATCGACAGCGCCGGCTTGCTGATCTCGGCCGACGGGATCGGGCGCGGCCGGGGGCGTCTCGAGCTGGACGGTGACGCCTATGCGCGCGCCGGGGACGCGCTGATCCCGAGCGGGTGTGCGGTGCTCTATCGCCGCGCGATGCTCGACGAGATCGGACTCTTCGACGAGGACTTCTTCGCGTACTGTGAGGACTCCGACCTCGGCCTCCGCGGCCGCCTCGCCGGCTGGACGTGTCGGTACGTGCCAACCGCGATCGTCCATCACGCCTATTCGCGCTCGGCCGGGCCGTACTCGACGTTCAAGGCTTTTCACGTCGAGCGCAATCGCTGCTTCGTCCTCCTGAAGTGCTTCCCGGCCAGCGCCATCATTGCGAGCATCCCGTACACGCTGGCACGGTACACGGTGCAGGGCTGGGGAACGCTGACACGGCGCGGCGCGGCGGCTCGCCTCGCCGACACCACGTCAGCGCCGGCGGTGGCTGCCACGCTGCTCCGTGCGTGGGGTGCCGCCCTCGTCCTTGTGCCGCGCATGCTGGCCCGGCGCCGCCGCCTCCGATCGCTCCGACGCCTGACGGCTGCGGAATGGCGGCACATGATCCGTCCCTATCGTCTCGGCCTGCGCGAGCTGGCGCTGAAGGACTGATGCGCTGCCTGCTCTGCGCTTCGCTCGAGCTCGGCATGCTCTACGAGAACGTGCGCGACCGCTTCGGCGTGGCGCCGGGCGCCTACCGGTTTCTTCGCTGCCGTGCGTGCGGCTCGGCCACCCTCGAATCACCGCCGTCCACCGAGGCCCTGGCCGCGCTTTACCCCGAGGGCTATACGTTCAGCGGCGCCGACGGCGAGCGGTCGTCGTTGCGCTCCGTGCTCGCGGCACTGGAGTGGCATCTGTTCTACGCGCCGACGTACCGGCGGCGAGTGGCGATTTTCCGGCGTCTCACGGGATTTCGACACGGCCGGGTGCTCGAGATCGGCTGCGGCTCGGGAATGCTCCTGGTTCACTTGCGAAACGCCGGCTTCGAAGTGGAGGGTATCGAGCTTTCCGCCTCGGACGCCGCTCGAGGGCGGGCGCGCTACGGTCTGCCGATTCAGGAAGGTCGCGTGGAGTCGGTGCCGCTCGAATCGGGGCGCTACGATGCCGTCATCCTCGTCAATGTGCTCGAGCACATCCTCGACCCGACCGCGCTCGTACAGCGGGTGTTCGACGTGTTGCGGCCGGGCGGGTGTCTCGTCGCTGGCGTCCCGGTCGTGGACAGCGCGTGTGCGCGGTGGCTCGGCGCGCGCTGGGGAGCGGTGACGGAGGCGCCCCGGCACGTCTCGATCCCGTCGTTCGACGGCATGGTGAGCCTCCTCCGTCGGGCGGGCTTCGCCGACGTCACCAGCGCGCCGGCGCCACTCATCGACCGGGCCGGTGAGCTCGTGCTCTCGCTGTTGCCGTCCGCGGCCACGACGGTGTCGTACCGCGCGTCCGCGGGCGTCGTGGCGCTGCTGCGTCGAGCCGCCGCGGCGGCGCTGATGGGGCCCGCCGTCGTGCTCGCCGCTGTCGAACAGCTGGCGTGGCGGCGGCCGCCGCGCACCGAGGCGATGCTGTTCTGCGGGCGGAAGCCCCAAGGAGCCTCCCGTGTATCGTGACACGCGCGTGCACGTCGTGATTCCAGCCTACAACGTCGCGGACCGTATCGCGGCCGTGCTGAAGTCCGTTCCCGACTTCGTCGACGCGATCACCGTCGTGGACGACGGCAGCGGGGATGGAACCGGGGACGCGGCGCGGGCCGTGGCCGACCCGCGTGCGCGCGTGCTGAGCCACGCGGTGAACCAGGGCGTGGGCGCGGCCATGGTGACGGGGTTTCGCGACGCCCTCGTGGACGGCGACGGGATCGTCGTGAAGATGGATGGCGACGGGCAGATGGATCCTGCCATGCTCGGGCGTCTGCTCGATCCGATCGTGGACGGCCGCTGTGGCTACACGAAAGGCAACCGCTTTCTCTTCGCGCGAGAGCTCACCGTCATGCCACGCCATCGCCTGATGGGCAACTTCACGCTGACGTTCCTCACCAAGCTCGCCTCGGGATACTGGCACGTGTTCGACCCGCAGAACGGCTATCTCGCCATCGCGTCACCGGTGCTCCGCCTGCTCGACTTCGATCGTCTCTCGCGCCGGTGGTTCTTCGAGAACGACATGCTCATCAACCTGAACGTCTTCAACGTGGCGGTGGCAGACGTCCCCATGCCGTCACGGTATGGCGATGAGCGTTCTTCGATGAGCGTCGGCCGCGTGCTGATGTCGTTCCCGTTCCACCTCGTCCGCGGCTACTGGTCGCGCTTCTACCGGAAGTACGTCTTGCGCGATTTCTCGCCGATCGCGCTGTTCATGCTGGCCGGGCTACCCCTCATCGTCTTCGGCATCGTCCTCGGGGGATACACCTGGATCCAGTCGTGGCGGCTGAACCGGTTCGCGTCGACGGGGACGGTGATGCTGAGCGTGTTGCCGTTCATCGTCGGATTCCAGCTCGTCCTGCAGGCGCTCGTGCTGGAGATCAGGGAGAGTCCCGGGCCGCGCTGACGTCAGGCGGGGAGGAGCGTCGCCGCGTCGCCGGCGCGGGCGATACCCTCGCGAAGGACGCGCGTGTAGACGCGACTCCAGCCGGGGTGCCGGTGTTGTGCGACGCGCGCGTACTCGCCGTGCACGAAGGCCGCCTTGATGTTGAGACACGGCGTCGTGTAGCGCGTCACCTCGAGCAGGAACAGTGCCCGGATGGCGTCCATCGAGTAGAGACAGACGGCGCGGTCGGGGCCGCCATGACGTTGCCGATTGCGATGCGCATCACCCTCCACGCCGTCAACGGTGACGCGCGCGGCCTCGACGGCGAGCTTCGGCACGCCGCCGGGCAACACGCTGATCTGAACGATGCGACCGACGTCGCTCACACGGCGCCCTTGCGACGGATCATCCGCTGGATCGTCAGCTCGAGCACGAGCTCGTCCTTCTGGTTGAGGACGCGGTGACGATAGGTCACGATGCCACGGTCGGTCTTCTTCGTCTCGCGCTTGTCGACGATCTCGGCCTCGACGCGGATGGTGTCGCCTTCGAGTACCGGCGCCGACACTCGGACGTCGCCGCCGAGCCACGCCATGCCGGTCCCGTGGATGAGCCCGGTCTGCATGACCAGGCCCTCGGAGAGGGCGAACGTCAGCGCGCCGGGCGCCACACGGCGCCCGAAGACCGAGGCCTGCTTGACGTACTCCATGTCATAGAACAGCGGCTCGTTGAAGCCGCAGAGATTCACGAAGGTCACGATGTCCGTCTCCGAAACGGTTCGTCCGAGCGTCCGGTAGACAGCGCCGATCGAGTGCTCCTCGAAGCTGAGCCCGTGGCTTCGCATGACGTCATTCTCCCAAGTATGCGCGCCGCACGTCCACGTTACCCGCCAGCTCCGCGGCGGGGCCGGTCAACACGATGCTGCCCGTTTCGAGGACATAGCCTCGGTGCGCGATGGACAGTGCCATGGCCGCATTCTGCTCGACCAGCAGGATCGTCGTGCCCTGGCGGTTGATCGAGTCGATGGTTGCGAAAATCTGCTCGACGAGCACCGGCGCCAGGCCCATGCTCGGCTCATCCAGCAACAGCAGTCGCGGATTGGCCATGAGGGCGCGCCCGATGGCCAGCATCTGCTGTTCGCCTCCAGACAGGGTGCCGGCCACCTGGGCGATGCGTTCCTTCAGCCGTGGAAACAGATCGAAGACTCGATCCAGGTCGCCGGCCACGCCGTCGTCGGTGCGAAGGTACGCACCCATCGTGAGATTCTCGCGGACGGTCAGACGATTGAAGATGCGCCGGCCCTCGGGCACATGGGCGATGCCGCGCGCGACGATGTCGTGGGCGGGCACGCCGGTCAACGGTGTGTCGTCGAAGGTGATGCTGCCACGGCGCGGGCGTAGCAGCCCCGAGACGGTCTTGAGCGTGGTGCTCTTGCCGGCGCCGTTGTTGCCGAGCAAGGTCACGATCTCTCGCTCGCGGACCTCGAGCGCCACGCCACGTAGCGCGTGGATCTGGCCGTAATAGACGTCGAGGCCGTCGAGTCGAAGCATCTACGATCCCGCCCGCGCCGCCGCCCGGCGCCCGAGATAGGCCTCGATGACCCGCGGATCGCTCTGGACGTCCCTCGGCGCCCCTTCGGCGATCTTCTCGCCGTGGTCCAGGACCGCCACGCGATCGGACACCTCCATCACCACGCGCATGTTGTGCTCGATCAGGATGATGGCGACGGCGAGATCGGCGACGAGCCGCCGCAGCAGCGCCATCAGGGTCACCGCCTCGCCTTGCGTCATGCCGGCCGTCGGCTCGTCGAGCAGCAGCAGCGCCGGCTCCGATGCGAGCGCGCGTGCCAGCTCGAGACGCCGCTGATCGCCATACGGCAGGTTGCGGGCAACCTCGTTGGCCTTCGCGCGGAGTCCCACACGGTCCAGCAGCTCTCCGGCATGCCGCCAGAGCTGACCCTCGTCCCTTCGGAAGCGGGCGTTCCGGGTCAGCACGTCGCGTACGCCGAGGCGTACGCGAGCGTGCATGCCCACCAGCACGTTTTCGGCGGCCGTCATGTTGGCGAACAGACGGATGTTTTGGAACGTGCGACAAATCCCCAGCGCCGTGATCTCGTCCGGTCGCCGACCGACGAGGGATTCGCCCTTGAACAGCACGTCGCCGCCGTCGGGCACGTACAGCCCCGTGAACACGTTGAACAGCGTAGTCTTTCCGGCGCCGTTCGGCCCGATGATCGACGCAATGCCGCCGTCGAGGCCGAAGCTGACGTCGTGCACGGCCGTGAGGCCGCCGAACCGCTTGGTGACACCGCGCGCCTCGAACAGTCGGCTCACTTGCCGAGCTCGCGCTGGCGGCGGCGGGCGGGGAAAATGCCTTGTGGGCGGAAGATCATCATCAGCACGAGAATGATCCCGAAGATCATGCGCTCGTACTTCGCTGGTTCGAGCTGGGTCGGCAGGTTGGCGAGGTTGTAGCCCAGCACCGTCACCCCGGCGTTCTTCAGCTCGTTGAGCCACAGCGAGAGTCCCTTGAGGACCTGAAGATTCAGCACGGTCACCACAGTGGCCCCGATGATGGCGCCGGGAATCGAGCCCATGCCACCGAGAATCACCATGGCCAGCACGCCGATCGACTCGAGGAAGGTGAACGACTCGGGATTGATGAAGATCTGCTTGGAGGCGAATACCACGCCCATCACGCCGGCGAACGACGCGCCGCAGGCAAAGGCCAGCAGCTTGGCGCGCACGAGCGGCACGCCCATCGCCTGCGCCGCCAGCTCGTCCTCGCGCATCGCCTCCCACGCGCGGCCGATGTGTGAATCCTCCAGCCGCCGGTTCACCAGGATGACCGCGAGCACGATGAGCAGGACGAGGAAATAAAAGCCGATGGCGTAGGAGACGTCGGGCGGCAGCGGCGGCCGTCCGATCGGCGTGATGCCTTTCGGCCCGTTGGTCACGTTGATCGGCTTGTCCAGGTTGTTGGCGAGCACGCGGATCACCTCGCCGAAGCCGAGGGTCACGATGGCGAGATAGTCGCCGCGCATCCGCAGCACCGGCAGGCCGAGCACCACGCCGGTGAATGCCGCTACACCGAGGCCGATGAAGAGAAACGCGTAGAACCACCAGGCGGAGAGCGGAAACACGTCGATGCCGAACAGGACGTTGCCGTGCGGAGACCCGAAGATCGCCCACGAGTAAGCGCCGACCGCGAAGAAGGCCACGTATCCGAGGTCGAGCAGCCCCGCCAGACCCACCACGATGTTGAGCCCGAGCGCCAGCGCCACGAAGATCCCGACCTGCGTGGCCACTTCGAGGTAATAGCCATTATAGGTGCCGATGGCCGGCATCATCACGCCGAGGGCAATCGTGAGGAGGGCGAGTCGCAGCCAGGTCGGAATCCTGGCCAGGTACACGAACACGAGGCTCGACTGGAAGAGGAGGAATACGAGGATCGACCGTGGAAACAGCGCGACGCCGGCTCCCGACAGCGCCACGAATGCCACCGCCGCCGCGCCGTGGATCACGCGCGCTCCCGCACGACCTCGCCGAGCAGGCCCTTGGGTCGGAAGATCAGGATCAGGATCAGAACCGAGAACGCGAAGATGTCCTTGTACTCGGCGCCGAAGGCCCCGCCCGTCAGCAACGACATGTACGAGGCCGCGAATGCCTCGAGGAGACCGAGCACGATGCCGCCGAGCATTGCGCCCGGGATGTTGCCGATACCGCCGAGGACCGCCGCCGTGAACGCCTTCAGGCCGGGAATGAAGCCCGTGTACGGATTGATGAGGCTGTACTGCACGCCGAACAGCACGCCGGCGGCGCCGCCCATGGCGCCACCGATCAGGAATGTGAGCGAGATGATCCGGTTCACGTTGATACCCATCAAGCTTGCGGCTGCTTGATCTTCGGCCACCGCGCGGATGGCGGTGCCGATCTTGGTGCGGTTCACGATCACGTGCAACGCCCACAGCATCAGCAGCGCGGCCACGATGACCACCACCGACTTCATCGAGATGTCGATCGTCTCCGTGAGCTCGAAGCGGTGGTTGAGCGGATCCATCGATGGGTAGACGAGGTTGAACGCGTTTCGCCACAGCGACTCGAACAGTCGGATGACGTCTTGCAGGAAGAACGACATACCGATGGCCGAGATGAGCGGAATGAGCCGCGGCGCGCCGCGCAGCGGACGGTACGCCACACGCTCGATGGTGACCGCGAGCGCCCCGCTCGCCATCATGCCGGCCAGCAGCACGCCGAGCAGGAGCAGCGGCCACGGCCATGCCTCGAGCAGCCCCGCCGTCTTCAGCCCGAGCAGCAGCTCGACGCCGACGAAGGCGCCGAAGATGAAGATCTCGGAGTGAGCGAAGTTGATGAACTCGAGCACGCCGTACACCATCGTGTAGCCGAGCGCGATCAACGCATACATGAAGCCGAGGATGATGCCGTCGAGGAGGACCTGCGGAAAGATGGCGACGAGGAGCTGGAGATCCATGCGGGCCGGCGCGCGCGCGACGGCGGAGCCTCGGTGGACTCCGCCGTCGGCGCCTCGCTACTTTTTGGCGGCGGGCGCGGCGATCGTGAGTTGCTTGACGATCTTGTTGTCCCCCCACTTCTCCGGGTTGTCGCTGGCGACTTCCAGGACGAAGTAGTTGGCTTTCTTGCGGTCCCCCTTGCCGTCGAACTCGATGTCGCCGGTAATGCCGCTGTACTTGACTTTGCGGATCTCGGCGGCCACGGCCTCACGGGAGGGAGCCTTGCCGCCTTTGGCAGCGGCCTCGAGGGCCTTGAGGGCGATGGCGGCCGCGTCGTACGCCTCGGCCGCGTACGGCTCGGGGTTCTTTCCGAACTTCTTCTTGTACTCCTCGACGAAGCCCTTGGCCTTCGGCAGTGCCGACGCCGGGCCGGCGGCGGACGTGTAGTACATGCCCACGACCGCCTTGCCCGCGATCTTCGTCAGGTCGGACGAGTCCATGCCGTCCGGTCCCATGAACTTCGACTTCAGACCTTTCTCGCGCGCCTGCTTGAAGAACGGCGCTCCCTGGTCATAGATGCCGCCGAAGTACACGAGGGCGGGATTCTTGGCGCGAATCGGCGTCAGGATCGGGTCGAAATTGGACTTCTCCTCGGTACCTTCGAAGCCGAGCACCTCGATGCCCTTCTTCTTCGCGTCGTCGCGGAAGAACTCGGCTACGCCCTGGCCATAGGTCGTCTTGTCGTGGACGATGTAGACCGACTTCGTCTTCTGTCCCGCCGCGAACTCGGAGCCGACCACACCCTGGACGTCGTCACGTCCGCAGACACGATTGACATTGGGATAGTTGCGATCGGTGACCGTGGGGTTCGTGTTGGCGGGGGAGATCATGGCCAACGAGACTTCCTTGTAGACGTCCGAGGAGGGGATGGCGACACCGGAATTCAGGTGACCGATGACGGCCACGATGTCCTTGTCGGCGATCATGTTCCGCGCGTTGGCCACGCCGACATCGGGCTTGGCCTGATCGTCGAACGGCACGACGTCGACCTTGAAGCCCATCTTCTCGAGCGGGCCCTTGTACTTCTCGACCGCGAGCTGCGTACCGAGCTTGATTCCCTCACCGAGCGCCGCCTGGCCGCCGCTCAGCGGGCTCTGCGTCGCGATCTTGATCGTCCCCTTGCCCTGGGCGTCCGGCCCCGAGCCGAACGGCAAGAGAGCGATGGCCAGCGTCGCGCACACGGTGAGGACGCTGCGGGTGACAGTCGCTTTCATGAGGTGCTCCCTCCCTTGGCGTGTTGAATCGAGGAGTTGCGCGCCGCCATTATAGCGACCGCGCTTCCATGGTCAAGACGGCCGGGCGTCCCGGATGATCTCGAGGAATCGCCGCGCGGCGGCTGCTGGATCCGGCGCTCCGCAGACGGCGGAGATGACCGCGACGCCGTCGGCGCCCGCCCGGATGACGTCGGCGACATTGTCGTGGGTGATTCCGCCGATCCCCACCAGGGCAACTCGGATGTCCGGCCGAAGTTTCCGCACCAGTGCGGGCCCCACCAGCTGGAAGTCGGCCTTCGTCGTGGTCGCGAACATCGAACCGACCGCCACGTAATCGGCGCCGGCGTCGCGCGCGGCATGCGCCTGGGCGACGTCGTGGGTGGAGATCCCGAGGAGCATCCCGGGGCGAAGCAAGGGACGCGCGAGCCGAGCGGGCAGGTCGTCCTGGCCGAGGTGTACGCCGTCGGCGCCGACCGCCAGCGCCAGGTCGACGCGGTCGTTGACCACGAAGGTGACGCCGGCCCGGCGTGCGCGCGCGAGCAGTCGCTCGGCCAGCGGCAGGATGCGACCCGATGGCCATTCCTTCTCGCGGAGCTGCACCATGCGGCAGCCGCCATCGATGACGGCGGCGAGCAACTCGTCGAGGCTCCGACCGCGCGCCGCCACGCGGTCGAGGACCACGTACAGGCTCGGATCCATCAACCGGCGAGGCGCGTCGAGTCAGCGCTGGTGAATCGGCCCTCCAGAAACGCCGGATGCGTCAGGAGTCGGAGATGGAAGGGAATGGTCGTCTTCACGCCCTCGACCACCGTCTCCGTCAGCGCCCGGCGCATCCGCGCCACCGCCTCGTCCCGGGTCCGCGCGTGGACGATGATCTTGCCCAGCAGCGAATCGTAGAACGGCGGCACGGCATAGGGCGCCATCAGATGGCTGTCGACGCGAACACCATAGCCTCCCGGCGGCACCCATCCGGTGACCCGTCCCGCGCTCGGTGTAAACGTCACGGGATCCTCGGCGTTGACGCGGCACTCGATCGCATGCCCCTCGAACCGCACGGCGTCCTGGCGGTAGCCGAGCGGCTCGCCGGCGGCGATGCGGATCTGCTCGCGGATCAGGTCGATGCCGGTGATCATCTCGGTGACGGGGTGCTCGACCTGGATCCGCGTGTTCATCTCGATGAAGTAGAAGTGACCATCGCCATCGACGAGGAATTCCACGGTGCCCGCGCTGAAGTAGTTCACAGCGGCGGCGGCGAGCAGTCCCGCCTTGTGCAGCCCCGCGCGGGTCTCCGGCGCCAGCGACGGTGCGGGTGACTCCTCGATCAGCTTCTGATGCCGCCGTTGGACCGAGCAGTCGCGTTCGCCCAGGTGTACGCGCATGCCGTTGCGATCACCGAGGACCTGGACCTCGACGTGCCGCGCGTGCTCGACGTACTTCTCGCAGTAGATCTCCGACGACCCGAAAGCGGCGCCGGCTTCGGCCTGGCAGGCTGCGAACGCCTGCGCCGCTTCCTCGTGCGACCGCACGATCCGCATGCCGCGCCCACCGCCCCCGGCCGACGCCTTGAACATGACCGGGTAGCCGGCCGCGTCCGCCAGCTCCAGCGCCTCCGCCTCGTCCTTCAACGGATGCTCGCTGCCGGGCACCACCGGCACGCCCGCCTGCTTGGCGATCACACGCGCCTGTGCTTTGTCGCCCATGAGACGGATGGCCTCCGGGCTCGGCCCGATGAAGTTCAGACCGCACGAGCGACAGATCTCGGCGAAGGCAGGGTTCTCGGCGAGGAAGCCATAGCCGGGATGAATCGCCTCGCTGTCGGTGACGACGGCCGCGGAGATGATGGCCGGCATGTTCAGATAGCTCGAGCGCGCGTCGTTCGGGCCCACGCAGATCGATTCGTCGGCCATGCGGACGGGCAGGGAGTCGGCATCGGCTTTGGAGTGGGCGATGACGGTGCGGATGCCCATCTCGCGGCACGTGCGGATGATGCGCAGGGCGATCTCTCCGCGATTGGCGATGAGGATCTTGTGGAACATCAGCGGGCTCGGCCGCTCACGCGCAGCCGGCGAAGCGTGGACGTCGGCACGGCGCCCTCAGCGCTGCGGCTCGAGCAGGAAGAGCGGTTGGCCGTACTCCACGGGCTGACCGTTTTCGACGAGGATCTTCACGACGCGCCCGGCTGACTTCGACTCGATCTCGTTCATCAGCTTCATCGCTTCGATGATGCAGAGGATCTGGCCTTCCTTCACCAGGTCGCCTTCGCGCACGTACGGCTCCGCCGTCGGCGACGAGGCGCGGTAGAACGTACCGACCATCGGAGCCTCGATGCCGATGGACGCGGTCAACGGCGTTGCGTCAGCGACGACGGGATGCTCGGCCGTCGCCGGGGGCATGGTGGGGAGGGCGACCGCGGATGCCGGTGTGGGCCCTGCGCTCGCGCGCTGAACCCGCAGCTTCAGCCCCGCGGATTCGACCTCGATCTCCGACAGGCCGAGCTCGTTGACGACGGCGGCCAGACGCCGCGCAAGGTCGAGCAGTCGCTCGTCGGACGGCGCAGCGGGGCGAGGCGGTGAAGACTTCGTCGCCATCAGCCGGCTGCCGCCACGCGGCCCAGATACTCGCCCGTTCGCGTGTCGACCTTCACGACATCGCCCTCGTTGAGGAACAGCGGCACCTGTACGACGGCGCCCGTCTCCAGCGTCGCCGGCTTCGTGCCACCCTGCGCTGTGTCGCCGCGCACGCCCGGATCCGTGTGGGCGATGGCGAGCTCGACGAAATTCGGCAGCTCGACGGTCGACGGCGCGCCGTCGATGTACAGCACGTCCACCTCCGTGTTCTCCTTGAGATATTCGCGCGCCTCACCGACTTCCTCCGCCGATAAGGAGACCTGCTCGTAGGACTCCGTGTCCATGAAGTGGAAGCGGTCGTCCTTGTAGAGAAACTGCATATGCTTCTCGTCGTACTCGACGAGCTCGACCTTCTCACCCGATCGAAAGGTGTTGTCGATAACCTTGCCGAGCCGCATGTGTTTGAGCTTCGTGCGGACGAACGCGCCGCCCTTGCCCGGCTTGACGTGCTGGAAATCGACGATCGCGTACGGCTGCCCGTCGAAGACGATCCGCAATCCCTTCTTGAATTCCGCGGTTGATACCACCATGAAGCGTTCTCAGCCTTTCCGTCGTGATCGCGCGCGCAACGCCAGCTCCAGGCGCTCCCGCGTGTCGGTGTTCTCAGGATCCTGCCGCAGCAGGCGTGTGAAGACCATGGCCGCTTCCTCCGCCAGGCCCTGCTCCAGGCACAGGGCGCCAAAGGCCGGGGTGACGAACGTGTCATCGGCCAGCAATCGCGCCACGCCGGCCGCCTCCCCGACGCTGGCGTCCGCTCTCAGCACCGTGAGCAGCGCCCGGGACTCGCGATCCCCGGGGTCGACCGCCACCGCGCTCTCCAGCGACTGGACGGCAGCATCAACGCGCCCCATCCGCCGGTGCGCTTCGGCGGCGAGCCGATGACATTGTACGTCCTTAGGGCTCACCTGGAGAATGGCCTCGATCTCTGCGAGGGCTGCTGCCGGATCGTTTTCCGTCAACAGCGTCTTGGCCAGGATGAGGCGTGCTGTCGTGTAGTGCGGATAGCGCTGCAGCCCCGAGCGACAGGTGGCGATTGCATCAGCGGGACGGCCCGCTTTGCGGTACAGATCGGCGAGCTGGGCGAACGCCAGCGACGTCGGATCCTTCGCCAGGCGCTCTTCCTGCCGGCGGATGGTGGCTGCGAGCGCGACATCGTCCGCCGGCATCGCGGCTCTGTTATACGGAGCGGTCGCTTCCGTTGTCAACGCGTCTCCGGGCGCGCGAGGATCGCCACCGCGAGCCGGACCTGCTCGACGGGTGTGTCGTAGACCACACGGAAGGCGCCGATCGTCGGCGCCAGCACGAACGGGACACGTCCGTCCCGCGATTTCTTGTCGTGCGTGATCGACTGAAGAACAGCGTCGACGTCGATATCACCGGCGCGGACCGGCAAGCCGACGGCGCTGAGGACGGCCTCCTGTCTCCGCGTGGTCGCGGCCGCGGCGACGCCGAGCGCCTCGGCGAGATGCGCTTCGGCAACCAATCCCAGTGCCACCGCCTCGCCATGTGTCCACCGCGCGAAACCGCTCACGGCCTCCAGCGCGTGGCCGATCGTATGGCCCGCGTTCAGCGCGTACCGGAGCTCGCCCTGTTCCTCGGGGTCCTGCTCGATGACGCTGGCCTTCAGACGGCACGAACCGGCGATGATGCGGGCGAGCGTGTCGACGTCGCGGCGGAGCAACAGCGCCGCGGAGCGCTCGACGTCGTCGAGGTACGCGCCGTCCAGGACGATCCCGTGCTTCACGATCTCCGCCAGACCCGAGCGGAACTCGCGATCGGGCAGGCTCTGGACGACGGCCGGATCGACGAGGACGAGGCGGGGCTGATGGAAGGCGCCGATGAGATTCTTGGCCTTCGGGTGATCGATGGCCGTCTTGCCGCCGATGGAAGCGTCCACCTGCGCCAGGACGGTCGTCGGCAGCTGCACGAAATTCACCCCGCGCATGTAGGAAGCAGCCACGAAGCCGGCAAGGTCACCGATGGCGCCGCCGCCCAGGGCGAGGACCGTCGAGCTTCGATCGATCCCCGCCTGCAGGAGCTGCTCCCAGCAGTGCTCGGCTACGCGCAGTGTCTTCGCCGCTTCGCCCTCCGGCACCTCGACGATCGTGACCGCAAAACCCGAGGCCTCGAGGCTCTTCGTCACCGGTGCCCCGTGCAAGCGAAGCACGGCGGAATCGCTGACCACGACGGCTCGCGAGCCCACGCGCAGCTCCCGCAGCCGGGGTCCCGTAGCGGCGAGGATGCCGGGGTCGACGACGATTTTGTACGAGTGCGGACCGAGGTTGACCGGAATGATCATGGACGACAGGCCACGCCTGCTACCAGCTGCGCAGGCTGTCCTGATAGGCGCGATAGTTGCGACGGACTTCGTCGAGGCCGTCGCCGCCGAACTTCTCGAGAAACGCATCGGCAAGCACAAGCGCCATCATCGCCTCGCCGACGATTCCGGCCGCGGGCACCGCACAGACGTCACTACGCTCCACGACGGCCTCCACCGCTTCCTTCGTGGCAAGGTCGACAGACTTCAGCGGGGTGCGCAGCGTCGACAGCGGTTTCATGGCGGCGCGGACGATCACCGGCTGGCCGTTGGTGACACCGCCTTCGAGACCGCCGGCGTTGTTGGACGAGCGATTGAAGCCGTGGCCCGCCTCGAACACGATCTCGTCATGCACACCCGAGCCGGGCCGGCGGGCGGTCTCGAAGCCGAGGCCGAATTCGCAGCCCTTGATGGCCTGGATCGAGCAGAACGCCTGGGCCAGCCGGCCGTCGAGGCGTCGATCCCACTGCACGTAGGAGCCGAGACCGACGGGGCAACCGAGCGCGACTGTCTCGAATACGCCGCCGAGCGTGTCGCCCTTTTCCTTCGCCGCATCGATGGCCGCGATAATGGCCTTCTCGGTGGTCGGATCCGCGCAGCGCACCTCGGAGACTTCTGCCCGCCGCTGAACTTCCTCCCACGGGAGGTCAAGATCGCCGATGCGCACACCGCCGATCTCCGTCACGTGGCTCAGGATGGTGATCCCGAACTCGGCGAGCAGCCGCCGGGCGACCCCGGCGACGGCCACCCGCGCCGTCGTTTCGCGCGCGCTCGAGCGCTCGAGGACGTTCCTGACGTCGCGATGTCCGTACTTCATGGCGCCGGCAAGATCGGCGTGCCCCGGCCGCGGACGCGTCACCTCTTTGCGGGCGACGCCTTCCTCGGGCGCGGCCACACCCATGGTCGACTTCCAGTTCTCCCAGTCGCGGTTGGCGATGGTGAGTGTGATCGGCGAGCCGAGTGTTGCCCCCCAGCGCACGCCGGAGACGATGTGCACCCGGTCGCGCTCAATCTTCATGCGGCCGCCACGCCCGTAGCCGCGCTGACGACGTGCGAGATCCGCGTCGATGTCGGCCTCGGTCAGCGGGAGGCCGGCGGGGACGCCGTCGACGACGGCGGTGAGCGCCTCACCGTGGGACTCACCCGCGGTGAGGAAGCGAAAGACACCGCCCATGCTGCGCGCCGCGGTTAACGCACCGGCAGCGCGGACGAGGTACGGGCCGCCCCCGACGTGCGCAGCAGCGACGGTGTGATGAAGACGACGAGCTCGCTGCTCTTGTCGTCGTTGGAGCGGGCCTTGAACAGCCAGCCGAGGATCGGGATGTCCCCGAACATAGGAATCTTCCGCTCGGTTTCGATGAACGTGGCGTTGGTGACGCCGCCGATGACGAGCCGCTCACCCTCCTTGATCAGGACTTGCGTCTCCGCGCGCTTCTTGTTGATCGCGGGAGGGCTACCAAGGCTGGAGCCGAAGTTGACCACGTCACCGCGGGAGTTATTCTCGACGATCACGACCATCTTGATCTTGTTCTGGTCGCCCTCGCGGATGACAGTCGGTGTCACCTCGAGGCGCAACACCGCCTCCTTGAACTGAATCTGCGTCCCGGCCGAGCTCACCGTCGCGTACGGAATCTCTTCACCGAGCGACATGATCGCCTTGTTGTTCTCGACCGTGACGATTTCCGGTCGAGCCAGGGTCCGCGTCTTCGACTGGGACCGGAGCGCTTCGAGCGCCAGGTCCAGATTGAGCCGACTCCCTATGATACCGAAGGCGATACCCCCCGCACCCGTGGCGCCGGCGAGCACGTCCCCGATCGGGATGTTGACGATGTTACCGCCGCTCGCGAGACCTGTCGTGGCGCTTACCGGGATTCCGTTCGTCAGCGAGAGGTTCGGGTTCGGTGGCGTTCCGAGGTTGCTGGGTTGGATACCGGGCAGCAAGGACGAGTTGCTGAAAGATGAGGTCAGTCCGCGGCCAACGAGAGTGCCCTGCGAATTCTGGGCCAGCACACCGCCGCCGCCCCACTGCACGCCGATCGCGAACAGGTCGCGCCGGTCGAGGACTTCCATTCGCGCTTCGATCTTCACCTGAGGCAGCGGGATGTCGAGATTCTCGCGGATCAGCTTCTTGATCCGCTCGAGGTCGTTCGCATAGTGGCGGATGAAGATCGAGTTCGTCGGCTTGTGCGCGCGGATCGTGATGCCCTTCGACAGCACGTCGGCATTGGGCGTCAGGGCGGGCGGCACCACCGCTGCTTTGCCCGCGTCGGGGCCGTAGAGCTGCGAGAACGGTGGTGCAGGGATCAACGGCGGCCCGCCGGGCGTACCCGGCGCCGGCATGCCGCCTTCCGGAATGCCGAGGATGCCCTGCAAGGTCTTCGCTACGTCTTCGGGATCGGCGTAGGACAGGCGGATCGTCTCCTCCTTGAGCGGGCCGCGCGCTACGGCCTCGGCCGCCGCCATCTCAGCGGCGAACTTCTTCGCCTGTGCCTCTTGCTCCTTCACCAGCGCTTCCGCCATCTTGGTCCGCACGTCGGCCTCGGCCTTGAGCTTGGCCTCCTCGACGCGGGCCCGCGCTTCGCGCTCCTTCGTGAGCTGCTCCGCCGACACGATGCGGATGACGTTCTCGCGCTCGGTCTTCACCAGGCCGCGGGCCTCCATCACCGTGTCGAGGGCGACCGTCCACGGCACATTCCGGAGCGAGATGGACATCTTCCCGCGCACGTCGTCACCGATGACGATGTTGCGTCCGCTCTCCGCGGCCAGGATGCGAAGCAGATTGACGACGTCGGCGTCTTTGAAGTCGAGCGAGATCAACCGATGGTTCCCGGCCGGTACCTGCGCGACGGCCACCGGCGCCGGCTGTGCAGCTGCGCTGGGCGGCGCGCTCGTACGAGGCGCCTGGACGACCTTGATGCGCGGCACGGGCGTCGCGATCGTGCTCATGACCGGCTTTGGCGCGTCCGCCGGCTTCGTGTCCGTTTTCACGTCGACCGGCTTTGCCTCGGCGACCTTCACCTCGGCCGCCTTCGCATCGCTCGGCTTGGCATCGGCGGGGCTCGCGTCGACAGCGGCGGGTTTCTCTTCGGCGACAATCGCGCTCGTGTCCGGCTTGGCCGGCGTGTTCGGTGCGGTCGCCGACGCATCCGCCTTCCCGGTCGTGGCCGCGGACGCGCCGGTCGGGATGACGATCGACAGACCGTTGTCGTCTTCGCGGATCGCATAGCCGACCTTGCGGGTGAACTCTACGACCACGCGCGCGGTGTCTTTCTTGTATTGGCTGCCGCGGACGAGCTTGAGAGGCGCCGGCGACACAGCAAGCGGCGTCTTTCGCCAGGCGTACTCGGTGTCCTCGAAATCGATCACCAGGCGCGTCGGGGAATCGATGAGATCCGCCTGGTATTTCGGCGGCGCCGACGTCTTCACGAAGATCGTCGCCGTGTCTTCCTGCGTCGTCACCCTGATGTTGCTGAGTCGGGTGGCCTGTCCGCTCTGGGCGGTAGCTGGCTGCCCGACCGGCAGCAGGAGCAACATCGCGACGGCGAAGGCTCTCCTCACGGATTGCGTCACGCGTCTCCCCCTGATCTAGTTGGCCAGCAGCCTCAGTACGACCCGAGTGGTCGGAGCGCCGGGCTTCGCCACCACCGCGAAGACCACGTTGTCCAGGCCGATGTCCATCAGCTTCCCATCCCCGAGGGTGTCGCCGGGCCGAAGGATGTACCCGATGCCGTCCGGTGCCTCGAGGAGCGCGAGCGCGGAGCCGGAGTTCCGCACGATGCCGGTCAGCCGCGTGGAGGCAATGGTGAGGCCGTCCGGCCCACCGCGAACCTGGTACACCTCGAACGGATCGCGCCGTCCACTGGCCTCGTATTTCGGAATGTCGCCGCTGCCTTCGAGGGGATTCAGGTCGGGCGGTGTGACGGGTGCCGGCCGTACGGCTGCAACAGGTCGCGGCGGAATCGGCGTCACGGCGACCGGCGGTGGCGCGGGCGGAGTGCCGCACGAGGCCAACACGCCGATGACGCCCAGCATCAATACCCCTTCGATCGCTGGCCCGCGCCTGCTCATTTCGCCCCCGCAGGCTTCGGCGGCGGCGGCGCGCCAATCGGTCGATACATGTACGTCGCGAGTACGAGATCTGTCTTCACCGGCACGCGTGCCCGCGGCCCGGTGGTCATCTTCATTTCGGTCACCGTCACCACCCTGGGAAAGCGGGCCACCTTTTCGAGGAACTCGCCGACCTGGTGATAGCCCGCCTCACCGGTGACGCTGATCGGGATCTCCGTGTAGACCTCGTGCGTCGTCACCGGCCGAGGCTGGAACAGCGACATGCCCAGGCCCGAGGCCGCGGCCGCATCGGAGAGCGTGCGATAGAGTGTCGGCATCTCGCGCTCGGACGGCAGACGATCCTTCAGAGTGCTCAGCCGCGCTTCCAGCTCGGCGACTTCACGGCGGAATTTCATGAGGTCGGCCAGGATCGTGCGGTTCTGTGCGACCTCGCGCTGGAGTGTGGCGAGCTCGGGGCGCAGCTGATCGACGACGGTGATCTGCGGCTGCAGAAGAGCCACGTAGGCGACACCGACGAGGATCAACAACCCCATGACGCCCGCGACGAGCTTCTGCGGGGTCGGCGCGTTGACGATCGGATTGAAGAAGGCCGGTAGTGCCATCGAGGTTAGCCCTCAAACCTGCAGGTCACCTCGAAGGTGACCTGCGGCGTGGCTCGGGCGAGGTCCTGTCGGGACACGACGATGTCGACGTCCTTGAATTTTCCGGAGCTGCGGAGATTCGTCATGAAGTTGGAGACGGCGACGGTCGAGACCGCAGCGCCGGAAATCTTCAGCGCCGCGTTTTTCTCTTCCATCGCTGTGATCCAGAGATCCGGTGGCACCGCAGTCGCGAAGGTATCGACGAGCCGGATGGAGCGGGCCTGGTTCTTCGTCAGCTCCTCGATGATCGCGATCCGCTTGCGAAGCTCGGCCGCCATCTCCTTGGTCTTGTTTTCCTGACCGATCTGGACCTTCAGGACCGCGATCTCACGCTTGGCCGCGTCGATCTCGGTTCGCAGCCGGCTCTCGCTAAGCTTGAGCATCCACCAGTAGCCACCGACTCCGAGAACCGCGGCGAGATAGACGATGCCGAAAAGCCAGGCGAGATTGAATGCGGGCAACGAGATGTTGAGACCGAGCCCGACGCGTCGGCGCCGGCGCGACCGCTCGGGGGCGAGGTTGATCCGGATCATTGCCCTTTGTCTCCCGGCCGCCGCAAGGCAAGGCCGACGGCCACTGCCAGCGCTGGCCCGGACGCGCTCACGTCCTCCGCCAGCGCGGGATCTACATCGATGCGCTGAAACGGCTTCGCCAGCTCGACCGGGATCCCCCAGTTCGACGAAAGGTAGTCGTTGAGGCCGGGGAGCTGCGCGCACCCGCCGGCCAGGACGATCTTGACGATTCGCTCCGGCTCCGCGGTCGACGCGAAGTAGTCGAATGTCCGCTGCACCTCGAGCGTAAGCTCGCGCGACACCGCTTCGAGAGCGGGCACGATCGACTCCCAGCTCACGCCGACGTCGCGACCGAGCTTTGCGGACTCCGCCTGCTCGAACGGGATGCGAAGCTGCTGGGAGATCGCCTGGGTATAGTTGTTGCCGCCGAAAGGAATGTCGCGCGCGAAGATGGTCGACCCGCCGCGCACGACGTTTGTCTTCATGATGGAGGCACCGATATCGATCAGCGCGACCGCCTCGCGCGAATCATCGGGGAAATTGACCTCGAACTGGTTGCCGAGCGCGAAGCTGTCGACGTCGACGACCGCCGGCACGAGGCCAGCCTCCTCCACGACCGCCGCGTACTCGTTGACTTTCGTTTTTTTCACCGCAACCAGGATCAGGTCCATCATGCCGTCGCGCTCGCCGACATCGTGATAGTCGAGAAAGACTTCGTCGATCGCGAAGGGAATGTGGTGCTCGGCTTCGAGCTCGACGGCACCGGCGAGCTCGTCGCGGTCGACGTGCGGGATCTGCACCTTCTTGATGATCAGCTCCCGGCCGCAGACCGCGAGGACGGCGTCGCGCCCTCTGGATTCGCCTCTCGGTACCGCTCGGCGGATGGCCTCCACCACGGCAGGGGCGTTCTTGATCGTCCCGTCCACGATCGCGTCCGGACCGAGCGGCGCCACCCCGAGGGCCGTCAGCCGATAGCTTCGTCCGGACGGCTTCAACTGGATGGCCTTGACTGCACTGGATCCGATGTCAAGCCCCAGTATTTCAGGGGTCTTGCGCAGCAGCCCCGCGAATGGGTTTTTCATGTTCCTCAATAATATGGGTGCTGCTGGCCACCCGATCACTAATTTACACCTACCATGGCCGGTGGCCGGCTCATCGTACCCCTCCTAGGGGTCGTATGTCGAGCGCCGTTTTTCGCCTGTCTCGGAGACCTCAGAGTGCCTTCGCGTCACGCCGTCAGCGATCTGCCCAGTTGTAAGCCTTGACCGCGCTCCTCGGGACACTCTGGCCAGACTCGCGAAGGCGATGATCGTCGGAAATCGCAGCGGTCACCGTTTGCGTCGTGCGGCCGACGATTCCCACCGAGATCGCGAGGATCGTACCGTTCGCGTCGTGCGTCGCGTTTCCGGCGCCGTCGAGGGGGGCTCCGGTGAGTCGTTCGTCGCCCGGGGCGCAGTCGTTGCGGAGTGAAACGGCGAAGTGGCCGTCGCTGGGAGCGTGCGGCACCGTGGCGTCGGCCAGCAACGCCCCCGTGGCGCACGTCGCGCCCGGTAGATATTGGCTCCACGTGCCGGCGTTGCGAGCAAGCACGTCGAACGCATGCTCGATGCCCGCCTCGGCCAGGTAGCGGGCCCGTACCAGATCGACGTGATTGCGTGAGATCAGCGGCTCGAGGCGAGCGATCGAGAGAAGCGCGAGCGTCATCACGGAAACGCCGACGAGGACGATCAGCGCGAGCACGAGGACAGCGCCGCGGCAGTTCGCAAGCAGCGCACCGTGTCGAGGCCGGTGGCGGCTCACATGCGTGCCGCGAACATGGTGTGCACGTCGACGCGGCGCTCTTGATCGAGCTGTCCGAGCGCCGTCACCGGCCGATAGACAACCGAGACGCTCACGATCTTGCAGGAAACCGAGCATGGTGCCTCACTGCCGGCGTGCACCGTTGTCGTTCGTCGAAACGAGCCCGGCGCGGGATTCGGCGAGCAGCCGCCCGACACCTTGCAATACTCGACGGTGGTTCCCGGGGCAAGCGCGCCACTGGCCCAATCGACGAGCGCGACGCTTCTGAGCTCTTCGAGCTTGTCCTCCACGAGGAAGAGAGCCGTGCTCTCTCCCCGACCCGTGTCGAGGCCGCTGAGGCCGTGGTGAAGGGCGACCACCATTGCGACGAGGGCAATCGCGATGACCGCCATCGCGGCCAGGAGCTCCGGCAGCGTGAAGCCATCCTGCTCGGAGACACGCGGCATGCTCATTCAACGGTGATCCGGCCGGAGCCCGCCACAATGACGGTGCGCGATGCGTGGGTGCGCCCGTGCCGCACCGTGTACGTGGCGCCTGGGCTCGCCGCTCCGAGTGTCGTGAACACGGGACGGCCGTTAGAAGAGACCTCGAGCAACGCCGTATCGGACATGCGGATCGTGCCGGTGGCGTCGGTCACCGACCCAGTCCACACCGCTCCTGCACAGCCGCCGATACGTAAGCGCAGACCTCCGCCACCGAGATCCACGCACACCGCCGTCCGCGTCGCGATCGCCAGCTGTCGTCCGAGATCGATGACGCTCGCGAGCTCGCGCGCACCGGCCTGTAGTGACCAGCTATCCCAGTAGCTCAGCAGCGTCGGCATGGCCAGAGCGCTCAACGTCGCGGCGATCGCCAGCACGATCACCAGCTCGATGAGTGTGAAGCCTGCGCCGTGCCGAGCCTCGATGCAATGCGAAGGAGATGCACTCACGCCAGCATTGGGACGCAAGCCGACGCTTCTGACAATGCCGAAAGATCGATACGGCCGAGATGGCGATCGTTACGGACTGCGCTCCCGCCAAGACTTCAGCTGCTTCAGAGACGCCGGCGCTGGTATCGCGGTCGTGGATATCTCCCGATTCACGGTCGAGGTGATGACGAACGACGCCACACGCGTCCCGGGAACCAGCGGCCGCGTCGTGATGACAAGCGGCACGGAGGCGTCGCCATGGCCGATATCTTTGAACCGGCGCGATGTCGGCGTCGGTGCTTCGAGCGCGCCGCCGGTTGCGAAGTCGAGCGCCGCCTGACCGGTCCATGCGCGGACCGCATAGAGCTTCGCGGTCCCACCGGCGGCACAGCCCCGTTTGGACACGAGGGTGGTGAAGAGAGCGGTTCCGTTGAAGACGTTCGGGGCGCCGAGCACCCTCTCGCCGCGCGACAGAAGCAGGTACCAGCCACGCGATCCCGACGGCGCGCCACCGGAGACGTCTTTGATGCCCGCGCTGTCCTCGGATAGTGTGGCGCCGTTCGTCATGTCGCCGTCGTCGCGGAGCGCGAAGAAGCGTCCGGGTGCGGGGGCGTGGGCGGCGCGCTGGCGCGCGGTCGTCCCGAAGAGCAGCCAGATCTTGCGGTGCCGATCCATCGTCACTCCTGGCGCGGTGCCGTAGGACTCGGAGGCGACGTCGTCGTTTGACGCTGGCGCGAAGAGACGCTTGCCCTTCCAGCCGCTCGTCTCAGCGGCGGTGACGTCGAACTTCCACATTTGGCCGCCGGCGTCGCCGCTGTAGACACGGTCGACGTACCCGTCGTTGTCAGCGTCGACCGCCACCGGAGACGTCGGCAGCGCGAAGAGCATGTGCCGGCGGTCGTCAGTCGCGCCGGGAACGTTGGCGTACTCCCATAGCTTCGCACCCGTCGCCACATCAAGGGCGAATAGCGCCTTGCCCGACGCATCATCTCCCGGAACGGTCGGCCCGCCGCCGACGAACGCTACGTAGCTGTCTTGCCCGGCGAGCTTCACCCGGCCGATCGCGGGCGTCGACCAGGTCTCGTGAATCTTTCCGTCCGTAAATCGCCAGAGGAACTTCGGACGCGTGGTGTCCGTGATGTCGAGGGCGTAGTAAGAGGCGCCGCCACGGCGGCATCCGAACAGTACGACGGTCCGCCAGGTGCCGCCGACCTTGATGTCGACAGCGACGGGGCTTCCGTCGGCGAACGACCGATGAGTCCCGGTGCCCGCGAACAGCGAGGAGAGGCGATCGAGCATGTCGGGCGGGATGAAGGCCCACACCTCGACGCCGTCGGTGTCTCGGAACGCATGGAGCATCCCGTCGTCGGCTCCGACGATGACGATGTTCGTCCGCTTGGCTTGGGCGGCCTTGAACGCCTCGTAGCTCGGATCCGTCAGCGCGAGCACCGGCGGCGAGACCACGACCGGTGTGGAGTGGACGATCGCGCCCAGCTTCCACGCTCGATCGCGCGTGCCACTGCCGTCCCCGCCGCGCACCAGATCGATCACGCGGTTTCGCTCGCCGCCGCTGGACACGCCGAGGATCGCGTTCGTGATGGCACCGTTGCTCTTCGTGAACGGCGTCAGCGTGCCGCCGACTTCCGTGTAAATCGTCCGGCGCCCTGCGGGCAGGGCGTTCAGCGCGCGCGCCGCATCCCACAGCCGCCCCGACGCAAGCGGCCGCCCATCAGCATCGACCGGCAGACCGCCGGTGGGATCCAGTCGGTACGCCGTGAGCGATCCGCGCCAGAACGGCGCGGATGTGGTCGGCTCGAATGACGCGAGATACGCGCGCGCACTGCTGCTGGCAGCCAGCCCGCGCACGACGGGGGTGCTGAGGGTGTAGGTCGCGCGGGTGATTCGTCCGAGCGTTCGCCTCAGCGCTGCCTCGAGCTCGCTGGCAGCCACGGCGTGGAAGTGCGTGCCCTCGCCGCGATCGGCGGCCTCTTCGAGCTCGCGCAGCTCACGGTCGGACCCATCGACGGCGAGGGCGACCGTGTGGACGTTCACGCGCTGCCGGTTGACGTGCGACGACGCGTGGTCCTGCGGTCTTGGAAGGGAGGCCTCCGCCATCACCGAACGCCGCCCGGCCACGCGGGCACCGTCGGCCACGACAATGACGTGGTTCGACTGACATGCGAGCTCGATCGGGCTCGGGAAGCTGGTGCCGTTCGTCAGCGTTGCGCCCTTGAAATATAGCCCGGCCTCGTACAGCGCGTCGCCGAGCGGTGCGTTCCCCGCGGGGACGACGGCGGCCAGTGCTGCCTTCAGCGCCGGTACGCCGTCGCCGATCGGCGCGAGCAGGCGGGCGCCGCGGCCGCCCAGCCGTGCCTGATCGACTGCCATCAGCCCGAACCGCACGGCCGGGTGCGAGTCGACGACGGTGCCGAGCGCGCGCTTGGCCATCGCGAGCTTCGGCTGCGGACAGGCCCCGCCCGCTCCGCAATGAGCAAAGAGGTAGTTGACGTAGTTGCCGCTATACAAGGTGACGCGGCCGCCAGCGAGCGTACCGGACCACGTACCGGACTCCGCGAGAGCGCGCCTGGTGGAGTCGCTCGCCGGGATCCTCGCAGGCGATTCCGCATAGAAGCCGTACGCCGGACTCTTGAACACCGCGGCCGGCTGACACGGCTGAGCCGTCGCCGTCCGGCCCTTCCGCGTGGGCGATTGACATCGACGTTGCACGGAATATTTCTTCGCGGCGACGTACGCGTTCGACGGTGCCGTCTCGGCCATGCGGCTCGACGTATCGAGGATGATCAGGACGTTCGGCGCGATGTCGGCGAGCTCGTGATCATCGGCCGTGGCGAGCGCGGGCAGCGCGGAAACGAGCTGCACGCCGAGGAAGACCGAAGCCGCTAGGGCTTTGATCGATGTGTCATTGCGCGATCGGGCCGTATGCCGCGCGGGCGTCGATCGCGCGCTGTGCGCTCCGTGGGCCAGTCCCCACGCCGGTGAAGCTGAAGGTGTAGAACACGTAGCCCGCGGAGTTGTATCCGGTACCGTTGCCGATGGAGTACCCGGCCTCGCGTTGCGTGCCCGCGAAGCACTGTCGATTCGGTGGTGTGTTCAGCACCTGATACGCATAGCCGCCGCCCAGCGGCGTTCGGGCCGTCGCGCAGCGCTGCACGTCGGGTCCGATCGTATCGAGCGCGACGTTGACGGCCGCGTCGGCGGCGAAGAAGCTTCCTTCCGCGGCCACGGCACTCGCACCCACGTCGCGATCGTCGCTCGCGATCCGGAGCAAGACGACCGCTCCCACCAGCAGCAGCGCCATGAATGAGAGCGCGACGAGCAGGGCGAGGCCGCGCTCGCTCCGAGCGCGCCGCCACACGGCCCGGCATACGCGACTCATGGGTTCCGCAGCCTCACGTCCGAGGTGAGTGTGTAGCTCTGCGGAGGCTGGTTCGGCACCGCCTCGGTGGCGCTGACGGTGATGACGACTCGTCGGATCGCCCCCCGTTCGGTCGCCGTCGCGACGCTGGGCACGGCGCCGATCGCCTGCCCGTCCAGGTCGTAGGCCGCGCGCCCCGGTGCACTCGGGAGCGGATTGTTCGTGGCGTCGTAGTAGGCGAAGGCGAGCCGCTCGACACGCTGCGCGAGCACCGTGCCGCCACGGCAGCTATACGATGAAGCTGCGCCGCGCGGACCGTGAACACGTCGCAGCGTTCCGGCGTCGAGGCAGAAGAGAACTGTACGACTCGCGCCCGTTCCGTCGAGATCTCCTGCCACCGCCAGCGCGGCATCGGTAGCGAGCTCGACGGCATCGGATTGATCGTTCTCAGGCGTCGTATCGGCGTTCTCGGGAAAGTACCCGGCCATGCGGATCTCGCGAACCATCAGATCCATTGCGGTTCGACCGTTTCGCTGGGCATTGACGGTCTGCTGCGCCGATGGATAGGCCAGCGTGCTGGGCTCGAAGACCTGCATGATGCCGAAGAGGATCAGCGCGAACATGCCGATGGCCACGAGGACCTCGACGACCGTGACGCCGCCGAACAATCGCGATCGCATCAGAACATTCTCACGATGATCGTTGTCAGCTGCACGGTGTTCGTCAGGCCCGGCAAGCTCACGGTGACCGTGGCCTGACAGCGCGAGCCGGTGGCCGAGCAGCTCCCGTTGGGCGGCGCCGCGAGCCGGATGCTGGCGGCGCCACCGAGCGGTGTCACGGCGCCATATTGCGCGATCTCGGCGCTCGTGTAGCGAAATCCGCCGCCTCCCCCGGCGAGCATGTAGCGCCATCGTCGCGCGGCAGCGAGCTCGGGATCGGCGGCCGGCGCGGTGGCCGCGTGTGCGGTGTCGAACCCGTCGAGGCTTCGGACGCTGTCGAAGGGTAAGCCGCCGATGTCCTCGAGGATCTGCCGTGCGGCGGCCACCGCGGAGATCGCGCGCGTCGCGTGGAGCGTCTGCGGCTGGCCCACGGGAAGTATCGATGCGGTAATGACGATGGCGCTGAGCACCACCAGGGCGGCGACCATGACCTCGAGCGCCGTGAAACCGCCGTCGTGCCTCGACGGCGTCGACCGACGGGTTCTCACCGCTCGAAACCGCCCAGGTACCAGGCGATGATCTGCCGCGCCCAGAACAGGGCCACGACGCCGCCGAGCGCGAGGAACGGACCGAACGGGATCGCATCCTTTCGAGCGAGCCGACGGGACACCAGCAGCGCGACCGCCGAAATGCCGCCCAGCATGACAGCGACGAACAGGGCGACCAGAAGCGCCTGCCAGCCGAGGAACGCGCCAAGCATGGCACCGAGCTTCAGATCGCCGCCTCCCATCCCGCCGCGGCTCACGACGATGATCACGACGAACACGCCGGCTCCGAGAAGGACACCGACGAGCGACTCAACCCAGGAGATGCGGCCCGCCGCGACGCTGGCCGCGAGCCCGACCACGATGCCGGGGAGCGTGATGGCATCCGGAATGATCTGGTGGCGGAGATCGATCACGGTGATCGCCACCAGCGCCGCCAGGAAGATGACGGCCACGGCGAAGCCGGCAAGGTCGCCGGCGAAAACGATCCAGGCGGCGAGGAACAACGCGGCCGTGGCCGCTTCGACGAGCGGGTATCGCCAGGGGATGCGCGCGGCGCACGCGCGGCAGCGGCCCCTGAGCGCGGCGAACGAGACGAGCGGGATGTTGTCATACCAGGCGATCTGATGGCCGCACTCGGGGCACGATGAGCGCGGCGCCCACAGGCTCCGGCGCTGCGGAAGGCGCGCGATCACCACGTTCAGGAAGCTGCCGATGACGAGCCCGAACGTGAGGACGGGCACGAGGACCATGTCAGGAAGCAAACAGGTGGGCGAGCGGCTCCGCATCCTTCGGGTGGAGCTGCCGGAGAATGGTGTAGTGCTTGCGCGCCTCGTCGCGCTTCCCCTGCTGCAAGTACACGCGCACCAAGCCGACGCGTGGCTCCACCGCGAACGCGTCACGCGCCGCCGCGTGGTGGAATTCGCGGGCGGCGGCGTCGAGTTGTCCGGTACCGGCCAGGGCCGCCGCGAGGTTCGCGCGCGCCATTTGATTCGCCGGATCGATCACCAGCGCGCGGCGAAGATAGGGCACGGCCTCGGCGAACTTGCCCTGCCGGCTGAGGGAGATACCCAGGTTGTTCAGGATGGTGGTGTCGTACTGGTCTTTGTCGAGCGCGCGCTTGAGGTGTCCCTCCGCCTCGCGAAATCGGTCGAGCCTGATCAGTCCAAGCCCGATGCCGGCGTGGGCCTTGTCGCGCTCAGGCCGCAGTTGGAGGGTGAGATTCAGGTGCTCGAACGCCGCCTCCACACGGCCCTCGTTGACGAGATAGGCGCCGACGTTATTGTGGCAGATCGAGCATTCTGGCTCGGCGAACGCGGCGTTGAACCAGAGCGACTCCGTGTTTCGCCAGACGCGGACCTGATCCCACGTGAGCGTGCCGAGCACGACGACCCAGGCGATCATGGCCGCCGTCGCCAGCCGTGCGAGTCGTGGCTTGATATCACCACGCTCGCGTGCGCGGCCGAGCAAAGCCGGAAGACCGCCGACGAGGAGCGCAAAACCGAGGCACGAGAGGTAACTGTATCGGTCGTGCGCGAGCTGATGGCCCGCGTGCACCAGGCCACCGACCGGCGCGATGACGATCGCATAATATGCGTACGCTGCAATGCCGGCCGACCATTTGCGCGAGAGGCCGATGAGACTCACGGTGATCAGCATCGTTGCCAGCGCCGTCAGCAGGAACGGCATCTCGAAAAGCTGCGTTGGCGGCGGCAGCTCGTAGAGCGCGGACAGCCCCACCGGCAGGATAGTCTTGCCGATGTAGAAGCACACGCTGTAGAGGGCCATCACCAGCCGCGCCGGGAGAGGATACTGCACGGTTGAGGTGAAGAACTCATGACGCGCGACGGCCCAGTAGGAGACGCAGGCGGCGATCGCCGCGATGATGAGAAATGGAACCTTCTCGAGGAGCACGCGACGGCCGGGGCCAGAAAGCCACTCTGATGGCGCAAGTTTCAGCCGGCGGAGTGGATAGATATCGATGATGAGAAGCGCGGCGGGCAAGGTCATGGTGATGGACTTGGACAGCACCGCCAGGACGAAGAACACGAGGGCGCCGGCGAGCCGACGACGTCGAGACCACCCCTCACGGTCCGTAGCGCTCACATAGGACAACACGCATGCCAGGAACATCAGCCCGGACAGCACGTCGCGGCGCTCGGTCACCCAGGCGACGGACTCCGCGCGCAGGGGATGGACACCGAAGAACAGTGCCGAGAGCGCCGCACCGGCGCGGAGCTCGAGCGTCGTCGCCCAGGGCAGGGCTCGCGACAAAAGGCGCAGGGCAAGCAGGAAGAAGATGGCGACGTTCGCGGCGTGCAGCACCAGGTTCGTGAAGTGATAGCCCCCTGACTCCATGCCCCAGAGCGTATAGTCGAGTCCGAAGGTCAACCACGTGACCGGAATGTAGTGCCCCATCAGCGTCGCGGAGAACATCCACCGCAGCTGCGTCCAACCGAGACCTCGAAAATTTTTGTTGTCGATGAGGTTGATGGGATCGTCCCACTGCACGAACTCGTTGTAGAGACCGTGAGCGAAGACGGCCACGATGGCGAGGACGAGCGCGAGGGCGGTTTCTCGATTGCTGAGGCGGTAGCGTCTCACGCGCGCCCATGCGTGGCTCGCCCCCTGGGTCGCACGCCCGGTCGGTACGGTCGACGCCGTCATGATGTCGGTGCGAGGCTGCATCGTCGAACGAGCTCTCGTCTCTCTCTGAATGATGAACGGCCGGGGGAAGCGGACGCTCCCCCCGCCGTACGATCGTTACGTTAAGGAACGCGAACCGTGGAGTTGTCGCCGGTCGCCGAGATCGTGAACACGCCAGTCGATGTATCGGCGGTGTAGCTATACGCCGACCAGCCCGAAGGCCCGGCTGGGACCGACGCCATGAACGGGCCGGCCACCTGGTTCTGCGCGTTCGTCACGGCCGACGTCAGCTGTGTCAGAGCCGTCGGCACGATACCCATGTGCGCGCCGTAGATCGACGCCGCCGACGTCAACGCACGAGCGTCAGCCTGGGCCTTCGCAATGCGCGCTCGCTGCTGCACGTTGGCGTACAGCGGAATCGCGATCGCGGCCAGAATACCGATAATGGCCACGACGATGAGCAGCTCGATCAGCGTGAAGCCGCGCTGACCGGCTGGTACCGCTACGCGCTTACGAAATGCCTGCACCATAAAGGCTCCCCCTTGTGTGTGAGACGCGCCTACGCGCCGATGCGTCATTGCGGCGCGGTTGCACGGGGAATGCCATAGCTCGAGCGGGGCCGATCGTCCGTATTCTTGAGAAGTTCCGACGAACCTCCCGGGCACGACGTGGATCGCCCGGACATATCGCTCGGATAGACTGACACCTTTCGTCAATCGGCTCGAAGAATAAAAAGGGGAGAGATTGCTCTCTCCCCTTTTCATGCTTGGGACACGATGGTTAAGGAACCGTGACGGTCGTGTTGTCACCCGACGCCGAGATCGTGAACACGCCGGTCGAAGTGTCGGCGGTGTAGCTATACGCCGACCAGCCGGACGGGCCGGCCGGGACCGACGCCATGAACGGGCCAGCCACCTGGTTCTGGGCGTTCGTCACCGCCGACGTCAGCTGCGTGAGAGCCGTCGGCACGATACCCATGTGGGCGCCGTAGATCGATGCCGCGGACGTCAGCGCACGGGCGTCAGCCTGCGCCTTCGCGATACGAGCGCGCTGCTGCACGTTCGCGTACAGCGGGATCGCGATCGCCGCCAAGATACCGATGATCGCGACGACGATCAGAAGCTCGATCAGCGTGAAGCCATGCTGACCGCCCAGCACGGTCCGTTTGCGGTGCCAGAACTTCGTCATTTCATCCTCCTGTCGAGTTTTGAAGCCCTGCTTCTGTTCGGCGCCGCTCTAGTGCAGGCACCATGCCGAACCAGTATGGGATGAAAAGCGCTGGACAATTAACTATTTGTGCGGAGCGCCAGACTGACGCGCACCTGCGGCCGGACACTTCTCGGCCGCGCACAGACAAAAAACGTCAGTTGGGCGGGTCGGCTTTCGACGGGGGCTGTCCACGGCTCTTGAGCCCGTGCTTGTGGACCTTGTAGCGGAACTGGCGAAAGCTCAGCCGCAGCAGCTCGGCAGCGCGAACTTGCAGGCCGCCTGCGCGGTCCAGCGCCAGGCGGATATATCGTGACTCCACGGCGGCGAGCAGGTCTTCGAGGTCCACTCCGCCCGTCGGAATGTCCACCGGAAACTCTCCGCGCTCCGGCGGCTGCATCAGATGGGGAGGCAGCGAGTCCTGTGTGATGTGATCACCGCTGCCGAGGACGATGGCACGCTCGATGACGTTTTCCAGCTCCCGGATGTTTCCGGGCCAGTGATAGCGCTCGAGCACCGCCAGCGCTTCCGCGGTGATACCGGCCACGGTCTTGCCGACATCCTTCGCCACCCGTCCGATGAAGTGGGCCACGAGGAGGGGAATGTCTTCCGTCCGTGCACGAAGGGGCGGCAGGTGGATCGGAATTACGTTCAGACGATAGTAGAGGTCCTCGCGCAGGACGCCGTCGGCGATGGCCTTCGCGAGGTCGCGGTTCGAGGCGGCGATGAGGCGAACGTCGACCTTGACGTCGCGCGTGTCACCGACGCGTCGGATCTCACGCTCCTGGATTGCGCGAAGCAGCTTCACCTGCACGGACTGCGGAATCTCGGTGATTTCATCGAGAAAGAGCGTCCCGGTATCGGCGGCGAGAAACAGGCCATCGGTGTTCTGGATGGCGCCGGTAAACGCGCCTTTCACGTGACCGAACAACTCCGACTCCATTAGCGTCTCGGGAATGGCGCCGCAGTTCACCGACACGAACGGTGCGCCGCGCCGGCTCGATTCCTGATGGACCGCTCGGGCCACGAGCTCCTTGCCGGTGCCGCTCTCGCCGGTGATCATGACGGTCGAGCCGCTGTCGGCCGTCTTGCGGATCGTCTCGAACACCTCCATCATGCGCCGGCTCTTGCCGACGAAGCTGTCGAAGCCGCGCTCGGTTCGCAGCTGGCGCTTGAGCTCGCGATTCTCGTCCTGCAGCCGCTTGCGCTCGAGGGCATTGGCGATCGTGAGCTTCAGCTCATCGAGCTTGAACGGCTTGGTGACGTAGTCGTAGGCGCCGAGCTTCATCGCTTCCACCGCCGTCTCCGTCGATGCGAACGCCGTGACGACCAGCACAACCGTGTGCGGCGAGTGCTCCTTCGCCGCACGCAGCACGGCAAGACCGTCGACCTTACGCATGCGCAAGTCCGTGATGACGAGATCGAACGCGTCCGTCGTCTTCAGCGCCTGGACGGCCGCGTCGCCGCCGTCGGCCTGGGTCACGTCGTACCCGACCTGGCGCAGCATGATGCCGAGCAGCTCGCGCATGCTCTGCTCATCGTCGACAACGAGCACGCGGGCCTCAGCCATGGCGTGCCGGGATCCGCAGGGAGAATGTGCTGCCGCCGCCGGGTGTCGACTCGACGTCCACGTCGCCCCCGTGATCCTTCACGATGCGGTGCACGAGCGCCAGCCCAAGACCGCTCCCGCCGGGCTTCGTGGAGAAGAATGGCTCGAAGACGTGGGCGACGTCACTGCCGCCGATGCCATGGCCGGAGTCTTCGACGGTGACGACGAGGTGCTGCTCGTCGGCGCCGGCAGTCACGCGAAGCTCGCCGCCATCCGGCATGGCCTCGACGGCGTTCAGACAGAGGTTCCAGATTGCCTGACGAAACTGCTGGGGATCGACCTCCCATGTGAGCGTCACCGGCAGCTCACGAACGATCTTCAGCGTGCCCGGTGTGGTGCGGTGGCCGAGCAGCACGAGAACCTCGTCGATCGTTTCGCACACGTTCACGGACGCTCGCGCGAGCGGGGCGGGTCGCGCGTATTCGAGGAACTCACGGAGAATCACGTTCAGTCGTTCGGACTCTTTCAGGACGATGTTGGCGAGCCGTTCTCGCAGCTCACCGGAAGGGCCTTGACTGGCCAGAACTTCGATGGCCCCCGTGAGCGAGGAGAGGGGATTTCGGATCTCGTGAGCGATGTTGGCCGACATCCGTCCGAGGGTCGCGAGCCGGTCAGCATGCCGTAACCGCTCCTCCATCGCCCGAATCCCGGACAAATCTTCGCACGCGCAGATCAGTCCGAGCCGCTCGCCCTCACCGCCCATGAGCGCCGAGAACGTCATGCGCACCGGGATGCCGACGCCACCGTCTCGCGGCAGCGTCACCTCGTGCCGGGCGGCGATGCGCTGACCGACGTCGACGGTGTTCTCGATCGCGGCAAGGGATACGGCATCGCCGAAGACGATGTGCCACGGCCGGCCGATGGCCCCGTTCACCGGGACGCCGGTGATCGTGGCGGCCGTTCGGTTGAACGCGGTGATCTTCTTCTCCCGATCGATGGCGATGAGTCCGGTGCCAACCGACTCGAAGACGAGGTCTTTGAATGCCTTGAGGTTCTCGAGGCTCTTACGCTGTGCCTCAAGCTCGGCGCGCGTGGAACGGAATCGCTCGGCCAGCCCGCCGGCCACGATCGCCACCACCAGGAACGTCGCTCCGTTCGCGAACATCGTCAGGATTTCGAGCGCGGTGCTCTCTTCCGGCACCTCGAAGAGCGATGTCAACGGAAAGACGGTGCGACCGAATACCAGTCCGGTATAGAGGCTCGACGCAACGGCGGCGATGGTGAGGCCACCCGTGCGGGATAGCGTCACGCACGCCGCCGTGACGAGCATGACGTATAGGAACGTGAACATCGACCGCGCGCCCCCGGTGGCGGCGACCACGGCGGTCACGATGGCCACGTCCAGTAGCGCGACGAGCCAAGCCATCTGACGCGGCTGCGTGCTCGGCCGTGACAGCAGGAGGACCACCGACGACAGGACGACAGTGGCCAGCGACACGGCGAGGACGGCATGGTTGCGCCCGGGGATCATCGCGTCGGGCAGCAGCACGCCGAGAGGCAGCAGGACCCCGGCGATCCCGAGACGCGCCCAGAATACCCCGCGCAGCAGCGGGTTCGCGTCGAATTCCGTCATTCGACGTGTCAGCGCATCACTTGACCAGCGTCACCAGCTTGAAGATCGGCAGGTACATGGCCACCACGATGCCGCCGACGACGACGCCGAGGAACACGATCATCAATGGCTCGAGCAGCGAAGTCAGCGCGGTAACCGCGGCGTCAACCTCATCGTCATAGAAATCCGCGATCTTGCCTAGCATCGCGTCGAGGGCGCCGGTGTTCTCGCCGACGCTGATCATGTGCACGACCATCGGAGGAAAGACCGGCGTGGACTTGAGCGGCTCCGCCAGCGTTCCGCCCGCGGTCACGTGCTGCCGTGCTTGAAGGACCGCGCGTTCGACGACGCGGTTGCCGGCGGAGCGCGCCGTGATGAGCAGGCCCTCGAGGATCGGTACGCCGGAGGAGATCAGCGTGCCGAGGGTGCGGGTAAAGCGCGCGACAGCGACCTTGCGGATGAGCATGCCGATCACCGGGACCTTCAGCGCAAAGGTGTCGATGATCGTGCTGCCCTTGTCCGTCTCGTAGTAGCGTTTGAGTCCGTAAACCGCCGCACCGGCCCCGGCCAGCATGAAGAGGATGTACTTCCGAGTGAAGTCCGACATCCACATCACGATCTTCGTGGGCAGCGGCAGCTCGGCGCCCATGTTCTTGAACATGTTCGCAAACGTTGGCAACACGAAGATCATCATGAAGATGATCACGAGGCACGCCACGCCGATGATCGTGATCGGATAGACCATCGCGCTCTTGACCTTCGCCTTGAGCCTGGCGGCCTTCTCGATGTAACCGGATAGACGTTGCAGGACGACGTCGAGCACGCCGCCCGATTCCCCGACGGCGAGCATGTTGACGAAGAGGTTGTCGAAGGTCTTGGGGTACTTGCCGAAGGACTCCGCCAGCGTTGCGCCGCCCTGCACGTCGGCCGCGATTCGCGTCGTGACGTCACGGAGCACCTTCGATTCGCTCTGCTCGGAGAGGATCTGCAGCGACTGGGCGATCGGCAAGCCGGCGTCCACCATCGTCGAGAACTGGCGGGTATAGATGGCGAGCTGCTTGTCCTTGACCTTGCCGCCGAGCTTTTTGCCGCCGGTGGCGGCAGGTGCGGCGGCCCCTGCCTTGCCTTGCTTTTCTCGCACGGCGGTGGCGACGATACCCCTCGCGCGGAGCGCCGCGACCGCGGCGGGACGGCTGTCGGCCTCGATCTCGTCGGCGACGATTCGCCCACCCGCGCGGCCCTTGTATGCGAATACCGCCATAGAGACCGTCCTCCCGTTAGGACAACGTCACGCGCAGCACTTCTTCCACCGTCGTGGTGCCCTCGAGAACCTTCATCAACCCGGCCTGCCGCAGCGTCTTCATGCCGTCCCGCTGAGCTTGCTCGCGCAACTCGGCGGTCGACGCGCTTTTTAGAATCATGTCACGAAGGGTCTCGCTCACCGGCATGACTTCATAAATGGCCACGCGGCCCCTCATCCCGGTGAAATTACAGGTCGGACAGCCCTTGCCCCGGTAGAAGGTCACATCCGCGAGCCCTTGGGGCACGTGACCGTACGCAATGAGGTCTTCCTCTTTGCCGTCGATCGGCTGGCGGCAATCCTTGCAGATCCGGCGACCGAGTCGCTGAGCGAGGATCACCAGCAGCGCGGAGGACAGCAGGAATGGCGGGATGCCCATGTCGAAAAGGCGGGCGACCGTCGACGGGCAATCGTTGGTGTGCAGAGTGGTGAACACGAGGTGACCGGTCAGCGCGGCGCGGATCGAAATCTGTGCCGTCTCCAGGTCGCGTGTCTCACCGACCAGGATCACGTCGGGATCCTGGCGCAGAAACGACCGCAGCACGGCCGCGAACGTGCGGCCGACGTTGTCGTTGACCTGGACCTGGTTGACACCCTTCAGGTTGTACTCGACGGGATCCTCGGCGGTCATGATGTTGTGCTCGGGCGAATTGATGGTCGAGATCGCCGAGTAAAGCGTGGTTGTCTTGCCCGAGCCCGTGGGGCCGGTGATGAGCACCATGCCGTATGGCTGGTGGATGGCCTGATCGAACTTCTCGTAGCTCCAGGTGTCGAAGCCCAGCTTCGTGAGGTCGAGCTGGAGCGAGTCCTTGTCGAGAATTCGGAGCACTGCCTTCTCGCCGAAAATCGTCGGCAGGATCGAAACACGGAAATCGATCTCGCGCTGGCCGTAGCGGAGCTTGATGCGGCCGTCTTGCGGCACGCGCCGCTCCGAGATGTCGAGGTTCGCCATGATCTTGAGCCGCGAGATGATCGCCGGTTCCAGCCGCTTCGGCGGCGCCAGCATCTCGTGCAGGACACCGTCGATGCGGAAGCGGATGCGAAAGACCTTCTCGTAGGGCTCCCAGTGGAGATCGGACGCCCCCTTGCGAATGGCGTCGACGAGCACCATATTGACGAGCTTCACGACCGGCGCTTCCTCGGACGATTCCTTGAGCTCGAAGATATCGACCTTGGCCGATTCCTCTTCGCTGCCCTCGACGACCTCGACGTTCCCGACTTCGGCGGTGATCTCGCTGAGCATGTCGCTGATCGAGGAGGATGGCGCTTCGTAATACTTTTCGATGCCCTTTCGGATAGCTGCCTGCGGCGCGACGACGGGCAAGATCTGCAGATTCGTCATGAACGCGATGTCGTCCAGCGCGAAAACGTTCGTGGGATCGGCCATGGCGAGCGTCAACGTGCCGCCGATGCGCTTGACTGGCAGAACCTCGTACTTGAGCGCGATGGCGGTTGGCACGAGCCGGATGGTTTCCGGGTCGATTTCGACCTTGTTCAGCGTGATCGACGGAATGCCATATTGACGGGACAGAAATCCGACCAGCTGCTCCTCGGCGATGAATCCGAGCCTGACGAGGATCGAGCCGAGCTTGTCGGTCTTGCCCTTCTGATCGCCGAGCGCCTGCTTGAGCTGGGCTTCGGTGATGAGCCCCTCGGCGACGAGGAGATCGCCGAGACGCCGGGTCTGGGGCTGCCCGGGCTTGGACTGCGCCATCTCGATTTACTACTGTAGCCCAGCCATCCTCTTCAACGTCTCGGTAAAGGCACGGTGCGCGTCATCCTGGTAGAGGACGAAAAGCACGCGTTTTAACGTCGTTTTCCCAGCCCTCAAATGGGTGATCACCGCTTCCAGCATGGCTTCCGCGGCCGCCGAAGGCGCGACATGGCCCACGCCGGTACCAAGCGCGGGCAAGGCAATCGACGTGAGACGGTGCTTGTCGGCGACCGCGAGAACGGCGCGCGTCGCACGTCCCACCACGGTCGCGTCGGTCTTGAGATCCGTACCCATCACGGCGGCGTGGATGACGTGAGTAGCGATGAGATTTCCGCCGGGGGTGAGAACCGCGTCGCCGACCTCGACCGGCCCCTGCCTGGTCGCTTCCTCCTCGATGATGACGCCGCCCTTTCGCTTGATGGCGGCCGCCACACCGGTGGTCATCGTCAATGCGCTGTTCGCCGGATTCACCACGGCGTCGACCTCACGATCCGTGATGTCGCCCCGCTCGATGGAGATGGTCGCGGCGCCGATCTTCGCCCTCATCGCCGCTGCTCCTGCGCTTTGACGGCCTCCCACGACCGTTCGAGCTCCTCCTGCGAGACGCCGCCGACCGACTTGCCCCGCGCCCGCAGCTCGTCCTCCATGCTGGTAAACCGTCGGCGAAACTTCTCGACGGCGGTATGAAGCGCGTGCTCGGCATCGACCGATGCCAGCCTTGCCACGTTCACTACGGAGAACAGCACGTCGCCGAGCTCCTCCTCGATGCGCGTGCGGTCTTCGGCGGCCAGCGCCGCCGAGGCCTCCCGGCATTCTTCTTCGACCTTGCTCCACGCCGCTCGCGCGTCGGGCCAGTCGAAGTTGACGCGGGCGGCCTTCGACGTGACACGCTGAGCCCGGATGAGGGACGGCAGCGCACGCGGCACGCCGTCGATCACCGAGCGTGCGGCGCCGGCTGCCTGCGCTTCCCGCTGCTTGATATCTTCCCACTGTGCCAGTGCCTCGTCTGGGGTGTCGACGCTGGCCTGCCCGAACACGTGCGGATGTCGCGTCGTCATCTTCTCGATCACGCGGCGCAAGACGCCGCCGATGGTGAACTCGCGGTGTTCGGCGGCGATGTGGGCGTGAAACACCACCTGGAAGAGGAGGTCGCCAAGCTCCTCTTCCAGCGCGGCTGGCCGCCCAGCCTCGATGGCCTCGAGAACTTCGTATGCCTCTTCGATGAGAAAGGGTTTCAGCGATTCCGGCGTCTGTTTCCGGTCCCAGGGGCAGCCATCGGGTCCGCGAAGGCGGGCCATGATCTCGAGGAGCCGTTCAAACAGAACACCGGGGGACTGGGTCATGATCGGTTCCTGAGAGTGCAGCGATTATACAGCACGGGTTTGCGCGTGTGCTAGGCTCGCCGCCGATGGCGGAACCGCCGGAGGAAGCCTTCAGGATCACCGATCGACGACGGCGCGAGGACGACGCGCCTCCCGGGCGCGATGCCGCGCCACCTACCCAGGTGCCGCCGCCTCCCGACGTGCTGCCGCCTCCGACCACGTCCCCCCAGCCGAGCCTGGTGGATCTGTTCATGATGCTGGCAAGCGAGGCGGTCGTTGCGCTGGGCGATGCTCCCGATCCAGCCACGGGCCAGCGCCAGCGAGTCTTGCCTCACGCGGCCGAGGTGATCGACCTGCTCTTGCTCCTTCGTGCCAAGACCGAGGGCAACCGGACGGTGGAGGAGAGCCAGATTCTCGACGAGCTGCTGTACGACCTGCAGCTCAGATACGTTCGCGCGACGAAGTCGGCCGGATGACCATGCGTCCCGTCTGAATCCGTACGTCGGCGACGGTATCCGGAAGCGGCATTCGCAGGAAGCGAAGTCGCGCGGGATCGAACATTACGCGGAGTGTCCACGCCGGCACACGCTGCTGACCGACGGCGACGCGTCGCACATCAAGGCGCAGCTGCCGTCGCGGTCCGGGCTCGAACTGCGCGTGTGCTGCCAGATGCAGCCAGACTGGGCGCGACGTCCATCGCGTCGGCAGCGTTTGCGCCGCTGCCGCGAACGGTGAATCCGCCAGCAAGCGGCCGAGCGTTATTTGCCCGAGGATCTCCACGCCGTTGCCGTCACGTAGCACGATGATCGGCCGGTCGAAGGGAAGGTCGCCAGTGTCGAGATTCCGGGAAATGAATGCATTCACTTCCGCCTCGCTCATCACGATCGGCTCCTTCGACGAGCCTCGCATGAGCCGAACGAGCTTCTGCTGCGCATGGGCCGCATCCTCGGCGGACGGTCGTGGAGGCAGGAGGGCCGGGTTCTGCAGGGCCCGAGACGTACCCCAGACCGACGCTCCCATGAGCGCAAGCAGACCGAAGAGCGTTAAGGTCGTGAGGCACCCGCCACAGCCGAGGCGCACCCAAGCAGACTAACATTGGCACAGGCACTTACAGCCCTAAATCGGGCTGAAGTTGACAGCATCACACTCAGCTGATATAAGGAAAACGTACTCAATATCTGAGGCCGGCCGGATGCGCCGGCGAGCAATGCAAGGAGGCAGGTATGAGCGTGGAGCGTTGGCGTCCTTTCGCGATGGATCGGTGGGGGAACGTTTCCGACATCCAGGGAGAGGTCAACCGGCTGTTCGATAACTTCTTCGGCCGTCCAGCGGGATCGGGAGCCGCAGGCCGCATTTGGGCGCCTCCGGTCGACCTGTACGAGACGAAAGACGACCTCGTGCTGACCATGGAAGTTCCTGGCGTTCGAGACAAGGACGTCACCGTGTCGATCACCGGCGATCTGCTGTCCGTAAAGGGTGAGCGGCGGTTCGAGCATGACGTCAAGGAGCAGCAGCTCCTGCATGTCGAGCGCACGTACGGAAAGTTCGAGCGTCTCGTCCAGCTTCCCATTCCGGTTCAGGCCGACAAGGTGAAAGCGTCCTACCGCGACGGCCTCCTCGAGGTGAGACTGCCGAAGACGGAAGAGATCAAGCCGAAGGAAATCAAGGTCGACATTCTCTAGACGCAACGCGGCCACGCGTGGCGCGTCGTGAGGACGCGCCACGCGCGAGGTCCGACTACGAAAGAAAGAAGGACGTGGACATGGCGAAGGTGATCGGTATCGACCTCGGGACGACGAACTCGGTGGTCTCGGTGGTAGAGGGCGGCAATCCCACGGTGATCGCCAACCAGGAGGGCAGCCGCCTCACTCCCTCCGTCGTCGGCTTCACGAAGGACGGCGAGATCCTCGTGGGTCAGGTCGCCAAACGGCAGGCGATCACGAATCCGGAGAACACCGTCTTTTCGATCAAGCGCTTCATGGGGCGCCGCTACGACGAGGTTCTGCAAGAGATCAAGCTCGTCCCCTACAAGGTCGTGAAGGCGCCGAATGGCGACGCGCGGGTCGAGGTGCGCGGCAAGCAATATTCACCGCCGGAGATCTCCGCCATGATCCTTCGCAAGCTGAAGGAGGCCGCCGAGGCGTACCTGGGCGAGAAGGTCACGCAGGCCGTGATCACCGTGCCCGCGTACTTCAACGACAGCCAGCGGCAGGCCACCAAGGACGCCGGCAAGATCGCCGGCCTCGACGTGCTGCGGATCATCAACGAGCCGACGGCGGCCGCGCTTGCCTACGGCCTCGACAAGAAGAAGGACGAGACGATTGCCGTCTACGACCTCGGCGGCGGCACCTTCGACGTGTCGATTCTCGAGATCGGCGAAGGCGTCTTCGAGGTGAAGGCGACGAATGGAGACACGCATCTCGGCGGTGATGACTTCGATCAACGTGTCATGGACTGGATCGCCGAGGAGTTCAAGAAGGAACACGGCATCGATCTCCGCAAGGATCGCATGGCGCTGCAGCGACTGAAGGAAGCGGCCGAGCGCGCGAAGATCGAGCTGTCGACCACCGTGCAGACGGAGATCAATCTGCCGTTCATCACGGCCGATGCGACGGGCCCGAAGCACCTCGTGCTCACGCTGACGCGCGCGAAGCTGGAGTCGCTGGTGGCGGACCTCGTCGACCGCACGCTCGGTCCCTGCCGCCAGGCCATGCAGGACGCGTCCACGGGCGCCAAGGACATCCAGGAAGTCATCCTGGTCGGCGGTCAGACGCGTATGCCAAAGGTCCAGGACGTCGTGAAGCAGATGTTCGGCCGGGAGCCGCACAAGGGTGTCAATCCCGACGAAGTGGTCGCTGTCGGTGCGGCGGTGCAGGGGGCCGTGCTCACCGGCGAGGTCAAGGATCTTTTGCTCCTCGACGTCACTCCGCTCTCGCTGGGCATCGAGACGCTCGGCGGCGTGATGACGACCCTGATCCCGCGCAACACCACGATCCCGACGAAGAAGAGCGAGGTCTTCACGACGGCCGCCGACAACCAGTCGTCGGTCGAAGTGCACGTGCTGCAGGGCGAGCGCCCGATGGCGCGTGACAATCGCACGCTCGGTCGCTTTCACCTGGACGGCATTCCGCCGGCGCCGCGCGGCGTGCCGCAGGTCGAGGTGACCTTCGACATCGATGCGAACGGCATCCTCAACGTGTCGGCGAAGGACACTGCGACCGGCAAGCATCAGAACATCACGATCACGGCGTCGTCGGGACTCAGCAAAGATGAGATCGCGAAGATGATGAAGGAAGCCGAGGCGAACGCCGCCGACGATACACGGCGCAAGCAGGAGATCGAGGTGCGCAACCAGACGGACTCGCTCGTGTACTCCACCGAGCGAACCCTGTCCGAGCATGGCAGCAAGCTCGGCGAGTCCGATCGCAAAGCGATCGACGACGCGCTGACCGAGGCGAAGGAATCGCTGAAGACCGAAGACGTCGAGCGCATGAAGCGCGCGCAAGACGCACTGTCGAAGGCTTCTCACAAGCTCGCGGAGATCATGTATCGCGAGGCGCAGAGCCAGGCGTCGGGCGGTGCCGCCGGTCAGGCCGGTGATCAGCCCCCCGGGGCGCAGCAGTCCGGTCGGCCCTCGGGCCCGAAGGAGGGCGAAGTGGTCGACGCCGAGTTCGAAGACCTGGGAGAGAAGAAGTAGGCGATGCGCCGCGACTACTACGCGGTGCTTGGCATCGCGTCGACGGCGGGGCCGCGCGAGATCCGGCAGGCGTATCGCCGGCTCGCGCGGCAGTACTCCCCCGACGTCAACTTCTGGGATGTCACCGCGCGCGCTCTCTTCGAGGAGATCGCCGAAGCATATCGTGTGCTGAACGATCCGGACGCGCGCGCTCTCTATGATCGCTTCGGTGGTCGCCACGACGCGGTGGAGGCCGGGCGCCGCGGCGAGGACGTCCATATCGCGATCGAGCTCGGATTCGACGACGTCGTTCGCGGCGTCCAGGTGGAGCTGCAGGTGCCGCGGTTCTCGGCGTGTCCGGCATGCGACGCCCACGGACGCACCGCCGGCGGTCCGTGCGAGGGCTGCAGCGGACGAGGTGTGCGACGCGCCGTCGAAACGGTAAAGGTCGCTATCCCGGCCGGAGTAGACTCCGGAACGCAGGTCCGGGTCGCCGACGAAGGGCACGCGGCACCCTTCGGCGGGCCGCGTGGCGATCTCATCGTCAGCACCCGCGTGCGTGAGCATCCTTTCTTCGTCCGCAAGGGCGACAACGTGCACTGCGAGGTTCCCATCACGGTATGGGAAGCCCTCCGCGGGGCCCGCGTGCACGTTCCAACTCCTCAGGGACAGGCGGTCGTCGTGGTTCCGTCCGGAACAGCGCCTGGTACGGTCTTTCGTCTGCGCGGCCAAGGCGTCGCACGGCTGACGGCCGATGTGCCGGGGGATCTCTTCGTGACCATCCGCGTCGAGATGCCGAACGGCCTCGATGCGCGCACCGACGAGCTCGTCCGCGAGCTCGAGCGCTTGATGCCAGGAACGCCGCGAGAGGGGCTCGAGCGCCATCGAGGAGGAGCGGCATGACCGATCGCGGCAAGCCACTGTACATGATCGGCGTCGTCGCCGACATGCTGAACGTCCATCCGCAAACGCTCCGGTTCTACGAGAAGAAAGGTCTCGTGCGGCCGAGCCGCACGGAAGGACAGACGCGCATGTATTCCGCCGAGGATGTGGAGGAGATCGCGCGACTGCTTCGGCTCACACGCGACCTCGGGGTGAATCTCGCCGGCGTCGAGATCGTCTTAAAGATGAGACGTCGGATGCTCGATATGCAGAAACAGATCGAGGACCTCGTGAGCTACGTCCGTGAGACCGGCGCGGATGAGCGCGCCCCGCGCGACGGGCAGCCGCCGCGCGAAGCGCTCGTCCGCGCGGCGTCTGGACAGCTCGGTCCCGTGGATCTGTTCTGAGAAAGCAGAGAACCGTCGAATGGCAGACGTGAAGAACGACAAGGAGCGGCTCGTACCGGATATCGTGGCGGTCCTGCCGCTTCGCGGTACCGTGCTGTTTCCGCAGGCCGTGATGCCGTTGGGCGCCGGTCGGGCGTCGTCGGTGCGCCTCATCGAGGAAGCGGTGCAGGCGGGCCGTCTCGTCGGAACCGTCGCGCAGCGCGATCCCTCCGACGATGCCCCGACGCGCGAGGGACTGCATGATGTCGGCACCGTGACCGTTATCCATAAGGCGTTGAAGCAGCCCGACGGCACGCTGCGTATCATCGCGCAAGGCGTCGGCCGTTTTCGGCTGCTCGACATCGTCCAGACCGAGCCGTATTTGAAGGCCCGGGTCGAGGCCATCGTCGAGAGCGACGCGGGCGATGACGTCGAAGTGCACGCTCTGGCGCGCAGCGTGACATCGCTCTTTCAGAATGTCGTCGCGCTGTCGCCGGCGCTGCCCGACGAGCTCGCGACGGTCATCGCGAACGTCGATGGTCCTGGTGCGCTGGCGGATCTGGTCGCCGCCTCGTTGCCGAGCCTGACGCAGGCTTTGAAGCAGGAGTTGCTCGAAACTGTGCCCGTCAAGGAGCGGCTCTCGAAGCTCGCCACCGCGCTCGGCAAGGAGGCCGAGGTCCTGCAGCTCGGAAGCAAGATCCAGTCCGAGGTGCAGTCGGAGATGTCGAAGACTCAGCGGGAGTACTACCTCCGCGAGCAGTTGAAAGCGATTCAGAAGGAGCTCGGCGAGGGCGACGAGCGCACGCAGGAGATCGACGCGCTCCGCGCGAAGATCGAGGCGGCCGGCATGCCGGACGAAGCGCGCGCCGAGGCATTGCGCGAACTGGACCGCCTCGCGAAGATGCCGCCGGCGGCCGCCGAGTACACGGTCGCCCGCACGTACATCGACTGGCTGGTTGCCATGCCGTGGGCACAGGAAACCACGGACGACGCGGACATCGCCAACGCGCGGGCGATCCTCGACGAGGATCACGAGGGTCTCGACAAGATCAAGGACCGCATTCTCGAGTATCTCGCGGTCAAGAAGATCCGACCGGGCGGCAAGGATCCCATCCTGTGCTTCGTCGGGCCTCCCGGCGTGGGTAAAACCTCGCTCGGCAAGTCGATCGCCAGGGCTCTCGGCCGGAAGTTCCATCGCATCTCGCTCGGAGGGATGCGGGACGAAGCGGAAATCCGTGGCCATCGGCGCACCTATATCGGTGCGCTACCCGGGCAGATCGTCCAGGGACTGCGGCGGGCGGGCAGCAAGAACCCTGTGCTGATGCTGGACGAGATCGACAAGTTGGGCACGGATTTCCGTGGCGATCCGGCGTCGGCGCTGCTGGAAGTACTCGATCCCGAGCAGAACTCGACATTCCGCGACCACTATCTGGACGTGCCCTTCGACTTGTCGCGCGTGCTGTTCATCACCACGGCCAACGTGATGGACACCGTGCCAGGCCCGCTGCGCGATCGAATGGAGATCATCCCGCTTGCCGGGTACACGGAGGAAGAAAAGGTCGCCATCGCGCAGAAGCATCTGGTGCCTAAGCAGGCGCGTGAGCACGGCCTGACCGCGGGTGTCGACGTGAGCTTCGTGCCCGAAGCGCTGAGGTTGCTCGCCCGCGGCTACACGCGCGAAGCAGGGGTGCGAAGTCTCGAGCGCGAGATCGCCGCCGTCTTCCGCAAGATCGCGCGCCGTCGCGCCGAGGGCGAGACGGAACCGGTGCGCGTGACGCCGGATGTCGTGACGAGCTCGCTCGGCGTGCCGCGTTTCGAGATCGAAGAGGTGGAGGAACGCACGCGGGTTCCTGGCGTGGCCACCGGTCTGGCGTGGACCCCGGCGGGCGGTGACGTGCTGTTCGTCGAGGCCACTCGCATGCCGGGCAAGCATACGCTGACCTTGACCGGACAGCTCGGCGACGTGATGAAGGAGTCGGTACAGACGGCGCTGTCGTGGGTACGCTCGCATGCTCGACAGCTCGAGATCGACCCCAATTTCTGGGATCGCTCCGACGTGCACGTGCACGTTCCTGCCGGCGCCATCCCCAAGGACGGACCGTCTGCCGGTGTGACGATGGCGACCGCGCTGGTCTCTCTGCTGACGAGTCGACCGGTTCGCAGCGGCCTGGCGATGACGGGGGAGATCAGCCTGTCCGGCCGCGTGCTGCCCGTCGGCGGAATCAAGGAGAAAGTGCTCGCCGCCCATCGGGCCGGAATCCGCACCGTCGTGCTGCCGAAGCGGAACGAAAAGAATCTCCTGGAGGACGTTCCGGCGGCGGTGCGCGACGTCATGACCGTCCGCCTGGCCGAGTCGGTGGAAGAGGTTCTCGAGGCTGCCCTCGAGCAGCCTCGAGGCGTTTCGCCGGCGACCGCCGCCGCCGCGTAAGCTGCGGCAATCATTGGGGCATCGCTAGCCGGCGCGGCTCGGTGCGTGATCGGCTCGGGATCGGCTACTATTGAGCCGTGGTGCGATGGTTCGGGTCGATCGCCGTCGTTGCGCTCATCGCGACTCCATGCCCGGCGGGAGCAGAGGTGTACCGCCTCAAAGCTCCGGACGGCACCGTGCACTTCACCAACGCGCCGACCGATCCGCAGTATCGGCGCATGCAAGGTGCGCCTTCGACTGGATCGGAAGCGGGCTGGCTTCGGCTTCCGAAGGGTGACACGCGACCGTACCTCCACGAGATCCTCGAAGCGTCGCATCTCTACGGTGTTCCCGATCAGCTCGTGACGGCCGTGATCCGCGCGGAGTCTGGGTTCAATCCGCGGGCGGTCTCGCGGAAGGGCGCACAGGGGCTGATGCAGTTGATGCCCTCCACGGCATCGACCCTCGGCGTCCGCAACTCGTTCGATCCGCGGCAGAACATCCACGGCGGCGTGCGGCACCTCCGGGGGCTGATCGACCGATTCCCAGGTAACCTGCCGCTGGCCATCGCCGCGTATAACGCGGGAGAAAAAGCGGTCCTCACGTACGGCGGTATTCCTCCGTATCCCGAGACCCAGGACTACGTCGGTAAGGTCCTGCGATTGTACGGCGTGCCGCAGAGCGGCGAGACAGCGCAGAGCCAGATCTATCAGACGATCTCGCGCGATGGCACCGTGACCTACTCGAACATCCCGCCCCGCGGTCGTCGCTAGCAGCCTCAGCGGATCAGCTTGGACACCTCGCGGAAGGCGTCGGTATCCGAGCGGCCGAGCAGCTGAAAGACCACCGTCTCGGTCGACGTGATCACCGCGCCCGCCTGACGCCCCTGCTCGAGCCCGATGTCCATGGTCCCGGCGCGCCGCGAGCACACGGCGTCGGCGACGATCGAGACACGGAAGCCTTTGGCGAGAAGATCGAGCGCGGTCAACAGGACGCAGACATGCGCCTCGACGCCGGTAAGGATCACGGGCTCCGCCGCGTGGCTCGAAAGCCGCTCGATGAACCCCTCGGCGCCGCAGGCAGAGAAGCAGGTCTTCTCGATCGCGGCCGAGTCGTCGAGCAGCACACGCAGCTCCGGTAGCGTCCGTCCGAGGCCCTTGGGATACTGCTCGGTGACCACGATCGGCGTGCCGAGCCGCCGCCCGGCGGTCAACAGAATCTTCAGATGTCGAACCATCTCGTCCCGGCGCTCGGCATCCATCGCGCCGAACAGCCGTTCCTGCACATCGGTCACGACGAGCACGGGTTGCGCCATGACGACCCTCCGCTGCGAATTTCGAAACGCCGGCCATTCTCTCACGCCTTCATCCGCGCCAGCGGCGGTCGAGCCCACGATACTGCAGGGCCTCGGCGCAGTGCTCGGCGTCGACGGTCAGGGAGCCCGCGAGATCGGCAATCGTCCGCGCCACCTTCAAGGCGCGATCGTGGCCGCGTGCGGAGAGGCCGAGTCGCGTCATGGCCGCCGTGAGCAGGCGGTGGCTTTCGGCGGCGACCGACCCGACACGGCGAAGCTGGCGAGGTGTCAGCTCGGCGTTGAGACGCGCGGCGCCCGTTCCGAGGCGATCTCGCTGCCGCTGCCGCGCGAGGGCCACGCGCGTGCGGACGGTCGCCGTGTCATCGCCGCCGCCGCCTTCGGCGAACTGGGCGCCGTCGACGGCGGGCAGCTCGACTTGCAGATCGATCCGGTCGAGCAGTGGCCCGGAGATGCGACCGAGATAGCGGTCGCGCTCTCCCGGCGTACAGATGCAGCGCTCGAGCGAGGCGCAGCCGCGCCGGCACGGATTGGCCGCGGCCACGAGCTGAAAGCGCGCGGGGAATTGGCTTACTCCGGCCGCGCGCGCGATGGATACAGTTCCGTCCTCGAGCGGCTGGCGCAGCGACTCGAGCACGTGCTGTGGAAACTCCGGCAGCTCGTCCATGAAGAGCACACCGCGATGGGCCAGCGTCACTTCGCCTGGATGTGGCGGACGCCCACCGCCCACGAGGCCGGCCACCGACACCGTATGGTGCGGCGCACGGAACGGGCGTGCGCGCATCAGCGCACCACGGCGCGCGAGCAAGCCGGCGACCGACCAGATCGTCGAAACCTCGAGGACCTCGTCCTCCGCCAGCGGCGGAAGGAGACCCGGCAGCCGCCGTGCGAGCATCGTCTTCCCCGCGCCCGGTGGACCGACGAGCAGCACGTTGTGTCCGCCCGCAGCGGAGATCTCCAGCGCGCGCTTGGCGTGGGCCTGACCACGCACGTCGGCGAGGTCGAGCTCTTCGGCCGCTGCGGGCGGCGGCGGCAGCACCGGTAGCGACGGCGTGACGTCGCCGTTGAGAACGCCAACCGCGTCGCGGAGCGTCGTCACGCCGATGACCTCGATGCCGCCCACGGCACTTGCCTCCGCCGCGTTGTCGCGCGGAACGACGAGGGTGGCGATGCCCTTGCGGCGACACGCGAGGCTCACGGCGAGGGCGCCGCGGACGGGCTGTATGCGGCCATCGAGCGCGAGCTCACCGACGACCACGACCTTTTCGATCTGGTCCTGGCGGACGGGGCCGGTGGCGGCGAGGATGCCGAGCGCGATCGGGAGGTCGAACGACGCACCTTCCTTCCGCAGATCGGCGGGCGCGAGGCTGACGGTGATGCGCTCGTTCGGGCACGTGTAGCCTGCGTTGCGGATCGCGGCGCGCACGCGCTCGCGACTTTCGCGCACGGCGGAGTCCGGCAGGCCCACCGTCGTGAACACGGGCAAGCCGCTGGCCACGTCGACCTCGACGCTCACCAGGGCGGCTTCGATGCCGACCAGCGCCGCGGAAAAGACGCGCGCGAGCATGGGACATACTCTGGACGTCTCGCGGCCGGCGTCAACGTCGTAAGATCGATACGTGGTAAAGTGACACGCCTCATGACACGGGATGCGACGTTGCGGCCGGTCATCCTCATCGTGGATGACGAACCGAACGTGCGGGAGTCGTTCCGCCTGGTGCTCGAGGACGCCTATGACGTCATCGACGTCCCCGACGGGGCGGCGGCACTCGACGCCGTGCGGACGTCGTCGGTCGACCTCGTGCTGCTCGACATTCGCCTGCCCGAGATGGACGGGATCGAAGTGCTCGAGCGCCTCAAGGCTCTGGACGAAGGCATCGAGGTGATTCTGGTGACGGCCGTGAAGACGGTCCGCACGGCCGTGGCCGCCATGAAGCTCGGCGCCTTCGACTACGTGACCAAGCCCTTCGACGAGGATGAGCTCTTGTCGCTGGTGCGTCGGGCGCTGCAGAAGCGGTCACTGGAGCGCGAGGTGACGTTTCTGCGAGGTGAGCTGGCGCGGCAGCACGATCGCGAGGACATCGTCGGCGAGCATCCGGAGATGCAGAAGCTCTCGCGTCTCATCACGCAGGTCGCGCGCACCACGACCACCGTCCTCATCACCGGCGAGAGCGGAACGGGCAAGGAGCTGATCGCGCGCGCGATCCATCACCGCGGGCCGCGCCGCGACAAGCCGTTCGTGCCCGTGAACCCCGCCGCCATCCCCGAGTCCCTCGTGGAGTCCGAGCTGTTCGGCCACGAGAAGGGCGCCTTCACCGGCGCCCACCAGCGCAAGCTCGGCCGCTTCGAGCTCGCGCAGGGTGGCACCCTGTTCCTCGACGAGATCGGTCTGTTGCGCCCCGAGGTGCAAGCGAAGCTGCTGCGCGTGCTGCAAGAGCGCGAGATCGAGCGGGTGGGCGGCACGCATCCGATCAAGATCGACGTGCGGATCGTGGCGGCCACCAACCTCGACCTCAAGCGCGCGGTGGCAAGCGGCGCCTTTCGCGAGGATCTCTTCTATCGCCTCAACGTGGTGCCCATCGCGGTGCCGCCGTTGCGCGATCGCATCGAGGATCTCCCGCTGCTCGTGGACCATTTCATCCGCCGCTACAACCACGAATGCAACAAGCGGATCGAGGCGCTCACGCCCGACGCGCTGGCCGCCCTCAGCTCCTATACGTGGCCCGGTAATGTGCGCGAGCTGCAGAACATCGTGGAGCGGACCGTGGTCCTCGTCGATGGCCCGTTGATCAGCGCGGCCGATCTGCCGCTCGATCTGACCATTTCAGCCAGGCCCGGATCGACGTCCGACAAGCGGCGCGTCGACCTGAACGAGGCGAGCGATCGATTCGAGCGACTGATCGTGCAGCGGGTTCTCGAGGAAGCGCGCGGGAACGTGAGCGAAGCCGCCCGCGTCCTCGGATTGCATCGCAACTCGCTGAAGGTCAAGCTCGCCCGCTGGAAGCTCTCGGATGCCGATCGCGAGGACCGCGCCGCCCACTAACGGGCCACCCGCTGCCGACTCGATGCACAGTCACTGGGTAGCCGGCCCGCGGCAGCGCCATCACGATCCGTCGGAATCCGCACATTTCGAGCTGCTCGCCGCGCCCGCACGGCCTGGCGATCCGTTTGCTGTCTCCGACCTCCCGACGGGCCCGCGGACTCCCCATGGTGGGGAGGGCCAGCGGTCCCGAAGGGGAGATTCTGATGATCAAGGTTCTCGCGCTCGCGGTCGTCCTCGCGTCGTTCCTCCTCGCGGCTCCCGTGATCGAGTCCGGCACCACCGGCTCGACTCAAGTCTTCCAGGCCATCGGAACGGCGGACGGCGGCGGCGGCGAGTAGAGACTCGCGGCATGATCACGGGAAAGGGAGGCGCTCGTCGCCTCCCTTTGCTCGTGATCGCCCTCGCGTTCTGGAGCAGCCTCGTTGCGCCTGCCTGGGGCGCCGATAACGTCTATCGCCGCCCCCTGAACAATGATCCGGCCACGCTCGATCCCGCTCGCGTGGCCGACATCTACAGTCGGTCCGTCTCGCAGCAGATCTTCGATGGTCTCGTGCAGTTCGATCAGACGCTGACGGTCACGCCGGCGCTCGCCCAGCACTGGAAGGCGTCGCGGGACGGCCTCGTGTGGACGTTCAGCCTCCGCCCCGGCATCCGCTTCCACCACGGCCGCGAGGTCATCGCCGACGATGTCGTGTACTCGCTCACGCGGCTCCTCAATCCGAAGCTCGGCTCGGCGGCGGCCGATCTCTTTCGGAATGTGAAGGGCGCCGTGGAGTTCCGCGAGGGTCGTGCGAAGACCGTCGCCGGACTCACGGCCGTGGACCGTTATACCGTGGAGGTCGTCCTGACGGAGGCGCTGGTGCCCTTCGTGTCCGTGCTCGCGGTCGGGCACGCGAAGATCGTCCCGCGCGACGTCGTCGAGCAGAAGGGCGACGACGGCTTCGGGATGGCGCCGGTCGGGACCGGTCCGTTCCGGTTTGTGAAGTGGGATCGCGGGCGAGAGATCCGCCTGGACGCCAATCCCGACTACTTCGCCGGCTCCCCACGTCTGTCGCGGCTCGTCTTTCGAATTTTCCCGGGGGCGCCGCTCGACGCGATGTACGAGGAATTTAAGCGCGGCCAGCTCGAGGACACGCCGCCACCGGTGACTGATTATCGCCGCGCCGTGAGCGCCGCCGGCGACGGCTACGTCAAGCGCTCACAGCTCTCCGTGCGGTTTTACGGCCTGAACACGCGCATCAAGCCGTTGAGCGACCGGCTCGTGCGCCAGGCGCTCAGCCACGCCGTCGACCGCGAGATGATCATCGAGGAGCCGTTTCTGGGACGGCACGTGCTGGCCCGCGGCATCCTGCCGCCTGGAACGCAGGGCTACAACCCGAAGCTCGCCGGGTACGCGTACGATCCGCGCCGTGCGCGGGAACTGCTTGCTCAGGCCGGACATCCCGGAGGTCGCGGGCTGCCGCCGATCGCGATCTGGTCCAGCGTGCGTCATCAGGGCATCGAGCGCGAGCACGATCTCATCCGGGACAATTTGAAGGCCGTGGACGTGCAGACGGAGTTTCGATACCAGACCGACTGGCCCGCGTTCTCGCGTCTCCTGAGCGAGCGCCGTCTGCCGGTCTTTCAGTACGCCTGGTATGCCGACATTCCGGATCCGGACAACTTCCTCTTCAAGCTGTTCCACTCCCAGAGCGCGGCGAATTTCACGGGCTACGCCAACCCGCGCGTCGATGCGCTGCTCGTGCGGGCTCGCAACGAGGCCGACATCATGCGACGCGTGGAGCTGTATCGACGCGTGGAGGAAGCCGTGCTCGATGACGCGCCGATCCTGCCCGTCTGGCATTACTCCTACGAGCGTATCTTCAAGCCGTACGTCCGGAACGTCGAAGTGAACGGCCTCGGCGATCCATATATTCCGTTTCGCAAGGTGTGGCTCGCGCGATGAGGACTCCCCGTCTGCGCTCGCTCACCGTGCGGCTGTCGCTCGGCACCGTGCTCGTCGTCGCCACGGTGATGGCGGGGCTGATCTTCCTCGTCGAGCGTCACCAGCGCGGCGCCATCATCGAAGAAACCGAGCGGCGGGGCGAAGTGCTCGCGCGGAATCTCGCCGCGATGTCCTACGGCCCGCTGTTGCTCTACAACTACACCGCGCTCGAGCAGAGCGTGGCCCGCGTTGCCGGCGAGGCCGACGTTGCCTACGCGGTCGTCGTGGATGCCGAGGGACGCGTGGCCGCGCACAGTCGAAACGCCGCGCGCGTGGGCGAGTTCCTCACCGGCGATGTCGACCGCGCCGCCGCCCGCGCCCTGGAACCGCTTCGCCAGGACACCGTCGATCGGCGCGGTGGCTCGGCCTACGACTTCGCGGTGCCGGTCCTCGTCAACGGGGAGAAGTGGGGCACGGTGCGCGTGGGGCTGTCGAAGGCGCGGATGCGCGCGCAGATCGCCCGGACGCGCTCGGAGCTCGGGCTGTTGATGCTCGTGACCACGCTGGTCGCGGCGTGCGCGGCGGCCGTCGTCGCGCGGCGGATCTCGCGCCCCGTGCAGCAGCTCGCCAATGGTGCGGCGGCCATCGCCCGCGGTGAGCTCAATCAACGGATCGAGCCCGCGACCGACGACGAGATCGGCCATCTGGCGCACGCCTTCAATCACATGGCGGCGGAGCTGGCGCGCCAGCGGACGGCCCTGGAAAACGCCAACGCGGAGCTGCGCCGCGGACTCGACGAGCTGGCCGATCTCAAGGGGTACACCGACAACATCCTGGCCTCGCTGACGAACGGCATCGTCACCGTCGATCTGGACGGACGAGTCGTGACGCTGAATCCCGCCGCCGAGCTCATGACGGGCTTCTTCGCGGGGGAGGTCAGGGCGCGATACTGCACCGAAGTGTTCGCGCAGACGCCCGATGTCGCCGAGCTGCTGATGGAGACGCTCGCCAACCGGACCCCGGTGCTCGGGATGACGCTGACCCTTCGCCGGCGCGGTGGTCGCGGATTGCCGGTGGAGCTGAGTGTCTCGCCGCTACGGGGCAGCGAGGGCAAGGAGCTCGGTGTCATCGGTGTCTTTCGCGACCTCACACGCGTCCATCAGCTGGAGGAGCGACTGCGTCGCTCCGACCGCCTGGCGGCCGTCGGAGAGCTCGCGGCCGGCCTCGCCCACGAGATCAAGAATCCGCTGACCGCGCTGCTGACGTTCAGCCGGCGCCTGCGGCGGGCGTTCGAGGACGCCGAGTTCCGGCAGAAGTTCCAGACGGTGGTGCCGCGCGAGCTCGAGCGCATCAACGGCATCGTGGAAGGCTTGCTGGAGCTCGCGCGGCCGGCCCGGCTGGCATTCAAGCCGCTGCGCGTGTCGGCGCTCCTGGAGCGCGCGGTCGAGCTCTACGAAACTCGCATCGATGCGCAGCGTATCGACGTGCAGCGTGAGTACGCTCGCGATCTGCCGACGATCTTTGCCGACCACGACGCGCTCTACCAGGCCGTCGTGAACCTGGTGACGAACGCGCTCGACGCCATGCCGAGTGGTGGCGTCCTCGTGCTCCGCACGGCCTGGAGCGACGGCGAGAGCCTGCACGGGCGCCGCGCCGGCGGTGTACGCCGGGTGGCCATCGAGATTGAGGACAGCGGCGTCGGGATGAGTCCGGCCGTCGTGGATCGCATCTTCAATCCGTTCTTCTCGACGAAGGAGGGCGGCACCGGACTGGGACTGGCGCTCGCCCACAAGATCGTCGATGACCACGAGGGCTCGCTCGACGTTCGCAGCGCGCCGGGCGTTGGGACGACGTTCCGCCTCGTGCTGCCTTTGATGCCGCAAGCCACCACCGAGCCGGGACACGATGCGCGCTTCGGCTGAGTGCTCGGCCGTCGGCGTGAGCGCGCGGACGGTCCGCCGCTACCGGTTGAGGCGGCGGCGCAGGAATCCCAGCAGCCCCTGGGGCACGAAGATCACCATGAGGATGAAGATGATGCCCACCGGAATCAGGTAGTACTGGGTGAAATAGCGCGAGAAGAGCTCGCGCAGCACGAAGAAGAACCCCGCCCCGACCACCGGCCCCACGAGCGTGCCCATCCCGCCCATGACGTTGAAAATAACGACCTCGCCCGAGACGATGAAGAAGACGAAGTCGGGTGCGGCGAATCGATTCTGGACCGCGTAGAGGACCCCGGCCAACCCGGCGAAGACCCCGGACAGCATGACGGCCACGATCTTGTAGCGCTCCACGGGATAGCCGATGGCGCGCGTGCGCGGCTCGTTTTCGCGAATGGACTGAAGCACCATCCCGAACGGTGATTGCGTGATCCGTCGCAGCAGCAGGAACGACGCCGTCACCATCCCGAGCACGAACCAGTGCAGGGTCTCCGGCGTGAACGTCGCCGCCATCACGCCCGGAATGCTGAAAGGCGGCTGACGAAAGCTGAGCCCGTTCTCGCCGCCGGTCACCTCCGTCCACGTGAAGATCACGACGTAGAAGATCTGGGAGAAGACGAGCGTGGTGATGGAGAAGTAGATGTCGCGCAGCCGCGTCGAGAAGTACGCCACGAACGCGGCCACCGCCGCCGCCGCCACCAGGCCGTACACCAGGGCGAGCCAGAGATTCGGCGGTTGCACGGTGAGCAGGGCCGCGGCGGCGCCGTACATTCCAAGCCCGAAGAACACCGAGTGCCCGAACGATACCATCCCCGTGTAGCCGATCAGAATGTCCGACGACATCGCGAGCAGGCCCCAGATGAGGATCTCGGTCACGAAGCGCCGCCAGAATTCCGGCAGAACGAGCGGCGCCACGATCAACGCCGTCACCACGAGGCCGAAGCCCAGCCAGTAGCCGCGCGCCGCCGGCATCGCTCTCGTCATTTCACTTCGGCGTCGGCACGAAAAGGCCCGTCGGTCGGAACAGCAGCGTGAGCACGAGCACGATGAACGACACGATCACCGCCTGGGCCGGGCTGACGAACAACGACGCGTAGGCCTCGAGCAGGCTGACGAAGATCGAGGCGAGGATCGAGCCGCCCAGATTGCCCATACCGCCCACCACCACCACCACGAACGCGCGCAGCGTGAAGTCCAGCCCGATCGTCTGGGTGACGCCCACCAGCGGCGCGAACAGCACACCGGAGGCGGCCGCCATGCCGGCGCCGATCGCAAAGACGGCGGCGTGGACGGCGGGCACCGGGATGCCCATGGCCGAGGCCATCACCCGGTCCTGTGTGGTGGCCCGGATCCAGATGCCGTAGGTGCCGTACTTCATGAAGAGCCAGAGGCCGCCGATGATCGCCGCTGACAGCAGGGCGATGGCGATGCGATAGACGGGATATTGCAGATACAGCAGCTGGAACTGGCCGCCGATCGGCTCGGAGATTCGGCGCGCCGACGGACCCCACTGCCAGAGCGCGTAGTTCTGCAGGACCAGCGAGATGCCGAAGGTCGCCAGGATCGTCGTCAGCGGGTCGCGCCCCAGCAGCGGGCGCAGCGTGGTGACCTGCAGCAGCGCGCCGAGAAGCGCGACGACGACGACCGCGGCCACGAGCGCTGCCCAGAAGTTGCCGCTCGACATGAACACGCCCGAGCCGACGAACGCGCCGAGCATCAGAAGGTCGCCGTGGGCGAAGTTCACCACGTCCATGATTCCGAAGATGAGCGTCAGGCCCGAGGCGACCAGCGCCAGGATCATGCCGCTTACGAGTCCGTTCACCGTCTGCACGAGGAATTGCTCGAGCGGGATGCCCACGTCAGACCCCCAGATACTGGTGAATGACCGCGTTGTCGGCGCGGAGCGCGGCGGCGGTGGCCTGATGGCGGACGGCGCCCTTTTCCATGATGTAGACGCGATCGGAGACGGCCAGCGTCAGCGGGACGTTCTGCTCGACGAGCAGAATCGCCACACCTTCCGTGTGAAGGATCTCGATGATCGCGCGAATCTGACCGACCATCCGCGGCATCAGGCCTTCCGTCGGCTCGTCGAGCAGGATGATCTTCGGCTCGAGCACCATGGCCCGCGCGATCGCGAGCATCTGCTGCTCGCCCCCCGACAGAGTGCCGCCGGCCTGGTGCCGCCGCTCGCGGAGCACGGGAAAATAGCGGTAGACCTTCTCGAGCAGGAGCTGGCGGCGATCCGGCGTCATGCCGCTCCGATCGAGCCCGGTCCGCAGATTTTCGAGCACGGTCAAGAGCCGGAACACGCGGCGATCCTCCGGGACGTAGCCGAGGCCGAGGGCGGGCAGGCGATGAGTGGCCAGACCGACGAGCTCTCGTCCCTCGAAGGTGACCGACCCCGCAGAGGCGCGCACGAGGCCCATGATCGTCTTCAGCGTCGTCGATTTGCCGACGCCATTGCGGCCGAGCAGGCCGACGACCTCGCCGGGCGCGACGTCGATGGTCACCCCGTGCAGCACGTGTGATTTGCCATAGTGGGCGTGGACGTCACGGAGGGAGAGCATCAGATCTTCAGGTAGACGTCTTGCACGCGGGCGTTCGCCTGGATCTCTGCGGGCGCGCCCTCGGCCAGCACCTCGCCGTAGTGCAGCACGGTGATGGCGGAGGCCAGCCCCATGACGACCTCCATGTCGTGCTCGACGATGAGGATGGTGAGGTTCGCCGCGATCTGACGGATGAGCTCGACGGTGTGATGCGTCTCGGTGACGCTCATCCCGGCCGTCGGCTCGTCGAGGCAGAGGACTTTCGGCTCGGTGGCCAGCGCGATGGCGATCTCGAGCGTACGCTGCTCGCCGTGCGAGAGATTCGCTGCCAGCTCGTCGGACTTGCCGTCGAGGCCGACCGAGGCGAGCACGCGATGCGTGCTGTCGAGCACGTCGGTGTAGGCGCGATGATGCCGCAGCATGCTCCAGTTGTGGTGTCGCGACTGCGCGGCGATGCGGACATTCTCGAGCACGGTGGCGCCCGGCAAGATGTTCGTGATCTGATACGAGCGCGCGAGTCCCTTCCGCGAGATCAGGTATGGCGGCAGCCCGGTGATGTCCTCCTCGTCGAACACGATGCGTCCGGCCGTGGGACGCATCACGCCGGTCAGGCAGTTGAAGAAGGTCGACTTGCCGGCGCCGTTCGGACCGATCACGGCACGGATCTGGCCCTGGGGCACGGAGATCGAAACGTTGTTGAGCGCGGTGAGACCTCCGAACCGAACGGTCAGCCCGTCGGTTCGGAGGATCCCCGTCGCGGACGTCACGCCTTGGGGAAGGTGCACGCGGGCGGAAAGACCGTCTTGTCCTTGGACACCACCTCGAGGATGTGGTGCTTGCCGTTCTTGATGTCGAAGATGAACTCACGGACGAACGCCTGGTGGTCTTCCTTGCGGATTGTCTTGTCGCCCTGCGGGAAGTCGTCGCCCTCCTTGAGCTCCAGGCCTTCCAGCGCCGCGATCAGCTTCTCCGTGTCCTCGCGGCCTCGGAAGCCAGACTTCTGCATGCCGATCTTGAGCGTGTTCATCGCCTCGAAGTTCGACTGCACGTAGCGATCGGGCAGCGGGCCGCTGGGATCGACCTTGGCCAGGCGTGCCTTGGCTTCCTCGAAAAACTTCTTGTGCGCCGGCGTGTCGAGCGGCTTGTCGAGCACGGGCACGTAGCGGTTGATGCCGACGAAGCCCTCGATCTTGTTGCCGAGGGCAGGCAGGTTCGTCGACTCGGCGATGGCGCCGTCACCGGCCCACTTGTACTTCTTCGTGAGCCCGAGGTCGGACGCCTGGTTGCCGATGGTGACGCCGTCCTTGCCGAAGAAGATTCCGAACAGGCCGTCGAAGCTGCCGCTGATCTTCGACAGGAACGGCGTCATGTCCGCCGTGCCGAGCGGGATGCCGGTGGTGCCGACCACCTCGCCGCCCGCCTTCTTGATCTGCTCGCCGTACGCGTCCCGGGTTGCCTGGCCCCACGCGTAGTCGGCGTAGGCCAGGTGCCACTTCTTGGCGCCCATTTTCCCGACCAGATAGGGCGCGAACGCGACCGCCTGCGCCGGCGCGTAGTCGAAGGGGCGGAACGTGTAGCGGCTGCATTTCGACGTGGTGAGCGTCGTGTCGAGGCAGACGCCGATCATGTTGACGATCTTGTGCTCTTCCCACACCGGCGCACAGGCGAGGCAGACGTTGGACAGAAAGCCGCCCTCGTGCGCATCGACCTTGTCCTCGACCGCCAGCTTCTCGGCCTTGCGGCGGCCGGTGTCAGGCTTCGACTGGTAGTCCTCGATGATCAGTTCGATCGGGCGGCCGTTGACGCCGCCGCTCTTGTTGATCCGATCGACCGCCATCTGCGTCCCGACCAGCGCGGTGATGCCGCCGGCGGCGGCCGCGCCGGTCAGCGGCTGCATGGTGCCGATCTTGTACGGCTTCGCCTGACCGAACGCCTCGCGCCAGGGGGCCGGCACGACGAGCGTGGCACCGATCGCGCCGGCCGCGCTCGCCGAGAGGCCGAGGAATCGACGCCGGGATGTCTTGCCGCTCCACCACATGTCCTGCGCCCACGGGGCGTCTTGCCAGCGGTCAGCCATGACACTCCTCCTGATGTGCCGCGCCGGCCACGGGGCCGGCGCGAAAGTATGCGGCAGTGGGGAATGAGTTTCGGGAGGATAGCACAGGTGCGCGCGGACGGCGCGTCAGCCGAGCCGCGCAAGCTCGAGCGCGCGGACGATGGCCTCGCGCTCGGCGGCGGCGATCGGCGTGAGCGGCGGTCGGACATGCGCGGCAGGAATGCGGCCGAGAAGGACCAGCGCCTCCTTCATCCGGTTGTGCATGTCGACGAACGGCGTGGCGTAGAACACGCGCACGAGGGGCTCGAGCCGGTCGTTGATGCGCCGCGCGCCGTCGAGGTCGCCCTTCTGGCAGGCGGCGAACAGCTCGACCTGGAGATCTGCCGTCACGCTGCCCATGCCGGAGATCGCGCCGTCGGCGCCGAGCAGAAAGCTGGCCATCAAGGACATGGTGAACGACGACAGCATGGCCACGGGACGGCCGGTGGCGCGGACAGCGCGCAGGTTCGCCTCGAAGGCGACGATGTCGTTCGACCAGTCCTTCACGGCCACCACCCCGGGAATCTGCGCCAGCTGCGCCAGCGTCTCCGGCGCGTAGCCAATCCCGCTGGCCGGCGGATATTCGAAGGCCACGATCGGCAAGCCCACCGCCGCGACCTCGCGGTAGTGGCGCAGGACCATCTCAGGCTTCGCCTGCGCGCCCCACATGAACAGCGTCGGCGGGAACAGAAGCACGCCGGCGGCGCCGGCGCCCCGCGCATCCCGCGCGAGCTCGACGGCTTCCGCGGTGCCGTCGGTGTACACGCCGGCGACAACGGGACACGCGCCGCCGATCTCGTCGAGGGCGATGGCGAGCGCCCGCTTGCGCTCCTCGCGGGAGAGCGAGGCCACTTCGGCCGCATGGCCGTTGGCGACGACGCCGGCCACGCCCGGCGTGTCGGCGAGCCAGCGCAGGTGCTTGCGGTAGGCGGGCTCGTCGATCGACAGATCGGCCCGGAAGGGCAGGATGTTGGCCGGCATGATTCCCGAAAACGTCAGCGCCTCGCGCATCATGACCTCCAGCTCGTCAGCGTGTCGATGACCGACTTCGATGATACGACGCGGCCGAAAGCTCGGCCAATGATGTCGAGGGTCGCACGCTGGATCTCCGGCCAGAGCGTGGACACGCCATCCTCGACCACCGTGATTCGGTACTCGCGATTGAAGGCGCCCACGACGGTGGCGAGCACGCAGATGTCGGTCATCGTGCCGACGACCACGAGGGCGCTGACGTGCCGCGCGCGCAGCACGCCGTCCAGTTCGCTCCCCGCAAAGGCGTCGTACCAGCGCTTGCGGACCACCGGCTCCTCGGCCTGCGGGGCCAACGCATCGACGACGTCGGCGCTCGGGTCACCCTCGAGACAGCACGACGACGGGCGCCCGAACCCGCGCGGGGCATCGGCGGGCGACGGCTTGTGCTCGGGGTGAAGCTCGCCGACCAGGAGCGGCACGCTCGGGGAGTACACGAAGGCGGTGAAGACGACCGGCAGCTCGGCGGCTCGGAACGCCTCGAGCAATGCACGAATCACCGGCATCGTCTGGCGCGCCGGCGGCACTTCCATCGCCTGACCGGGCTCGACGAAGCCACGCTGCATGTCGACGACGAGCAGGGCCGTGCGGCCCGGCTCGAGCCGCAGCACGCGATCGAACGTGTCGGCGCGCCCGGTCACGACGCGCGCGACGCCGCCACGATCTGGGCCGCGTGCTCCTCGGCGTGCTCGCTCACGCGCCGCGCGAGGAACTCGATCGACATCGGCCCCAGCGTCGGATGTTGCCCCGCGCGCGCCCACTGCTCGTCGGGCAGCGTCTCGAGCAGGCGAGCGAGCTGCTCGTGCTCGGCGACGACCGTCGCCAGGAGATGCTCGGCCTTCTCGCCGCGGGCGAGACTGGCGCGGCGGTAGTTCTCTTCGTCGAAATCGGCGAACAGCGGCGTCGGCTCGTAGAGGAGTCGCCGGATGCGCAGGCCGTAGACGTGCACGATGACGTCCCGAAGATGCGTCAGTGTCTCGAGCGCCGACCACTCGCCGGCGCGCGGCGGCTCGGTGAAGCGCCCGCGCCTGGCGTGCTCGACGGCCTCGCGTACGACGCCGGTGGTCGCGCGCATGCGGTCGAGGAGCGCGCGATGCGTCGCCGTCACGCGAACGCGCCGTGGACGAAGCCGATGATCTTTTCCAGCGCCGTCTTGGCGGCGGGTCCGTCGGGATGCTTGTTGATGAAGCCTTCGGCCTCCCCGTCGAAGAGCTCGAGATCGACCCGGCCGCCCGCCTTCCGGTAGAGCGTCACGAAGCGGTCGAGATCCGGTCGCGGATGGGCCACGTCGCGGCTGCCTTGCAGGTAGAGCGCCGGGGGCAAGTCCACCGCCTCCCCGCGCTCGAGCGCGAGCACGGGGTTGCCTTCGGCCATCGCGTCTTCGGTTTTCCAGTACTCGTCGTGGCACGGCAGCACGCGGTCGACGACCTCCGGGTAGGGCTGGCCCTTTGCCTTCAGCGCCTTCGCATAGCGATAGCGTGACAACGGATCGATCACCGGCCAGCAGAGAACGACGCAGCCCACCCGGGCATCGGCGTCGCCGGCGAGCGGTAGCGCGGCGTAGCGCGAGTCGAGTGGCCGCATGGCGAGCAGCATCCCCTGGTGGGCGCCGCTCGAAACGCCAAGGACGCCGACGCGATCGGCGCGGCCGCCGAAGCTGGCGGCGCGCGTCTTCAGCCAGCGGATGGCGTAGTGGATGTCCTGGAACGAGGCGGGATAGCCGGCCACCGGCGGCATCCGGAAATCGAGCGCGGCCACCACGAGGCCGCTCCGCGCGAGCGCCTCGTTGATCGGCGTGTCGTTCAGCCGATCGCCGCGGCACCAGGCACCGCCGTGCAGGTCGACGACCATCGGGAAGGGGCCGGCACCGCGCGGCTTGAAGATCCGCGCCAGCAGCGGGCTGTCGCCGTGACGGAGATACTCGACGTCCTCGACCGTGATGTCGTGCTTCGCTGTCATGGCGTTCTCCTTCGAGAGTCAGCGGGTAAGGGCGGGCAAAATGTCCCGCGCGATGATCTCGACCTGATCCGGCTGATACCGGTAGGGAATCAGGATGAGGCGATCGACGCCGCTGGCGACGTGCGCACGAAGCTGCTCGGTGCATTCCTTCACGCTGCCGCGAATGGCGTGCTCAATGGTCGATTCGCTCCAGGCGGCGACGTCCCATTCGGTCTGGAGCCAGTGCCGCATCGGCGCCTCCGTCTCGGCGCGGGAGGCGCCGACGAGGATCGCCAGCTGATTGGTGCCGGTGAGCGTCTTCGGGTCGCGCCCCGCCTCGCGCGCGAACGCAAGAATCTTCGCCCACGATTTCTGGTACGACTCCGGCGTGTAGAAGTAGGTGAGCCAGCCGTCGCCCTTGGTGGCGACGCGCTTGAGCACCGCGTCCACGTAGCCGCCGATGAGAATCGGCGGGCGTGGCCGCTGCGCCGTGCGCGGACGCATGACGGCCTCGCGGAGGTTGAATTCGTCGGTCTGCAGGGTGACGCGGTCGTCGGTCCACAGCCGCGTGAGGATCTCGAAATTGCGCTCGAACAGCCGCCCGCGCTGCTTGAACGGCACGCCCACCGCGTCGAACTCGCGGGCGTACCAGCCGGCGGCCACACCCAGGATGAGACGCCCTTTCGAGATGACGTCGAGCGTGCCGATCGCCTTGGCGGCCACCGTCGGATTGCGTAGGGGGAGCACGAGCACGCCGGTGCCCAGCTTGATGCGCGACGTGCGGGCCGCAATGGCGGTCAGCGTGCCGACGGCGTCGAGAATCGGGAAGGACGGCTCGACCCCGAGGATCACGTGGTCCCAGGCCCACAGCGACTCGAAGCCGAGCTCCTCGGCCCGCGCCGCGTAGCGATACAGCTCGTCGATGTCCGGCGTCTCGGTGGGGCCGACGAAATTCTTGATGGCGAGACCGACGTGCACGCGGCGCCTCCTAGCCGAGAAACCGCCGCTCGGGATCGAGCGCGCGCAGCATCTCGAGCTCGTCCGCCGCCGGTGGCGCCGTCCGGGTGATCTCCGGGGCGTCGAGCAGGGCGAACCCGGTGTGATCCTGAACGTGCTCCCGCGTGACGCCCGGGTGGAGCGCCTCCACGCGCATGCGGCGCGTCTCGGGCTCGAACCCGAACACGCCGAGTGTCGTCACCACTCGCGAGACGCCGCCGAACATCAGTCCCGACCGTCGACGGCTGTCGCCGCCTTCGAGCCAGGCGGGGCTGGTGACGAAGTCGACCTTCGGTACGAAGCGACGCCGCTCGTGGGCGGTCACGATGATGACCTCGCGACAGAGCGACGCGATGTCGTTGGCGCCGCCCGTGCCGGGCAGACGCACCTTCGGCTTCCAGTACTCGGCGCCGAGAACGCTCGTGTTGACGTTGCCGTACTGATCGATCTGGGCGCCACCCATGAAGCCGTAATCGAGGAAGCCGCGCTGGGCGAAGAGGAACGTGTCGGTGATGCCGGGCAGCATCTGTGCGCGATGGCCGGCCCGCATCTCGTTGGTGGAGATCGGCAACCGACCGGGCTTGATACGCGGGCCTATGATCCCGCCTTCGATGACCATGGTGAGGCGCGGCGCGTGGCGCTGCTGGGCGAGCGCGGCCGCGAGCAGCGGCACGCCGACGCCGGCGAAGACAGTGGTGTCGTCGCGCAGCAGGCGCGAGGCCATCACGGCCAGGAGCTCGGACGCGCTGATGCTCACGCGGTCAGCTCGCGTGCAAGCGCGCGCTGGCGCGCCAGGCGCTCGCCGCCGAAGAGCTCGAGATAGTCGTCGTACGTCGCCGGCGCATGGACGTAGCGCTCGAGGTACTCGACCACGGCCCGGGGGCCGCGGGCGTCGATGGCGGAGGTGTAGTCGCCGAAGTGCTCGTAGTCCGCTTCGTAGAGGCCGTAGCACTCGTGTGGGTACGAGCCGAACGGTACGTGCACGAGGGCGTCCACCAGGAATCCCGGAATGACCGTGCGATCCGGGTGCCGTCGCGTCTCATCCTCCGGAACGATCTCCTCGGTGGTCATCAGCACGGTCGTCGCCGCGCGTGCGATGTCGGCGTCCATGTGCGGATAGCCGTCGATCTGCGCGTTGCCGAAGCGATCGGCCCGGTGGACGTGCAGGATGGCCACTTCCGGGAACAGCGCGGGGACGGCGCCCAGCGACTCACCCGAGTACGGATCGACCACCGTCTTCATGCCGCCGACGTCCACGAGGTCGGAACCGAGCATCGTCAGTGACGGCACGAATGGCACGCCCATGGCTGCCGCGCGGAAACGCAGCCCGAGCGCGAGGTGGCTCCACTCCTCCAGCGCCACGGCGCCGCTTTCCACGTAGTGGCGCATGATCTTCGACACGCCCCACGGCAGCCCGATCGACATCCACGCCGTCATGACGCGCTCGACGGCGCCGGCGGCCATCATGAACTCGCCTTCGGTGCACATCAGGTTGCGCACGAGCGTGAGTCGCGTCCGGCGCTGGCGGAGGATCTCGCGGACGAGGGCCATCGGCGTGCGGGAGAACAGGCAACCACCGACGGCAATGCGATCGCCATCGGCCACGCGCGCGATGGCGTCCTCCACCGAGGTCAGCTTGTCGCTCGAGGATTTCGCCTTGGACTCCAGTCGGCGCCGCGCCGCGATGAAGTCCCAGTCGGCCGGTCTCAGGTGAGGATCTCCCACTTCGCCTGCCACCGGTCGAGCTCCTCGCGCGTCTTGTCGTCCATCGGATGCTCGCGCTCGGGCACGTCGATGTGCTTGGCCTCACCGCAGAGCGGCGTGGTGAAATAGCGCTGACCCGTGTCGTTCGCCATGGTGACGATCGACGGCAGCTCGGGATGGCGCAGAGCGAGCTTTACGGCGGCAGCGACGTTGCAGCCCGTCGAGATCCCACAGAAGAGGCCTTCCTCGGCGGCGAGCCGCCGCGCCATGGCCACCGACTCCTCGGTCGTCGTGGTGATGACGCCGGTCAGCAGCGAGACGTCGAGGTTGTCGGGGATGAAGCCGTCCCCGATGCCCTCGATGCCGTGCGGCCCCCACGCGCGCCGGGCCAGCAGCGCGCACTCCGCCGGCTCCACCGCGTAGACGCGCACACGACCGTCCCGCTCTCGGAGATAGCGGCCGACGCCGGTGAGCGTGCCGCCGCTACCCTGCGCGGCCACGAAGGCGCCCACGACGCCGCCCGCCTGCTCCCAGATCTCGGGACCCGTCGTGCGCGTGTGAGCGTCGATGTTGTCGGCGTTCGAGAACTGCCCAGGCACCCAGTAGCCCGTCGGATCGCCGGCGCGGATCTCCGCCAGCCGCTTCAGCGAGAGATCGACGTCGCTCTCGCCGCCGGGCGTGAAGACGAGATCGGCGCCATAGGCGCGCATGATCTTCTTCCGCTCGTCGCTCATTCCGGCCGGCATGACGATCGTGCAGCGATAGCCCTTGACGGCGGCGATGAACGCGCACGCGATGCCGGCATTGCCGGTGGAGCACTCGAGCACGCGCATGCCGGGCTTGAGCTCGCCGCGCGCCTCCGCGCGGTCGAACATGTGCAGGTAGATCCGGTCCTTTAGGCTCCCGCTCGGTCCGAACCACTCGACCTTCACGTAGATGGCCGGCCGCACGTGCGTCGTCACGCGATTGAGGCGAACGAGCGGCGTGCGCCCGATGGCCTCGCTGATGGAGGAGAGGGCCGAGCGGTGCGCGTCCCATCGAAGCGGCATGGGCTCCGAATTGTACCCGAATCGCAGGGCTATCGCTCGGCCGCATCGAACGCGCCGCGCAGGTGCCGCACCGATGACGTGCCGCGCTCGTCCACCGTGACCGCGACCACGTCGAACCGGCAGCGCGGCTCCCCCAGGCCGCGCCACTTCAGATAGTGATGCGCGAGTCGCGTGAGTCGCCATTGCTTGAGCGGCGAGACGGCAGCCGCCGGACCGTCGCCCCAGCGCGCGCGCCGCGACTTGACCTCGACGAATACCAGCACGTCACCGTCGCGACACACGAGGTCGATCTCGCCATGCGCGAACCGAACGTTGCGCTCGATCACGCGAAGGCCGACATCCTGGAGATAGACTGCCGCCGCCGCCTCCGCCGCCACGCCCGTCCGCCGCCGCGCCTCGCTCATCGTCTTCGTATAGCGCGGGCGAGCGCAGACGCCAATGTCCGGAATCGAAGACGGCCGCGCTACTCCTGATGCTCGAGGACGAACAGCTCGCCCTGACGCCACACGCCGGAGAACGAGCGGCGATGGATCGGACAGGCGCCGTGGCGGTCGAGCGCGGCGAGGTGATCGGGGGTCGCGTAGCCCTTGTGGCGCGCGAAGCCGTATTCGGGGAATCGCTCGTCGGCCTCGAGCATGAGCCGGTCGCGAGTGACCTTGGCCACGATGGAAGCAGCAGCGACGGTTGCGCAGCGCGCGTCGCCGTCGACGATGTTCCGTTGTGGGCAGGTGAGCGCCGGCACGGAGACGAAGTCCGTGATGACCAGCTCGGGCGCCACCGTCAGCGCGCGAATCGCCTCCGCCATGGCGCGCTTCGTGGCCTGCAGGATGTTGATGCGGTCGATGGTCAGGTGATCGACGATGCCGACCCCGATGGCGACGGCGCGCTCGTAGATCACCGCGAACAGCTCCTCGCGCCGCTCGGCGGTGAGGAGCTTCGAGTCGGCCACGCCGCGAACGCGGCGCTGGGGATCGAGAATGACGGCGGCGGCGACCACCGGTCCCGCCAGCGGGCCACGACCGGCCTCGTCCAGGCCGGCGACGCGGGTGACGCCCGCGCGCCAGGCCTGGGCCTCGTAGCGGTACGGCGCCGAGGGAGGCGGCGTCACGCCCGGTTGTGCGCGGTCTACTCGGTGGTGGCGGTGGTGGCAGGAACCACGTTCACGCGTTTTTCACGCAGCCGCGCCGCCTTGCCGGCGAGCGAGCGGAGGTAGTAGAGCTTCGAGCGGCGCACGCGTCCGTGGCGGACGACGTCCACGCGCTCGATCCGCGGGGAGTGGAGCGGGAACGTCCGCTCGACGCCGACGCCGTACGAGATGCGACGCACGGTGAACGAGGCGCGCGCTCCCTCACCGCGCCGGCGGATGACGGTGCCGTCGAAGACCTGCGTCCGCTCCTTCTCGCCCTCGATGACCTTCACGTGCACCCGAACCTGGTCGCCGGGGTCGAACCCCTGCCGGTCCTTCTTGAGTTGCCCCGCCTCGACGATCCGAATCGCATCCATGATCTGTCGTCCCTTTCTATCGCGGCGCGGCCGTCGTCACGACGGCGTCTCCCCGCGTTCGAACCGCTCGATCATCCGCCGCTCCTCGTCGGTCAGGCTGGCCTCGGCCAGCAGCTCCGGTCGGCGGCGCCACGTCAGGAACAATGCCTGCTCCCGACGCCACCGCGCGACTCGCGCGTGATCGCCCGAGAGCAGCACGCCGGGCACCCGCGCGCCGCGAAACTCCTCCGGTCGCGTGTACTGCGGCGGCTCCAGCAGGCCGCTCGCGAACGATTCGCGCTCGGCGCCGCCCTCCGCCCCGAGCACGCCGGGCAGCAGGCGCGTGACGGCGTCGGTCACCACGAGTGCCGGCAGCTCGCCGCCGGTCACCACGTAATCCCCGATCGAGATGCTGTCGTCGACCACGCTGCTGACACGCTCGTCCACACCCTCGTATCGCCCGGCGATGAGAACCAGATGCGTCTCTCGTGCGAGCTCCGCCGCCACCGCCTGGTTGAACGTCCGCCCGCGGGGATCCAGGAGGATCACGCGCGTCTCATCCGTTCGCAGGGCCTCGACGGCGGCGAAGATCGGCTCCGGCTTCAGCACCATGCCGCCGCCGCCGCCGAACTGATAGTCATCGGCGTTGCGGTGGCGGCCTGTCGCGTAGTCTCGAAGATCGACCACGCGGATGTCAACGAGTCCGCGTTGCCGCGCCCGCCCCAGCATCGAGGCCGAGACCACGGGCTCGATCATCCCGGGGAACAGCGTCAGCACGTCGATGCGCATCAGAGCTCCAGCAGGCCCTCCGGCGGATGGATCACGATCCGTCCGCCCCTGATATCCACCTCGCGCACGATCTCGGGCACCGCCGGCACGAGGTGCTCCCGGCCCTCGTCCCCCACCACCCAGAGGTCCTGGGCAGCGCCACGTTCGACGCGCAGGACACGACCTACGTCGCCTCCGTCCTCGGTCAGCACGCGACAACCGACGAGCTGCCATGGATAAAAGTGCCCGTCGGGCGGCGGCAGCGCCTCCGACTCTGGGATGGCGAGCAGCCATCCCGTGAGGGACGCGACGGCCTCGGGAGAGTCGTACCCGTCGACGGCGACGAGCAGTGTCTCGCCCTGAAGGCGGGCGCCACGGATCCGGCAGGGCTGCCGCCGGTCCCGTGTCTCGTCCCAGAGCACGCACGCCCCGAGCGTCTCGAACCGCTCCGGACGATCGGTGAGCGGCGTCACCCGCACCTCGCCTTTGAGCCCGTGCGGCCGGCCGATCTCGCCGATGGCGACGAGCCGGTCGGCGGCCACTACTCGACGATTTCGAGCACGGCGCGCTTGCGGAGCTTCGTGGCGTTGGCGTTCAAGATCGTGCGCAGCGCCCGCGCCGTGCGGCCCTGCTTGCCGATGACCTTGCCGAGGTCGCCGGGTGCCACGCGCAGCTCGATGACCGTCACGCGCTCCCCCTCGACCTGCCTGACTTCCACGTGGTCCGAGTCGTCTACCAGTGCCTTCGCCATGAACTCCACCAGCTCGCGCATCGACGTCCTGCCTCTGCTGCAGCTTCCGGTGCTGCGTGTTACGAATGTCCGGCTACGCCGTCGGTTTGGGCGACAGCGCAATCAGCTTGCGTACCGTGTTGGACGGCTGCGCGCCCTTGCTGATCCACGCCTCCGCCTTCGCGCGGTCGATGCTCACCTGCGGCGGATCGGTGACGGGATTGTAGTGGCCGATCACCTCGATGAATCGTCCGTCGCGCGGCGAGCGGGAATCCGCGACCACGACGCGGTACCGCGGCCGCTTGCTCGAGCCTTCCCGTCTCAGTCGAATCGAAACACTCACGTGCTTACCCCCTCAGCGTCGGAAAGCCCGGCAGGCCCTTGAGCTTGCCGAGACGGCCTTCCACGTTCTTGAACTGCTTCATCATCTTGCGCAGCTGCGCGTATTGCTTGAGCAGCCGATTCACGTCTTGCACCGAGGTGCCGCTGCCGCGGGCAATGCGCTGACGACGCGAGCCGTTGATGACCTCGGGGTTTTTTCGCTCGCCCGGTGTCATCGACAGGATGATCGCGTCGAAGCGATCGAGATCGGCCTGCTCGCCATCCAGATCCTTGGGGGCCGCCTTCAGCGCCTTGCCGAACGGCAGCATGCCGAGGATCTGGTCGAGCGGCCCGAGCTGCCGTACCTGGCGCAGCTGCTCGCGAAAGTCCTCGAGGCTGAAGCTGTCCTCGCGCAGCTTGCGAACCATCTCCTGCGCTTTTTCGGCGTCCACGGTCTGCTGCGCCTTTTCCACCAGCGACAGCACGTCGCCCATGCCGAGAATGCGTGAGGCCAGGCGGTCGGGGTGGAACGCCTCGAGCGCATCCGTCTTCTCGCCCGTGCCCACGAAGGCGATCGGACGACCGGTCACGTGGCGCACGGACAGCGCCGCGCCGCCCCGCGAGTCGCCGTCGAGCTTGGTCAGGATGACGGCGTCGATACCGACGGCGGCGTTGAACTTTTCAGCGACACCCACGGCGTCCTGACCGGTCATCGCATCGACGACGAGAAGGATGTGGTGCGGCTTGACGTCCTGCTTGATGCGCTTGAGCTCGTCGATCATGGCGTCGTCGATGTGCAGCCGTCCCGCCGTATCGAGGATCAGCGGGGTGAGGCCGCGCGCCGCGGCATCGTCGAGTGCCGCGCGACAGATCGCCACCGGATCGTCACCGGCGCTGCCCACGACCGGAACACTGAGCTGGGCGCCGAGCGTGCGCAGCTGCTCCTGCGCGGCCGGACGATACGTGTCGGCGGCGGCGAGCAGCGGGTGCTGACCTTGCTTGGCGTACATCCGCGCGAGCTTGGCGGCGGTGGTCGTCTTGCCCGAGCCCTGCAGGCCGATGAGCATCACGACCGTGGGTGGGTGCGAGGCGGCGGCCAGCCGATGGCCGCTCCCACCGAGCAGCTCGACCAGCTCGTCGTGGACGACCTTCACGACTTGCTGCGCGGGAGTCAGCGACTTGAGGACGTCCTGCCCGACGGCTTTCTCGCGCACGCGCTCGACGAAGCCGCGCACGACCTTGAAGTTCACGTCGGCCTCCAGGAGGGCGACCCGCACCTCACGGAGGGCCTCCTGGATGTTCTCCTCGGTCAGGCGGCCGTGGCCCCCCAGCCGGTCGAAGATCGCGGTCAGTCGTGTGCTGAGCGAGTCGAACATGGAAAGACGAAGTGTACGCAACTACGCGGAAGATTTCAACGCGTGCGGGCGACGGCTACGTGCGGGAACGGCGCAGCGTGACGTGGAGCGGATGACGCGGTAGCAGCAACAGAAGGAAGCCGAAGGGCAGCAGCACGGAGGCGACCGTGAGCCAGAACTGAAGTGACCGCCAGCACGTGCGCCAGTCGATGCGATCCAGGCCGAGCTGCCGGATCAAACGTCGCGCCATGCGAGACGTCGTTCGCAAGCCGGGTGCCAGAGCGTCCGCTCGATAATCCAGCGACTTGCGGAGCGCGCGGCCGCGGACGGCCTATTCCTGAGCAGGCGCGGGTGACGCGCTCCTGACCAGCGACCGACCGAGCTCACATGACGACGACGGTGTCGCCGACGGCGATGCGGCCGCCCTCGAGCACCGCGGAGTCGAGCGCCATGCGGCCGCCGAACTCCTGGGCGATCCGCCGCAAAACGCCGACGTCCTGCGCCTGCGTGTCCGGATCGTAGGTTGTCATCACGCAGCGCCCGCGCAGCTTGACGAGGTCGATCAGGACCTCGCCGATGCGCAGTCGGCGCCCGGGCCACTGTCGCTCGGCGAGACCCTCGACGCCGGCGACGACGATGTTCGGACGCAGCCGGCGTCCGTCGACGCCGAGCGCGCTGATGGCACCGTCGGTCCCGACCAGCAGCGGCAGCACGTCGAAGCGCTCCGGTCCGTCCCAGCGCACGAGGCGCGCGTCGTCACCGGCCGCGCGGCGCACGGCGGCGGCGGCCTCGGCCGCGTTCCAGGGATGGGCGTCGATGGAGGGCTCGCCGTCCGGCTCGAGGCGGCCATGCAGCGCAAGCAGGCGCGGATGCGTACGCGCGGTGACGACACGCCCACGTCCGTCCTCGACGTGCACGATACGGTCGCCGGCGATGCCGTCCCGCGTCACGAGCGCCTCGACCAGGCGCTCGCCCGCCATCGACTTGACCGGATAGCGCCAGAGCTCGGCGACGCGCAGGCCCATCACCGTTGAGAGGGCAGCGCGCCGCCGCGCGATTCAGGCGGGCGTCAGGCGTCGGCAGCGGCGCGCATGCGCTTGATCACGTCGGCGGGATCGGCCGCCTCGAACACGGCGGAGCCGGCGACCAGTATCGACGCGCCATGCGCCGCGCACGGCTTCGCGTGCTCGACCTTCACGCCGCCATCGATCGAGACATCGACGCGACGGCCGCCCAGCAGCGTACGAATCTGCCGGATCTTCGGATACACGGCCGGAATGAAGCGCTGTCCGCCGAATCCGGGATTCACCGACATCACGAGCACGAGATCCAGGTCGTCGAGAACGTACTCGATGGTGTGTGGGTGCGTCGACGGATTGAGCGCGGCGCCGGCCCTGACGTCCACACCTTTGCGCGCGCCGAGCTCGCGAATCGACGCCAGTGTGCGCTGCAGGTGCGGACACGCCTCGACGTGCACGGTCAGCATGTCGGCGCCGGCGGCGACGAAGTCGCCGACATACTTCTCGGGCTCGACGATCATCAGATGCAGATCGAGCGGCAGCTTCGTCCGCTTGCGAATGGCCATGACGATCGGGAAACCCATGCTGATGTTCGGCACGAACCGACCGTCCATCACGTCGATGTGCAGCTGATCGGCGCCGGCCGCTTCGACCCGTGCGATCTCCTCGGCGAGAAGGCCGAAGTCCGCGGAGAGAATCGACGGCGCGATCTTGATCACGGCGCTGTTATATCACGCACGACGCAGCCGCACGGCGGTGAAGCCGTCGGTGTCGAGACGATCGGGCCGCAGGCGAAGGACGCCGCCGCTGTCGAGCGGCACGGGGAAGGCGGCCGGCGGATCGATACGGAACTCGGGATGCGCGCCGAGAAACGCCTCGAGCACGGCTTCGTTCTCCTCGGGCTCGAGTGAGCACGTGGCATACACGAGGCGACCGCCCGGTTTCACCATCGTGGCCGCGGCCGCGAGAATGTCGCGCTGGCGGTCCGCGACCGCCGGCAGATCCTCGGGTCGCCGCCGCCACTTGACCTCCGGGTTGCGCCGCAACACGCCGAGGTTCGAGCACGGCGCATCGACCAGCACCGCGTCGCAGGTCCCCGCGCGGGTGCGGGCGGTCTCCTGCGCCGTGGCGGCCAGCGTGTCGACGATCGAGATGCCGAGTCTCTTCACCGCCTCCCGGACGCGCGCGAGTCGCTCGGGCTGAGGGTCGATGGCGAGAATCCGTCCGCGGTTCTCCATGAGCTGCGCCAGATGCGTCGTCTTCGTCCCCGGCGCCGCGCACGCATCGGCCACCGTCTCGCCGGGCGCCGGCTCGAGGAGACGGGCCACCAGCATCGAGGCCTCGTCCTGTGCCACGCAGGCGCCGTCGATGAAGGCGGGCCACGCGCCGGGCTCGCCACCGCGCGCGGCAATGAGGCCCTCCGGAGCGTGCGGGGTGGGCCGCGTCACCACGTCGTTCTCGGCGGCCAGGCGCGCCGCGAGCGCCTCGCGCGTCAAGTGCAACGTGTTGACACGCAGGGTCACCGGCGGCCGCGCGTTCAGCGCTCGCATCAGCGCTTCCGCGTCGTGGACGCCGTAGCGCTCGAGCCAGCGGGCGGCGAGCCAGGTCGGGAACGAGGAGCGCGTCGCCAGCGCGTCGACGGGATCACGCGGCAGCGAGCCCTCGGGCTCGGACGCGCCGCGGCGCGCGAACGAGCGCAGCACGGCGTTGGTGTACTGCGCGAGACCGGGCGTGCGGCCGCGCGCGAGCGTGACCGCGTCGTTCACCACGGCGAACACCGGCACGCGCTCGAGGAAGACGAGCTGGTAGGCGGCCATGCGCAGCGCCACGCGCACGCGCGGGTCGAGCCGGGCGGTCGGCCGCCGCGAGTGCGGAGCGAGCACCCAGTCCAGATAGCGCTGCCAGCGCAGCGTCCCGTAGACGATCTCGGTGGCGAGCGCGACGTCGCGCGGCGGGAGCGCGGCGCGCGTGACCTCGGCGGCGAGCGCGAGATCGGCCCACGCGTCGTCGGCTTCGACCCGCTCGAGCACGCGCGCAGCGACCGTGCGGGCGGGCGCGGCGCTCACGTCGCGCTGAGGGTCTCGCCAGCCGCACGACGCGCGCCGTGCAGCCAGTCGACCCATCGCATCGTGCGGCGATTCTCGGGCTGGACTTCGACGGGTAGCACGAGGCCGTCGCCGGAGGCGACGGCCAGCGTGGAGTCGTGCGCGACCAGCGTGCCCGGTCGCCCCGCGCCGGGGACGGCGCGCGCCCGCCAGAGCGTGATCGCGCCGCCGGCCGTCGCCGTGGTGGCGCCCGGCCACGGGTTGCATCCGCGAACCAGATTGACGATGTCGCGCGCGCCCTTCGTCCAGTCGACGATGCCGTCCGTCTTCCGCAAGCGCGGGGCCAGCGTGGCGGCGGCGTGATCTTGTGGCCTGGGCGTGATCGAGCCGAGCCGGGCCAGCGTGTCGACGATGACGTCGGCGCCGAGCGGCGCGAGGCGAGCGAACACCTCACCCGCGGTCTCCTCGGCGCCGATCGGTGTCGAGCGCATCAGCAGGATGTCGCCGGTATCCATGCCGGCATCCATCTGGAACGTGGTGATGCCCGTCTCCGTCTCGCCGCGGATGATCGCCCACTGGATCGGCGCCGCGCCGCGATAGCGCGGGAGGAGGGACGCGTGGATGTTGATCGAGCCGCGCGCCGGCGCGTCGAGCACGGCCTTCGGCAGGATCTGCCCGAACGCCACCACGACGGCGACGTCGGCGCCGAGCGCCGCGAGCCGCTCTGCCCATTCCGGATCGCGCAGGCGCGCCGGCTGCAGCACCGGCAGCCCGGCCGCGAGCGCGGCCTCCTTGACGGGCGGCGGAGTCAGGCGCTGACCGCGATGCGCAGGCCGGTCCGGCTGGGTCACGACGGTCACGATCTGGTGGGCGCGGCGCAGGGCCTCGAGCGCGGGCAGCGCGAACGGCGGGGTCCCGTAGAAGAGGAGCTTCAGCGCGTTACAGCGCGAATGCGTGGTGGGCGCCGGCTTCTTCGGCGAGCCCGTTCTTCTTGATGCGGCGCTTGATCTTGTCGCGCGCCACCGGATCCAGCCGGTCGATGAACAGCACGCCCTCGAGGTGATCCATCTCGTGCTGGAACACGCGGGCGCGCAGTCCGCGCGCGGTGATCGAGACGGGCCGGCCGCGCTCGTCCTGGGCGTCGAGCCGCACCCACTCCGCGCGTTTGATGGGCGCAAAGACGCCGGGGATGGACAGACAGCCTTCTTCGGCGACGATCTCGCCGCCCTGCTCGGCGATGACGGGATTGATCAGCGCGCGCGCCTCGCGCCCCTCGTCGTCACCGACGACCATCAGTCGGAGCGAGATGCCGACCTGCGGCGCCGCCAGACCAAGACCGACCTCGTCATACATCGTGTCGACCATGTCCGAGATGATTCGCTCGATCTCGGGCGTCACCCGCTCCACCGGCCTGGCGCGTCGACGCAATACCGGGTCACCGTATTTTCGAACGCTGAGAACCGCCATGGGCCGGGATGCTCCTCCCCTCAGAAATCCGCGTACTTACACAGTCTACCATGGCCCGGGATCGCCACCGGCGAGCGAGGGCTGCGCTACATCGACCATTCGACCGGATCCACCTCGACGTCGATCGCGCCCCCACGTTTCGTCGGCGGCCGACGGAGGTCGGCGAGCGCGGCATCGAGCCGGACGGCGACGTCGTCGCGTCCCTTCACGACGATGCGCCGCAGCCGATCGCGTCGATCCGGGGCCGGCGCATAAGCCGTGAGCTCGCAGTCCGACGCGAGCGCGGCCGCGACGTCGTCCGTCAGCCGGCGGAGATCCATCGCGGCCTTGGCCGTAATGGTGATGATGGCGAGCCGGCGGAATGGCGGGTAGCCGAGCTCGGCGCGGAACTTCAGCTCGTGACGGTAGAACGCGGCGAGATCCTGGCGCAGCGCCGCGTCGAGCACATAATGACCCGGACTCTGCGACTGCACGATCAGCCCACCCTCGGGCCCCACGCGCTCGGCCGCGGCCCACAGCAGACCGAACAAGCGCTCGCCCGCACGGAAATCCGGCAAACGGAGCAGCTGGTCGGGCGCCACGAAGCCCGCGAGACCCAGCGTTGCGCGGCCAAACAGCCGCAGCGCGCCGCGCGTGCCGATCACCACCTGCGCCGCGGCCGCCGCCCGTCGCTGGGCGTCGCCGCGCGCGCCGCGTCGCGCCTCCGGGTCGTAGCGCGCGACGCGCGCGTCGGGAAACCGCCGGCGGACGGCGTGCTCCACCCGTTCGGCGCCCCAGCCGAACGGGGAGAGTCGCCTCCCGCGACACGACGGACACTGCTCCGGCGCCGGCTCCGCGCGGCCGCACACGCGACAGCTCGACGTCCGCGCCGCGCGGACGTAGGCGAGCGCGATCATGCACTCCGGACAGCGAACGACCTCGCCACATTCGTCGCACGCAAGCGCGGACGTCAGCCGGCTGATCACGAGCAGCACGCGGCGGCCGGCCGCCAGCGTCTCGCGCATCGCGCGCGCGAGCGCCGGGGTGAGGGGCTCGCGGCGCAGGATGCCGCGCGTATCGGCCACCTGCGCCAGCGGCCACGGTCCGCGGTCGACGCCGTCACGCTCGGCGCGGCCGCCGTCGGTGCGCCACCACGTCTCGACGCTGGGAGTGGCCGAGGTGAGCATCACGCGCAGCCGCTCTCGTGACCCGCGCTCGACGACGATGTCGCGCGAATGCAGACGGGGCGGCCCCGGCGGCTTGTGCGCCGCCTCGTGCTCATCGACCAGGGCGAGGATCGCGCCTGTTGGCAGCGGAGCCAGCAGCGCCGAGCGCGTGCCGACGGCGAGCGAGACGGCACCGTCGCGCAGCGCCGCCCACGCACGCGCGCGCTCGGTGTCGTCGGCATCGGAGTCGAGCCGCACCACGGGTCCGCGCCGTGCCAGCCGCTGCGCCCACCGCGCCGCCGCTTCAACGTCCGGCACGACGACGAGCGCCGGCCCGCTCCCGATCTCCTCGAGCAGCCGCGTCTCGCGTCCGGCGCCGATCAACAGCTCCGGTTTTCGAGGCGCGGGCAACGGCGCATTGACCGCGGGCACCGGACGTAGCCGGGAACTGTCCAAGACAGGCCACCCACGACGCGAGCCGTGCTCGCGCTCCGATACAACAGATACAACAGATGCCACAGGTACAACCGGCGGAAGCAGCGCCGCCAGCGTGCCGCCGAGCGACGACAGCGATTGCGTCGCGATCCACCGCGCGAGCTCGACACCGTCGTCGTCGAGCATGGGCGCGTCGTCGACGACCCGCAGCAGTGATCGGAGCCGCGTGTCGTCGACGCCGATCCGCACGCCCACGACGACGCCCGTACGCTCGGCCCGGCCCAGGGGGGCGACTACGCGCTGTCCGACCGTGACCGAGCAGTCATCGGGGACGCGATACGAGAAGGGATGGGGCAGCGGCACGTCGAATGCGACGTCCGCGATGGTCACCGGGTTCTTCGCTGGTCGTACTCTCGCTTGGCGAGCTTCAGGTCGTCCCACGCCATGCGCTTGAACTCCTGCCCGGGATTGCGCAGCAGGAACGCGGGATGAAACGTCGGAATGAGCACCGCATCGCCGTACGGATGGACACGCCCGCGCAGCTTGCCGATGGGTGCCGTCGTGTTCAACAGCGCTCGCGTGGCCACGCTCCCGAGAGACAGGATGACCTTTGGCCCGAGCGTCCCCAGCTGCTCGGCGAGAAACGGCGCGCACGCGGCAATCTCGTCGGGCTCTGGATTGCGATTGCCGGGCGGCCGACACTTGACCGTGTTGCAGATGTAGACGTCGTCGCGCGAGAGATCGACCGACGCCAGCATCCTGGTCAGGAGCTGCCCGGCGCGGCCGACGAACGGCAGCCCTTGCGCGTCCTCATCAGCGCCAGGCCCCTCGCCGATGCAGACGAACTCGGCCTGCGGATTGCCGGATCCGAAGACGAGATTCGTGCGCCCTTCGCAGAGCTTGCAGCGCCGGCAGCCCTGGAGCGCCTGCTCCTGCTCGCGCAGCGACGCGGCCGGCGTGGTCAAGTAATCGCCCTCGAGGGCCAGCGTCGACACGCCGAGGTCACGGTGAAAGCGCAGCGTTTGGGCCAGCGCGTCCAGCGCATCGGCCAGCGCCTCGCGCGGTGCGCCGTTCAGCGGGATGCCTTGCCGACCGGCCGTCCGGCCGCGCCGCGGAGCCGCACGATCTCGGACAGAATCGCGTCGGCGACCGCGCCCTTCGACATCCGCGGCAGCGAGCGCGCGCCACCCCAGCGGTCGATCAGCAACACCTCGTTCTCATCGGCATCGAAGCCGATGCCGGCCTGGCTCACGTCGTTGGCGACGAGCAGGTCGATGCCTTTGGCCTCGAGCTTCACCCGCGCGTTGGCGGCGACGTCGTTCGTCTCGGCGGCGAAGCCGACGACGAACGCGCCGGTGCGGCCGGCGGCCACTTCGGCCAGGATGTCCGGATTGGGCGTGAGCTCGAGCGCCAGGTCGCGCTTGCCCTTGATCTTCGTTTCCGACGGCCGGCGCACGCGGTAGTCCGCCACGGCCGCCGCCTTGACGACGATCGTCGTGCCAGGGAGGTGCCGTAGCACCGCCTCACGCATCTCCTCGGCCGTCTGCACTGGCACGAACGTGGCCGCCGTCGGCGGCGCCAGCTGCGTCGGCCCAGAGATGAGGGTCACGTGGGCGCCACGCCGAAGCGCCGCCAGCGCCACCCCGTAGCCCATCTTGCCCGAGGACCGATTGGAGATGTAGCGCACCGGATCGATCGGCTCCCGTGTCGGTCCCGCCGTGATGAGGACCTTCTCGCCCGTCAAGTCCTGAGCGGGCGTGAGGGCCGCATACAGGGCTTCCATGATGGTCTCGATCTCCGGCAGACGGCCGCGCCCGGAAAGGCCGGACGCGAGCGCGCCGATCTCCGGTTCCATGACGACGACGCCGCGACTTCGCAACGTGCCGACGTTCGTGACGACGGCCGGGTGCTCCCACATGCCGCCGTCCATGGCCGGTGCCATCAGCACGGGACAGCGGGCGGCGAGCAGCAGGGTGGTGAGGAAATCGTCCGCAATGCCGTGCGCCGCTTTCGCCAGCACGTTGGCGGTGGCGGGCGCGACGATGACCGCCGCTGCCCGCTCGGCGAGCGCGACGTGCTCGACCGCCTCGGGACTCTGCGGATCGAACAGGTCCATCAGCACGGGCCGCGACGACAGCGTGCGGAACGTCAACGGGCCGACAAAGTGCCGAGCGTGCTCGGACAGGCAGACGGTGACCCCGGCGCCGAGGGCGGTCAGCTCGCGGAGGAGCAAAACCGCCTTGTAGGCGGCGATCGACCCCGTCACGCCGAGGACGATCTCGCGTCCGTCGAGCCGCATCCTCAGGCCTTGGCGCTCTCGTCGGCCTCTTTCACGCGATATTCCACCTTGGCGGCCGCGATCTCTTCGAGGGCCGAGCTCGTTGGCTTCTTGTGCTTGCTCTCCACGCGCGGCGCGGCGCCACGGTTGAGCTGACGCGCACGCTTGGCCGAGAGCACCACCAGGAGATAGCGGTTCGAAACCTTGTTGAGGGCGGATTCGAGCGAGGGGAACGCCATCAGTTGGGAACCTCCAGATCGGGAAAAGTGACGCCGAGACGCGTGGTGCGACAGCGCTCGGCCTGAATGATGGCCATCAGCTGGTCCATCGCTTCTTTCACGTCTCGATTGACGATGAGGTAGTCGTACTGCTTCCACAGCGCGATCTCGTCGCGCGCGCGCGCGAGCCGCCGGGCGATGTCCTGATCGGCGTCCGAGCGGCGCTCGCGCAGCCGCTGCTCGAGGTCCGCCATCGAGGGGGCGACCACGAAGACCAGCACGGCCTCCGGATAGCGCCGGCGCAGCTGACTGGCCCCCTGCGTATCGATGTCCAGCAGGACGTCGCGGCCGTCCTGCAGTGCCGCTTCGAGCGGTCGCGCGGGCGTCCCGTACAGATTGCCGTGAACGGTTGCCCACTCCGCCAGCTCGGCCCGCTGCTGCATGGCCACGAAGGCCTCGCGCGAGATGAAGCGAAAGTCGCTGCCGTCCACCTCTCCGGGTCGTGGCGCGCGCGTCGTGCACGAGACCGAGTACGCCAGCTCGGGAACGCGCAGCCGGGCCTCGCGACAGAGCGTCGTCTTGCCGGCGCCCGAGGGCGCCGATACGACGAACAGCGTGCCGCGCCGCCGGAGCCGCAGGCCGGGCTCGCTACTCATCGTGGGCGCCTCGGTCGGTGGTCAGCCGTTGCGCCAGCGTGGCCGGCTCGAGCGAGGAGAGGATCAGATGGTCGCTCTCGGTGACGATCACGGCGCGCGTCCGCCGTCCGTTCGTCGCATCCACGAGCTTGGTGGAGCCCTTCACCGTCTCGATGAGCCGCTTTACCGGGAGCGAATCGAGCGCCACGATGGCGACGATCTGATTCGCAAGAACCACGTTGCCGTGGCCGACGTTCACGAGCCGCGGCGCGGCGCCGTTGACGCCGCGGTTACTCAAGATTCTGCACCTGCTCGCGGATCTTCTCGAGCACGCTCTTGGCGCTCAGCGCCGCCTGGCTCAGCTCGAGATCGTCGGCCTTGGACCCCACCGTGTTCACCTCGCGATTGAGCTCCTGAATGAGAAAGTCCAGCGTGCGGCCCACCGGCCCGCCCTTCTCGAGCGCGAGGCTGAACTCCGCGAGATGCGCCCGCAACCGCGCCAGCTCCTCCGTGACGTCCGTCTTCTCCGCCCAGATCGCCGCCTCGGTCAGGATGCGGCTCTCTTCGACCGCGGTGTCGGCCAGGAGCGCGCGGAGCCGTTCGCGCAGGCGCTGCTCGCGGCGCGCCGAGGCTGCCGGCGCCCGCGCCGCCATCGTATCGACGGCGGTCGTGAGGTCGCCGTGGAGACTTCGCAGCGCGTCGGCGAGGCGCTCGCCTTCGGCCGCGCGTCGGTCGACGAGCTCATCGAAGGCCGCCGCCAGCGCGCGCTCGAGGAGTGGCCACGGCGCCGCCGGCTCCGCGGGCTCAGCGTCTTCGAGCCGCATGACGCCGGAGCGCTCCAGCAGCCACTCGATGCGCGGCGCAGCCTCGAGGCCGAGCTCGCGGGCGACCGATTGCGCGCGCGTGAGGTACTCGCGGGCCAGGTCGGCGTCGATCTCGACGCGCTGTGTTGCCGCACCGCTCAGCGGCGTCACCTGGACGGAGACGTCGACACGGCCACGCTCGAGCCGTGCTTGGACCAGGCGGCGCGCGTCGAGCTCCAGCGATGCGAGGGTGCGCGGCAGACGGAGCGCGACGTCGAGATGACGGTGGTTCACGGATCGGGCCTCGACGGTGATGACGATCGACTCGCCGGTGACTTCTGCCCGCCCAAACCCTGTCATGCTCCGGACCATGAAGGTCCTCAGCATCGCCGAAATTCTCTGTAGTGTCAATATGTTGCGGTTGACAGTCCCCGCGCGGCGAGGCTATGCTGCCGCATTCCAAGGAGGATTCTTCGATGCAGTGGACCCGGCGTCACTTCCTGAGCGCCGCCAGTTCGGCCGCCATCGTGACGGGGGCGTCACGCCGCGCGCGCGCTCAGACGGGGAAGCCCATCACCGTCTCGCACAGCGTTTCGACGTTCGTGTACGGCCAGCACCTCGTCGCCCGCGAAAAGAAATTCTTCCAAGACGAGCACGTGTCGCTGCCTGGCTTCATCGTGCCGGGTGGCGGCGCCCGCGTCGTGAACGCCGTCACGGCGGGGCAGGCGATGTTCGGCCTGGGCGACTCGAATCACCCGCTGAAGGCCACGGAGAAGGGCCGCGACACGGTGATGCTGTTCGCCACCGACACGCGCTGTAGCTACGCCAACGTCGTCGTGCGGAAAGATCTGTGGGACAAGGGCGTGAAGTCCGTGGAGGCGCTCGCCGACGCCACCCTGGTCGGACGCAAGGCGATCGTCGCGGCCACGGCCATTGGGTCGGGCACCTATGTGTATGGCGTGTACGTCCTGCGCCAGAGCAAAGCCGGCGACGGCCGGCCGGTGAACGACGCCGTGGAGTGGGTGGGCGGTGGCGCGTCGACGACGATGCTGGGCGGACTCAAAGCCGGCAAGTTCGACGCCATCATGGCCGTTCCGGAGTGGCAGTGGGCGGCCGAGGAGGAGGGCTTCGGCAAGGCGATCTACGACGTGCAGGACGAGAAGGCGTGGAATCGTGTCTTCGGCGGACCCATCCCGGTCACCGTCGGCTACACGCTGCGCGAGACGATCGAGAAGTCGCCCGACCTCGTGCAGGCCTACGTCAACGCCATCTATCGCGCACAGCAGTGGATCCGTCGCGCCAAGGACGAGGAGATCGCCGAGGTCATCCACAAGCCGTACATGGACACGTTCAGCCGCGAGATCGTGCTGCGCTCGATCCGCTACTACAAGACCATTTTCGACTGGGACTTCGCCATCGAGGAGAAGGACTACGAGAACGGCCTGAAGGTCTTCGTGCCCATCGCCGTCGACAAGCCGCTGCCGTTCACGAAGGTGGTCGACGCCTCATTCCTCAAGAAGGCTCAGGCGAAGTACAGGTCCTGAATCCGCGACGCGCACGCATCGTCGTTCGCGAGCTCCGCAAGGCGTTCCGGGCCGGCTCGCGGGAGGTGCCGGCCGTCGCCGGTGTGTCGTTCGACGTGATGGACGGTGAATTCATCGCGCTCGTCGGCCCGTCCGGCTGCGGCAAGTCGACGATCCTCAACATGATCGGCGGTCTGGTGCCACCGTCGTCCGGCGCGATCGAGATCGACGGCGTCCCCGTGAGCGGCGCGGCGCCGCCGAACGTCGGCTACGTCTTCCAGAAGGACACCGTGTTCCCGTGGCGCACCGTCGCGCGCAACATCGCGCTCGGCCTCGAGTACCGCGGGCTCGGCGCCGCCGAGCAGAGCCGTCGCGTGCGCGAGGCGATCGCGCTGGCCGGCCTGAGCGGATTCGAGGACGCCTTTCCGGCCACGCTCTCGGGCGGGATGCGCCAGCGCGTGGCGCTCATGCGGTCGCTCGTCGTGGAGCCGGCCATCTTGCTGATGGATGAGCCGTTCGGTGCGCTCGACACGCACACGAAGATCGGCCTCCACGCCGAGCTGCTCGCGCTGTGGAGCGCGCGGCGCCAGACGGTCGTGTTCGTCACCCACGACCTGTCGGAGGCCATCACGCTCGCGGACCGCGTGGTGGTGATGACCCGGCGGCCCGGCCGCATCAAGATGGTTCACGACGTGAAGCTGCCGCGGCCGCGCGACGTGATCAAGGTGCGCGAGACCGACGAGTACGCGCGCGAGTACGGGCGGGTGTGGCACGTGCTCGGCGAGGAGTTCGCGGAGCGCGAGCCGTGAACGGCCGCGCGCCGGTGATCGTCTGGCGGCTCATCATCCTCGTCGCGATCCTGGCCGCTTGGGAATGGCTGACCGGTGTCAAGGCGGTGAGCCGCTTGCCCGGACTGTACTGGGTCGACCCGTTCTTCATCAGCCGTCCGTCGGCCATCGTCGCGCGCTTCGCATTTCTGGCGTCAGATCGGGTGAGACTCTCGATCTGGCAGATGGCGCTGTCGACGGTGCAGTCGACGCTCCTGGGGTTCGCGGCCGGCGTGTCGAGCGGATTCGCGGTGGGGCTCGTGCTGGGCCGGCACGACCGGCTGGCGCAGATCTTCGAGCCCTACATCGTCGCCTTCAACTCGCTGCCGCGCATCGCGCTGGTGCCGCTGATCACCATGGTCTTCGGCTTCGGCATCCTCGCGAAGGTCGTGCTGGCGTGGACGATCGTGTTCTTCATCGTCTTCTTCAACACGTTCCAGGGCGCGCGCTCCGTCGACGCCGATCTGATCCACTCCGCGCGTTTCCTCGGCGCCGGCGAACGACAGATCATGCGGACGGTCATCATCCCGTCGGCCCTGGCCTGGACGTTCGCTGCCCTCACGCCGTCGATCTCGTTCGCTCTCATCGGCGTGGTCGTTGGCGAGTTCCTTGGCGGCGAGTCGGGCGGCGGTCTCGGCTACCTGATCATCCAGTCGCTCGGAACGCTGAATGCCGCCGACATGATGGTCGCGCTCGTGGCCCTCGGCGTGATCGGCATCGTGATGGCGCTCGGCATCAAACAGCTCGAGCGGCGGCTGCTCCGGTGGCGCCCGGAATATCGAGAGCGTGCGTGACGCGCTGGGTGTTCGCCCTCTCGGCCCTTCTCCTGCTCGGCGGTATCACCACCGTCGCCGTGGCGCGGCGTCTGGGCAAATCAGGCTCGCGGCCGTCGGTGTTCGTCTCCGTTCTGGCGCTCTGGATCGCAGCGTGGGCGCTGTGGGGACTCGTCGGCGGCCTGGCCGCCCAGTATGGGTTGCTGCGACGTTACGACGCCACGTTCTTCGCGGCGCTGGCGCTGGCGGCGGGCGCGCTGCAATACCGGACGCAGGTCCGACAGGGACGCGAGCGCGGGCTCACCGTCTTCGTCGGCGCACAGATCCTCTGGCTCGTGGTGGTGATGGTGCGGAACGGCGTGCTCAGTCCCTGAGCGCGCTGGCGGTCAGGCGCGGCTGCCAGGCTTGATCGCCTGACTGCCGCCCGCGCAAAGCGGACATGCTTCCGGGGGCCACGTCGTCGCGCTGACAGTGGCCAGCGCGCTGCGCTTGACGCCGAAGCTCACGGCGCCACCGCTGCGGTCGATCAGCGAGCCGACGCCGACCACGGCGCCACCGAGATCCTGCACGCATTGCATGACCTCGCGCGTGGAGCCGCCGGTGGTGATGACGTCCTCCACGACCAGACAGCGCTCGCCGGCCGCCAGGGAGAAGCCGCGGCGCAGCCGCATCACCCCGCCTTCGCGCTCCGTGAACAGCGCGCGCACGCCCAGCGCCCGCCCGACCTCGTGCGCGACCAGGATGCCGCCGATGGCGGGCGCGAGGACCGCGTGCACGCCGTCGGCGCGAAACGTCGCCGCCAGCCCGCGGCCGAGCGCCGCCGCGTGCTCGGGATACTGAAGGACGAGCGCCGACTGCAGATAAAGGTCGGAGTGCAGACCGGACGTCAGACGGAAGTGGCCGCGCATCAAAGCGCCCGTCTTCTCGTAGAGCGCCAGTGTCTGGCGTTCGTCCAGTGTCGTCATGGCCCGATTCTATGTCAGACCGGCCGGCGATTCGCCGACACCGGGCCATCTGGCACGCCAAGCTGTCCCGACCCGTGACGGCCTGATCCCGCGCACCCGACAGCGCGCGACGGCTTCGCTCGCGCGACCCCGATTTACGGCGCGATCGGCGAATCTTCGCGGACGCGCCGCGCTGGCAACCGCGTTGCACTTCGCGGCCGGGCACGCTCACCCAAGGAGGCTCCGTGCGATGGCGAAGGTGATGGTGGTCGACGATGCGGTTTCGGAGCTGAAGCTCATGGAATCGATCCTGAAGTCGGCCGGGCATGAGGTGGTGTCGCTGGTGGATGGCGAGGCGCTGGAGGACAAGCTCTCCAGCGAGCGCCCCGACGTGCTGCTGCTCGACATCGTCATGCCCAAGCGCAACGGTTACGAGATCCTCCGCGCGCTGCGCAAGGACGCCCGCACGAAGACGACCCCGGTCGTGCTCGTCAGCAGCAAGAACCAGGAGAGCGACCGCGCCTGGGGCAAGCGGCAGGGCGCCGACGAGTATCTCGGCAAGCCATTCACTTCGGACCAGCTCCTCACGATGGTGAAGCGCTTTGTCCGATGACGCGGTCACGTCCGCGCCGTCGGTGGACGCGGCGCCCGCCGGGGCCGCCACCGAGACCGCGGCCGCCCCGCGACACCGGGCGTGCATCATCACACTCGGCGGTCAGCCGTTCGCGGTGGATGTCCGGGAGGCGCGCGAGGTCGTCATCCTCGAGCCGTTGACGCCGGTGCCGGGGGCGCCGCCGCCGCTCATCGGAGTCGCCAACCTGCGCGGCAGCGTTCTCGGCGTCGCGGAGGCGCGCCCCCTCCTCGGCGTACCGGCACGACCGGTGACGACGGGCTCGCCTGCCCTGGTTATCGCGGCCGGCGAGCTCGTGGCCGCGATCCCCATCGACCGCGTGGTCGGTCTCGACTGGTTCGATGAGCCGCAGCCGCTCGATGCCAATGACCGCCGGCCCGGCGTCGCGTTCGCCGCCGGGCTCGTACCGCACGCGGGTGACTATGCCACGCTACTCGATGCTGGCCGGCTCCTGGACGCGCTGCGCGCGCCATGGGCGTCGGTCGCGGAGGCCTGATCCATGAACCGTCGCCACTTTCTCGGAATGCTCGCCGGCTCGCTCGTCCCCGGCGCCCCGCGCGCGTGGGCGCAGTCCCGCCCGGTTGGTGGTCGTGTCGCACCGGCCGAGCCGACGCCCGTGCGCGTGGCGACGCCGGCGGTGGCTGCCGTCCCCGGCGTCACGGCCCACGACATCCGGGTCGGCATGAGCGCGGCCTTCCGCGGCACCGCCGCGGGTCTCGGCACCGAGTTCTACCGCGGCGCCCAGGCGTACTACAACGACGTCAACGGCAAGGGCGGCGTGCACGGTCGCGGCATCAGCGTGATCGCGCTCGACGACGGCTACGAGCCCATTCCGTGCGTGAAGAACACCATTCGTCTCCTCGAAAAGGAGCCGGTGTTCCTGCTGTCCAACTACGTCGGAACGCCGACCCTGACGCGCGCGCTGCCGGTCATCAAACGCTACGCGGAAACACAGGCCGTGCTCGTCGGCAACTTTACGGGAGCGCAGCCGCAGCGCGAAGCACCGTATGCGGAGCACGTCTTCAATATCCGCGCCTCGTACCGGCAGGAGATGATGGCGCTGGTCGACCGCTTCTGGCAGCTCGGAGCCCGCAAGTTCGGTGTGTATTACCAGATCGACGCCTACGGCCGCAGCGGCACCGACGGCGTCGCCCGCGGCCTCGCCCAGCGCGGCGTCCGCATCGTGGCCGAGGCGACCTATCCACGCGGCGCCAAGTTCACCGACGACATGACGCCAGCCGTGAACGCGCTACGCCGCGGAGGCGTCGACGTCGTGCTCTGCACGGGCGCCTATCAGGGCTGTGGGGCCTTCGTGCGGACCGCCCGCGACGCCGGCTGGACGGTGCCGATCTCGAACCTGTCCTTCGTGGGCTCCGAGGCGATGCTGGCGCTGCTCGTCAAGCACGGCAAAGCCGTCGGTCGTGATTACACGCGGGCGCTCGTGAACTCGCAGGTCGTGCCGAGCTACGACGACGTCAGCCTGCCGGGCGTGGCCGAGTATCGGCTGCTCATGGACCGACACAATCCGCCGCTGCCCGAGTCGCTGCGCGATCCGAGCTACGCGCTGCAGCGCTACAGCTTCATCAGCCTCGAGGGCTTCGTGAACGCGAAGGTCATCGTCGAGGCGCTCCAGCGCACCGGGCCACAGCCGACCCGCGTGGCCTTCCGGCAAGCCCTCGAGTCGTTGCGCAACTTCGATCTGGGTATCGGTTCGAGCTTGAGCTTCGGCCCAGAGCGGCACCAGGGACTCGACTCCGTGTACTTCACCCGCGTCGACGGCGAGCGATGGATTCCCATCGCCGACTGGGCCGCGGCAATTTCGGTGTAGGGGGCCTTCACATGACATCTGTGCGCCTTCGCTTCGGACTGCTGCCCAAGATGGTCGTGTTCCTGGCCGTCGTTCTCATCCCGCTGGCCGCGATCACCTGGTATGTCTCCGTGCAGCGGCTGCGCGCCGAGATGACGGACGAGTTCACGTCGAAAGGAACCGCCATCGCGAACAGCCTGGCCTCCTCCGGCGTCGATTTGATCCTCACGCGCGACGCCTCGACCGTGCAGGCACTCATCGACCAGTTCGTGAGCATCAGCGGCGTGCATTACGTCATGGTGTACGACTCGCAGAAGAACCTCATTGCGCATACGTTCCACCCCGTGGTGCCGCCCGACCTCATCGACAAGAACCTCGTGCCCGGCGACGCCGCCAAGCAGGTGCGCGACGTCGTCTATCAGCATCCCGTCACCGGTGAGTCGCAGGAGATCATCGACGTCGGCGTGCCGATGCTGGGTGGCCAGCTCGGCACCGTCCGCGTCGGCATGAACAAGGCGATCATCCACGCCGCTGCCGCCCGGGCGGGCTGGTTCCTGTCCGAGGTGTTCGGCGGCATCGCGCTGCTGGCCGTCCTCGCCGGCGCCATGTTCGCGACCCGCCTGACGCAACCGATCAGCGCCATCGTCCGTGTCGCCGAGCACGTCGGTCGCGGAGATCTGTCGCAGACGGTGACCGTCCAGTCGCGCGACGAGATCGGGCAGCTCGCCCGTACCTTCAACGACACGATCGTGCGGCTGCGGGCCCACGTCACCACCGAGGCCGAACGCGACGAGGAGCGCCGCCGCCGCGAGAGCCTGCAGGCGAACATCACGCAGTTCCTTGAGACAATGACGGAGATCGCCCAGGGCGATCTGCGCCAGCGCGGCCAGGTGACCCCGGACGTCCTCGGCAACGTCGTGGACTCCGTGAACGTCATGGTCGAGGAGATCGGCGCCCTCCTCGCCGATGTCCGCCACGCGGCCACGCGCGTGGCCACGAGCGCCGGCGAGATGATCGGGGCCACCGACCAGGTGGCGCGTGGCGCCGAGACGCAGGCGCGCGACGCCACCACCGTGAGCCGCGAGGTGGAGACGATGACGCGGTCGGTGCGGCAGATCGCGTCGAACGCGGGCTCGGCGGCCACCGCCGCGCGCCAGACGCTGCAGGCGGCCACGCGCGGCGAGGACGCCGTGCGCAACAGCCTGTCCGGCATGCAGCGGATCCGCGGCGAAGTGCAGGTCATCTCGAAGAAGATCAAGAGCCTCGGCGACCGCTCGCTCGAGATCTCGAACATCGTCGACACCATCGAGGAGATCGCCTCGCACACGAACCTCCTGGCGCTGAACGCGGCCATCGAGGCGGCCGGGGCCGGCGAGTACGGCGCGCGCTTTGCCGTGGTCGCCGATGAGATCCGCAAGCTCGCCGAGCGCGCGGCCAGCGCCACCAAGGACATCGCCGGCCTCATCCGCTCGGTCCAGACGGAGACGCAGGAGGCGGTCGTGGCGATGGAGGAAGGTACGCGAGAGGTCGAGGCGGGCTACCAGGTGACCATCAACGCCGAGGAGAGCTTGAAGCAGATCGCCGGCATTTCGCGCACGTCGGCCGAGCTCGCCGAGGAGATCTCCGGCGTCACTCAGGAGCAGGTGCGCGGCGCCGAAGGCGTGGCCACCGCCATGCGGTCGATCGCCCAGGTCGCCGTACACACCGAGCAGGCGGTGCTGCAGACGCGCCGGACGGTCGACGATCTCGTGAAAGTCGCCGACGAGCTCACCCGAAGCCTGTCACGGTTCAAGCTGGCGACCGCCTAGCTGGACATGATGGAGTCGGCCGACCGGGAGTTTCTGCGCTCCATCTTTCTGATGGAGGCGTGGGAGACCGTCGCGGCTCTCGAGGATGGCGCGGAGGCGGCCGCCCGCGGCGACCTGGAGACGCTGTATGTCGTCACCCACCGTCTCAAGGGCGCCGCGTCGCTCTACGGCTTTCCCGCGATCGCCGCGCTCGCCGGCGATCTCGAAGCCGTCCTCGAGACGACGCCGTTCCCCGCCGTCCGTCTCGCGTCGCTGCTCGCAGATCTCAAGCGCGCGCTGGACTCGCTGCCCGCCGGCACAACGGTGGCGACCGCCGTGCAACCGGCCGCCGCGCCGTCTGCGCACGAGAGCGGTGATGCCGCCGACTCGGTGCTCGACGACCCGATCCGCCGCGAGCTCGCGGAGTTCTTCGCCGCCAACGTCGACGTCGCAGCGTATTTCGTGCCGGAGGCGACCGAGCATCTGGAGGCGATCGCGACGGCGCTCCTCGCGCTCGAGCGCGGCGGCGGCGAGGACGAGCTGGCGCGGTTGTTCCGCTCGATGCACACGATCAAGGGCGCCGCCTACGTCGTCGGCTGCGTGCGCATCGGTGAGCTGGCCCATCGCGCCGAGGATTTGCTGGTCGCGGTGCGCGAAGGCGAGGCGACGCTGTCGCCGCCGGCTCTCGAGGCGTTGTTTGCCGCGGTGGACGTCCTGAAGCTCATGCTTGGCATCAATGCGAATCCGACGGCGTCCATGACGACGCTGGCCGCGGACGTCGGCGGCCGGCTGGAGGCACTGCTCGCATCGCCGCCGACCCCGCGTGCAATGGACGCGGCACCGGTGCCGCCGGCACCGGCCATGGCGGATACGCGTGTCGAGGCGCTGGTACCGGCGCGCGCGGCGCGGCGCCGCGCGCCGGCCTCGAGCGCGACGCCGCGGCGCGCGCCACGACAGACGATTCGCGTCAACCTCGAGCGCCTCGATGCGCTCATGGACCTGATCGGCGAGCTCGTGACCGGGCGCAGTCGCGTCGACCGCCGCCTCGACGAGCTGGATCGCGTGTCGGCATCGCTGTTCGCCAGTCGCGCCCGCCTGGCCGAGGCCGTGAGCGAGTTCGAGCGCCGGCAGCTCGACCCGCGACGCGCCAGCGTCGCGAAGCCAGCGGCGCCGGTCAAGCCGACCGTGATCGGCCAAAGCGGTCTATCAGTGGCCGAGATGTTCGCGGAGCTGGAGTTCGATCGGTACGACGACGCCGGCATGTTCGCCCGCAGCATCGCCGAGATCGCCTCGGACATCGCGGAGCTCCAGGCCGAGCTCGTCGGGGTGAACCGCGCGCTGCGTGACGACGTGGCCCAGGTGCACCGGCTGACGGCCGCCATTCGCGGCGAGATCGGTCGCGCGCGGCTGGTGCCCGTCGGCAATCTGTTCACGCGGTTCGTCCGTCAGGGCAAGGAAGCAGCCCGCGCGGCCGGCAAGCAGGTGCAGATCGAGACGCTCGGCGAGACGGTCGAGCTGGATACGTCGGTCATCGAGCAGATCGTGGACCCGCTGCTGCACCTCGTGCAGAACGCCATCGGGCATGGCATCGAGTCGGTGGACGAGCGGCGCGCTCGCGGGAAGCCGCCGATCGGCGCCGTCACGCTGTCGGCGACGCATCAGGGCGGCGCCGTCGTGCTGGAGGTCGCCGACGACGGGCGCGGAATCGATACCGACCTCGTACGGCGCCGCGCGGTGGCGCGCGGATTCGTCAGCGCGGACAACGCGGCCGCCCTCAGCGATCGCGAGGCCATCGACCTCATCTTCCTGCCCGGCTTCAGCACCGCGACCGCCGTGACGACGGCATCGGGTCGTGGCGTGGGCATGGATGTCGTTCGCACCAACGTTCGGCGACTGAACGGCGAGGTCGACGTGGCGTCGACCCCGGGCGAGGGCACGCGCTTCACGCTTCGGCTGCCCCTCACCGTGCTCGTGTCGGAGGCGCTGCTCGTGAGCGCCGGCGGCGAAACGTTCGCCGCTCCCCTGAACTCCGTGCAGCTGGTGACGGCCGTTTCCCCCGAGCGCGTCCGACCCGGGGTGCAGGGCGAAACGCTGAGCCTCGCCGAGGACACCGTCGATCTGGTGAGCCTGGCGACCATCCTTGGATTGCCGGAACCGCCGCGCGGTGCCCGTCGCCCCGCGGTGGTGCTGCGGGCGGCCGGACGCTCGCTCGGCGTCGAAGTGGACCAGCTCCTGCACAAGCAGGACATCGTCATCAAGCCGCTGGGGGCGTTTCTCGAGGGCGCCGGTCCGTACGCCGGGGCCACGGTCACTGCCGACGGCCGCGTGGTGCTGCTCCTCGACGCGCTGGGTGTCGCCGAGCAGGCCGCGCGCCGCGCGCGCGCCGAGCGCGCCGCGCCCTTGGCCGTCGATGCGACCAGCCGCCCGGCCGCGCGCAAGCGGGTGCTCCTCGTGGACGACTCGATCAGCGTGCGGCGGTTCGTCGGCCAGATGCTCGAGAAAGCGGGCTTCGAGGTCACCACCGCCGCCGATGGTGCCGACGCGATCGCCCGTGTCGGCGAGGGCGGTCGTTTCGACGTCGTCGTGACCGACCTCGAGATGCCGCGTGTGAATGGGTACGAGCTCATCGACGATCTGCGCCGGCGCCCGTCCACGCGGGGGCTGCCGGTGATCGTCCTGACGACTCGCGCCGGCGACAAGCACGTCGCGCTTGCCCGGGACCTCGGTGTCGACCACTACGTCACGAAGCCGGTCGAGGAACGGACGTTCGTGTCCCTTGTGAGCTCGGTGGTGCACGGGTGAAAGTCTTGATCGTCGACCCCGACGCCGCGCGCGCGGCGACGGTGGCCGCGGCGTTCACCGCCAATGGCGCGCAGCCCACCGTCGCGCCGAGTGCCTCGTTCGCGCTCACGATGCTCGAGTGGAATCGGCAGGACGTGATCATCAGCCGCTCGCAGCTCGGCGACATGGACGCGCACGAGCTGTGCTCCATGGTGCGTGGCGACCCCTCGACGGTTGGCGTGAGCTTCGTCCTGATCGCCAGCCCCATTCCGACCTCGCAGATGTCGCTGACGGGGGTCGATCTCGTCATTCCGGATGGACTCGTCGGTCCGGCGATCGTCACGCGCGTGACGCATCTGATGCGACGCAAGGCGCCGAGCAGCGCTGCCCTGCCATCGGCGCTGCCCGCGGCGCCCGCCAGGCCGCCCGCGGTCACGCCGGTGGCGCCGCTGGTGACAGAGCCGCTGTCGCTGACGCCCACACCGCCGGCAACGTCGATCCCCGCGCCAACGGACCCGGTCGTCGCGGCGCCCGCGGTGCCGACGCTCGTCGCATTGCCGCCAGCCGTCTCGAGTGCGCCGCCCGCTCCGCCATCACCGGTCGCGCCCGCGGCCACGCCGCCGGTCGTGGCGCCGACGGCCGGCGTCATGCTGAAGGGGGCGGCGCCGCCACCGCCTCCGCTCACCGAGCTGGAAGCGGTCGGGATGAACGGCGCCATGCGGACGTTTCAGGGCGCGCTCGGAGCGCTCGCGCTCGAAGATATCGCGCGGGCCATCGTCAAGGGCACCAAGACGGGGCGCCTGCTCGTCGTGCTCGGCACCGGCGGCGGCATGTTGGCGTTCGAGAGCGGTCGCATCGTGCACGCCGAGATCGGCAACACCACCGGCGAGACCGCGTTCCGGTCGCTGCTGGCCGCGTCGCATGGCGACGCCGGCGGCAAATTCTGCTTCATTCCATCGTCGCCACGCGATCTCGCCAACGTCCCGAAGACGATTACTCGCACGGTGGCCGAGCTTCTGGCCGGCGCCGCCGAGGCGACGAACGAGGAGAGATAAACCATGCCCAAGGTCCTGGTCATCGACGACAGCGTCAGCGTGCGGAAGGTCGTGGAGCGCGCGCTGGCGGGAAGGCAGGTCGACGTCACCTGCGCAGCGTCGGGCACCGACGCGCTGGAGTGCATGGAGCGCGATGCCCCGGACGTCATCATCTGCGACGTCGTCATGCCGGATCGTGACGGCTACGAGATCTGCGAGTTCGTGAAGAAGCATCCGCGACTGGGCGAGATTCCGGTGCTGCTGATGTCGGGCATCGTGAACGACGAGGTCAAGCAGCGGGCGGCGCGCGCCCGTTCCGAGGGAGTGCTGGCCAAGCCGTTCGCCGCCGAGGATCTGCTCAAGCGTCTGGAGACACTCGTCGGTCCGCTCGCGCCGCGCGTGGCCGAGGCGACGACGCCGAACGCTCCGGCGCCGTCGCCCGCCGTCGACGCGATACCGACGTTGATGCCGGTCTCCACACTGTCGGTGCCGCCGATCGAGCCGCTCAAGTCGACACCGCCGAAGCCGGCGCCGGCGGTACCGGCGGTCGCCGCCGACATCACGCCATCCGACTCTGCACGTCGCGTGGCCGAGCCCGTGGCCATCGCGCCGACGTCGGCGGTGGCCGCACCGACCGACGCGGCGGCCGCCGTCCTCGCGCAGTTCACCGCGATGAACGGCGTGCAGTGGGCGGTGTTGTCGGATCGCGAGGGCTTCGTGGTCGAGGCGACCACCAACGCCGGCGTCGATGCCGATGTCGCGGCCGCGCTGAGCGCGTGTCTGGCCGAGTCGTCGGACGGGCTCGGCAAGGAGCTTGGCCGGGGTGGCCTGCACAGCATCATGCTCGAGTACGAGAAGGGCATGGTGATCGTCTACAGCGCCGGCCTCGGGCTGCTCGCCGTCGGTATGAGCGAGCCCGCCGTCCTCGGCAAGGTGCGCTACTTCGCCAAGAAGGCGCTGCCGGAGCTGATGCGGTCGGTGTGATGCCGCGCTATCGCAAGTCGGAAACCCGTTGGGTGCATGCGGCATGCGTCGCGGGCGGCTATCTCGTCTGCGTCGCGGGCCTGTTCACCCTGCAGGCCGGCGCCGGCTTGAACGTGCCGATCTCGGTGGCGGTGTCGGCGCCGCCCCTGGTGTATGCGGCGTTGGCGGTGCTGCTGCTGCGGGAGGCCGCCTTCGTCCGACGCCTCTCCTGGCTCGGCGGTGCCTGTCTCGTGCACGTCGTTCTCGCCGGGCTGGCGGCGACGGAGCTCGCCTGGGCCGGCGGCCTGTCGCTCGGCAACGCTCTCGCGCAGGTGTTCGTACTGTTCCCTCCCGCCCCGCTGCTCACGCTGATCGCGACGCCGCTGATCCTCGCGACATTCGGGATGACCGCGTCCAGACCGGCGCCCCGTTCTGACGCCGCCGCGCCGCGGTTGGCGACCGGCACGCGATCCAGGGGCGTCATTCCGTCTCCGCGCGCTGCCGGCGCCGCGGCCGAGAGCGCGCCGACTGCCGCGCGGACGATCGCGCCACCGACCACCCGCGTGGCTCCTTCCGTCGTGCCGATCGCCTCGACGCCGTCGCCCACGACACCGCCGGCCGTCGTTGCGCCGGCACCGACGGCGCCGCGCACGAATCCACCGTCGAAGCCCGGCCGAGCGGCCAACGACGGCATGGTGCGCGTGCCGTTCGACCGAATCGCCGCGCAGCTTCCCGCCGAGGCATTCGTGCTGCCGTTCGAGCGACTTGGGGAAAGCCTCCGCGAGCCGCATGTGATCCTCGTCCCGCGGCGCGTCGTGCTCTCGCAGATGCGCGACGGCGCGGTCGTCATCACGTGGGCGCACATCGCATCGCAGTTTCCGGACCTCGCGCTTGGAATGACGGGCGACCAGTTCCGAAAGGAATATCCCGATCTCAAATTCGTGCTGCCCGTGGACGAGCTGGACGCTCAGCTCACGCCCGACGCCGTCGGCACCGCGCCGGTCTCGGCGCCGTTGCCGGTCGTGGCGCCGAAACCGTCCGCGGTCCCCGCGCGAGCAGACGTCACGCCGACCCCGGCCGCGACAGTGGAGGCGCCCGCGTCGTCGCGGGCGCCCGCGGCGGCCAGCACCACGCCGGCTGCACGCGCGTTGCCCCGATCCGCACCGAGTTCACCACCGCCGGCGGAGATGATGGATCGCGGGACGCTGGCGCGCATCGTCGCCTGCTTCAGCGGGGTCGGCACGTTCGAAGCTGCGGCCGAGCGGAACGCGGGCACCGTGGCCGTGGTACTGGTCGAGCCAGGGGTGTCGCGCGAAGCGGCCATCGCCTGCGCCGGCCGGCTCCTGCCGTTCGTCGCGGGCGTTTCCGCCGACGTCGTCACGCTGCGTACCGAACGAACGGTGCTGGTGCTTGCCGCCGCGTCAGCACCGATCGTCGTTGCCGTGCATCGGCCCAACGCCTCGGTCGCGCTACTGGCGCTTCGAGCGCTGAGCGCTGCCGCCATTGCGGGCACCATCCCGCCGGCCACTCCAGCGCCACCGCGTCGCGATCTCGAGCCGATGGGATCCGATGATCGTGTGGCGCGCGCGGCGCTGGCGCTGCGGACTTTTGGCGGCGCCGAGCCGACCGTCTTCGCCGACGCGAGCGGGCGTGTGTACGTCTTCAGCGGCGGCGGAGGCGATGACAAGGGCGTGGCGGCCCTGGCTCTCGGTGTCGTCGAGGCACTCGGCGATGGCGGTGAGCTCGGGGCTCCGGTCACCGTGGTGTTCCGGCGCGGCGCCGAGCAGACGGTGATCCGTCCGCTCTCCGGGCGCGCGGGCGTTCTCGCCGCCACGGGCGTGGTGACGCGGCCGGGCCGCGCCCTGCGGGATGCCGAGCGGGCGGCGGCGGTCCTCGAGACGCGCTGATGAGCGCGCGCCTCGCCATCGGCGACGGAGACATGGGGAAGGTCCAAGCGCTCCTGGAGCGCCTGCTCGCGGACACCGGTTGCGCTGCCGTCGTGCTGAGCGGCCGTGACGGCGCATCGCTTGCCACTGCTGGCGCCGCCCGCGCGCTCGACGTCGTGTCGATGACGGCGCTGGCGGCCGGCGGCTTCAGCTCGACGGCGCCGCTGGCCCGGCTCCTCGGGGAGCGCGAGTTCTCCGTCCTCATTCACGAAGGGGTGCGCCAGAGCCTGCACGTGAGCGCCGTCGACGACGCGACGATCCTGGTGGCGGTGTTCGACGAGCGGACGACGGTCGGAATGGTTCGCGTCTTCGCGCGCGAAGCAGCGGCTAAGCTCGCCACCATCCTCGACGAAACGCGAGCGGGATCGGGCCATGCGCGCCGATCGGGGCCGGGCGAGACGTGACACCGCGCCTCAAGCTCGCCATGGAGCACGACGGGCCGTCGCGCGGCCGGTTCGTGCGCGACGTGGTGCAGCAGCTCCTGAAGCTCCGCGCGGTGCGCGGCGCGCTCCTGGTCGCCCCGGATGGCTTCGTGATCGCCGCCGAAGTGCCGAACGCGGTGGCGATCGAGCCACTGGCTGCGATGGCGGCACGGCTGGGCCGCGATCTCGAGTCGAGCGCGGGGAGGATGGGTCGCGCGTCCTTCTCGACGGCGATGTTCTCGGGGCCGGACGGGCCGATGTTCCTCGCGGCGGCACCGATCGGCTACGTGGTCGTGCTCGCCGAGCAGCGCGCCAACCACGAGGCCATCCGCAGCGCTACCGAGGAGGCCGTCGCGCTGCTCCAGAGCGCCTGGACTGATTAGCGCCCGCTGAGCTCGGCGATGATTGCGGCGGCGGCCGCTCCGGGATCGGCGGCGGCGGTGATGGGCCGGCCGACGACGAGGTAATCAGCCCCGGCCTGGACCGCCGTGCGCGGCGTGGCCACCCGCTTCTGATCATCCTCGCCGGTCGTGGACGCGGGTCGGATGCCCGGGGTCACGATGGTGAAGCGCCGACCCAGCGCGAGCCGGAGACGACGGATCTCCTGCGGAGATGCCACGCAGCCGTCGAGACCCGCGTCGCGCGCCGCCTCCGCCAGTCTCAGCACGTGACTCTCGACGCTCGCCGGCACGCCCATCTCCCGCTCGAGCGCGCGGCGGTCGAGGCTCGTGAGCACGGTAACGCCGAGACAGATCGGGCGGGCGACGCCGAACTCCCGCGCGGCCTGTCCGGCCGCCTCGGCGGCCGCGCGCATCATCTCGAGTCCTCCCGAAGCGTGGACGTTGAGCATGAACACACCGAGGCGCGACGCGCTGCGGACGGCACCGGCCACGGTATTCGGGATGTCGTGAAACTTCAGATCGAGGAACACACGGAGGCCGCGCTTGTGCGCGAGATCCACCGCCGCCGGACCCGCGCTGGTGAAGAGCTGCGAGCCGATCTTCACGCCGGTCACCGCGCCCTCGAGACGGTCGAGCAGCCGTGCCGCGTCGTCGAGCGCTTCGACGTCGACGGCCACGAACAGCCGGTCACGCATCGCTGTGGTACTCCTGCAGGCTCCGCACGCCCTGCTCGCCCTTCAGCAGCGCCTCGATGGCGCCGATGGCGGCCTGGGCGCCGTCGACGGTGAGGTAGTAGGGGATGTTCTGGCCGACCGCCGTGCGGCGAATGGCCGCCGAATCCTTGCGCGCGCGCCCGTCTTCCGGCGTGTTGAAGACGAGCGCGATGTCGCCGCGCTTCATCAGGTCGACGACGTTCGGGCGGTGTCCCTCCAGCACCTTGTGCACGAGCTCCACCGTCATGCCCTGACGCTCGAGCACACGGGCCGTTCCGGCCGTGGCCACCAGCGTGAAGCCCATCTCCACGAGTCGCCGCGCCAGCGTGGTCAGCGCGCGCTTGTCGCGATTCTTGACGGAGACGAAGACTTTCCCGGACGTGGGCAGCGCGGAGCTGGCCGCGATCTGCGACTTGAGATAGGCCTTGCGAAAATCGCGGTCGAGGCCCATGACCTCGCCGGTCGACTTCATCTCGGGACCGAGCACGATGTCGACGCCGGGGAACTTGATGAACGGGAATACCGACTCCTTCACCGCGATGTGCCGGAGCTCGCGCTCCTCGATGTGGGCGATCTCGCCCACCACCGCCTGACCGAGCATGGCGCGCGTGGCAATCTTGGCCAGCGGCACGCCGATGGCCTTCGAGACGAAGGGAACGGTGCGGGAGGCGCGGGGGTTCACCTCGAGCACGTAGATGGCCTCGTTGCGGATGGCGAACTGGACGTTGATCAGGCCGACCACGCCGAGCGCCTTCGCCAGCGCCTTCGTCTGCGCACGCAAGGCGCGGACCTGACCATCGTCGAGGCTGTAGGGCGGCAGCGCGCACGCGGCGTCGCCGGAGTGCACGCCGGCCTTCTCGATGTGCTCCATGACGCCGCCGACCACGACGCCCTGTGTGTCGGCGACCGCATCGACGTCGATCTCGAGCGAGTCCTCGAGGAACTTGTCGATGAGGATTGGATGCTCGGGCGCCGCCTCCACCGCTTCGCCGACGAACTGCACCAGATCCTGGTCGTCGTACACGATGCGCATGGCCCGGCCGCCGAGGACGTACGAGGGCCGCACGAGCACCGGATACCCGAGCCGTCCTGCCACCTGGCGCGCCTCGGGCAGGGCGCGGACGGTGGCACCGGCGGCCTGGTTGAGTCCGAGCTCGTCGAGTAGCGCGCTGAAGCGCTGGCGATCCTCGGCGCGGTCGATGGCGTCCGGCGACGTGCCGAGGATCGGCACGCCGGCCTGCTGCAGGGAGACGGCGAGCTTGAGCGGTGTCTGTCCGCCGAACTGTACGATCACCCCGAGCGGCTTCTCCTTCTCGACCACGTTGAGCACGTCCTCGAACGTGAGAGGCTCGAAGTACAGTCGGTCCGAGGTGTCATAGTCGGTCGAAACCGTTTCGGGGTTGCAGTTGACCATGATCGCTTCGACGCCGTGGTCCTTCAACGCGAATGCCGCGTGCACGCAGCAGTAATCGAACTCGATGCCCTGTCCGATGCGATTCGGCCCCGAGCCGAGGATGATGACCTTCCGGCGGCGGGTGGGCGGCGCCTCGTCCTCCTCCTCGTACGTCGAGTAGAGATACGGCGTGTGGGCGACGAACTCGGCCGCGCACGTGTCGACTGTCTTGAACGTGGCTCGAATGCCCTGCGACAGCCGGAGCGCGCGGATCTCGTTCTCGGTGCGGTCCGTGAGCCGGCCGATGAAGCGATCGGCGAACCCGAGCTGCTTGGCGCGCCGCAAGACGCTCGGGTCCGTCAGGGCGTCGCGCCGAATCTGCGCCTCGTAGGCCACGATCTCGCGGATGTTCTCGATGAACCACGGGTCGATCTTCGTCACCCCGTGGACTTCCGCCGTGGACATTCCCGCGCGGAGCGCGTCGCCGAGCGCGAACAGCCGATCCGGATTCGGCACCCGTAACAGTCCCCGCAGCGTCTCCTCGTCGAGGTCGCGATCGAGCGTGAGGCCGAAGCGGTCCTGCTCGAGCGAGCGGACGGCCTTCTGCAGCGCCTCCTTGAACGTGCGCCCGATGGCCATCGCCTCGCCAACGGATTTCATCTGTGTAGTGAGCGTGCGATCGGCCTCGGGGAACTTCTCGAAGGCCCAGCGCGGGAACTTCACGACGCAGTAGTCGATGGCGGGCTCGAACGACGCCGGCGTCTCCCGCGTGATGTCGTTGCGCACCTCGTCGAGCCGATACCCGACGGCCAGCTTGGCGGCGATCTTCGCGATCGGAAACCCGGTGGCCTTCGAGGCGAGCGCGGAGGAGCGCGATACGCGTGGATTCATCTCGATCACGACGAGGCGGCCGTCGGCAGGATTCACCGCGAACTGGATGTTCGATCCGCCCGTCTCGACTCCGATCTCGCGGATGATGGCGACGGCGGCATCGCGCATGAGCTGATATTCCTTGTCGGTCAGCGTCTGCGCGGGCGCGACGGTGATCGAGTCACCCGTGTGCACGCCCATGGGGTCGAGGTTCTCGATCGAGCAGATGATGACGACATTGTCGGCGAGGTCGCGCATGACCTCGAGCTCGAATTCCTTCCACCCGATCACCGACTCTTCGATGAGCACGGTGCCGAGCGGGGACATCTGGACGCCCCAGCGCACCGCCTCTTCGAGCTCCTCGGGATTGTAGGCGATCGAGCCGCCGGTGCCGCCGAGCGTGAACGACGGCCGGATGATCGCGGGATAGCCGGTGGTGCGGACGATGGTCTTCGCTTCCTCGAACGAGCGCGCCAGACCGGAGCGCGGCAGCGTGAGGCCGACGCGCTCGATGGCCTGCTTGAAGAGCTGGCGGTCCTCCGCCTTCCGGATGGCCGGGATCTTGGCGCCGATGAGCTCGACGCCGAAGCGATCGAGCGTGCCGTCCTCGGCGAGCGCCACCGCCAGGTTCAGCGCCGTCTGGCCGCCGAGCGTCGGCAAGAGCGCCTGCGGCCGCTCGCGCTCGATGATCTTCGCCACGAACTCCGGCGTGAGCGGCTCGACATACGTGCGCGTCGCCATCTCCGGATCGGTCATGATGGTGGCCGGGTTGCTGTTGACCAGCACGACCTCGTAGCCTTCCTCGCGGAGCGCCCGGCAGCCCTGTGTCCCCGAGTAGTCGAACTCGCAGGCCTGCCCGATCACGATCGGCCCGGAGCCGAGGACGAGGATCTTCTGGAGATCCGTCCGCTTCGGCATCTACTCCTCGACCAGCCCGTAGACGACGGACGTCTCGGGCTTGGCCTCTTCGCGCTTGTAGAGCACGTCGTCGATGCGCCCGGCGCCGATCCACACCACGTCGCCGTCGCCCCAGAGCTGCTCGCCGAGGACGCTCATGCGCTTCTCGACGCGCTCCTTGATGGCGTGCGCCTCGAGCGAGGCGTCACTCTGCGCCGTGAACGAAGCCCAGTCGGGCTTCTGTCCAGCGCCTTCCACCTTGCGATACGAGATCAAGTACTTGGGCATGACCTCTCCTTTTGTAGCGACCGCGCTAGCCCTGCTCGCAGCGTGGGTGGCCTGTTCGAGATGGTCGTGGCTCCGTTCCCTCCATCAGTCTCGTGAAGCGGTGGAAGAGATAGTTGGCGTCGTGCGGTCCCGGCGACGCCTCGGGGTGGTACTGGACGCAGAAGACCGGAAGCTCCGCGTGCCGCAAGCCCTCGCACGTGTCGTCGTTCAGGTTCTGATGGGTCGGCTCCCAGCCGCGGCCGGCGAGGGAGGCCGGATCGACGGCGAACCCGTGGTTCTGCGACGTGATCTCGACCTTGCCCGTGGCCAGATCCTTCACCGGATGATTCGCGCCGTGATGACCGAACGGCAGCTTGTACGTCCGCCCGCCGGCGGCGAGCCCAATGATCTGGTGGCCGAGACAGATGCCGAATACCGGCACGCGACCGATGAGGCCGCGCACCGCGTCGATCAGATACGGCACACCCTCGGGATCGCCGGGCCCATTGGAGAGGAAGACGCCGTCGGGCTTGCGCTCGAGCACGGCCGCCGCTGGTGTGGACGCCGGCACCACCGTCACCTCGCAGCCGGCCGCTCGGAGCTGGCGGAGAATGTTGAACTTGATCCCGGCATCGAGGGCGACGACGTTGAAGCGCGCGGGCGGCGGCGCCATGTAACCGCGCGCCGGATCCCACGCGCCCTCCGTCCACCCGAACGGCTGCGCCGCCGTCACCTCGGCCACGAGATCGCGGCCCACCAGCCCCGGCAGCCCACGGGCGCGCTCGCGGAGTCGCTCGACGTCGAGTTCGACGCTCGAGATGATGCCGTCCAGGGCGCCGTGATCGCGTAAATGTCGCGTGAGCGCCCGCGTGTCGATGCCCTGCAGCCCGACCAGCCGATGCGCTTTGAGATAGTCGTCGAGGCCCACGCGGCCACGCCAGGACGACGGGCACGCCGAGGCTTCCTTTACGATCAGGCCGTTGGCCCACGGCTTGTGCGACTCGACGTCCTCCGCATTGACTCCGTAATTGCCGATCATCGGGTATGTCATCGTGACGATCTGACCGCGATACGACGGATCGGTGAGGATCTCCTGATAGCCGGTCATCGCCGTGTTGAAGATGACCTCACCGGAGGTCTCGCCCTCGGCGCCGAGCGCACGGCCGCGGAACACTCGCCCGTCGCGCAGCACCAGCAGCGCGTCTCGCTCGCTCATGCTTCCCACACGACCTTCCCGGCCACGATCGTCTTCCACGGCGCGCCGGTGGCCGTCCAGCCGCCGAACGGCGTGTTGCGGCTCCTGCTCGCGAAGCGCGTCGGGTCGATGGTGACGGCGGCCGCGGGATCGACGAGCGTCACGTCGGCCGGCACGCCGACGCTCAGGTTGCCGCCCGGCAGATTCAGCAGTCGCGCGGGATCACGCGACAGCCGCGCCACGAGCGTCGCGAGCGGAAGGAGCCCGGGGCGGACGAGCCGGTCGTGAAGCAGCGTGAGCGCGGTCTCGAGCCCCACGATGCCATTGGCGGCGCGGTCGAACTCGCCTTCCTTGTCCGCGACGGCATGTGGCGCGTGGTCGGTGGCGACGCAGTCGATCGTTCCGTCGGCAAGGGCTTCGATGAGTGCTTCGACATCGCGCTTCGTCCGCAGCGGCGGCGCCATCTTCGTGTTGGCGTCCCAGCTGCGCACGGCCTCGTCGGTCAGCAGGAGGTGATGCGGCGTGACCTCGGCGGTGACGCGCACACCGCGCGCCTTGGCCTCGCGCACCAGGCGCACCGCGCCGGCCGTCGATACATGCGCGACGTGGACGTGGGCGCCGGTGAGCTCGGCGAGCAGGATGTCGCGCGCGACCATCACGTCCTCGGCCGTGGCCGGGATGCCGCGCAGCCCGAGCTCGGTGGAGACCACGCCCTCGTGCATCGCGCCGCGTGCGGAGAGCGTATGGTCCTCGGCGTGGCTGATGACGGGCGCCGCGAACGGCAGGGTGTACTCCATCGCGCGGCGGTAGAGCTCCGCGTTCATGACGCACTTGCCGTCGTCGGAGAACCCGACGCAACCAGCCTCGGCCAGCTCCGCCAGCTCCGCGAGCTCCTTGCCCTCGAGGCCGCGCGTGACTGCACCGATCGGGTAGACGCGGACGACGCCTTCGCTCCGCGCCTTGGCCAGGATGTAGTCGGTGATCGAGCCGTTGTCGTTCACGGGGCTCGTGTTGGCCATGCAGCACACCGCCGTGAAGCCGCCCGCCGCCGCCGCCCGCGTGCCGGTGGCCACCGTCTCCTTGTACTCGTATCCCGGCTCGCGCAGATGCACGTGCATGTCGATGAAGCCCGGACAGACGAGCTTGCCGGCCGCATCGATCACCGTCGCCCCCGCCGGTGCCGCCAGCTTGGCGCCGAGCTTCGCGACCTTGCCGTCCTCGAGGAGGACATCCACAACGGCGTCGAGCGAGTTCGCGGGATCCACCACGCGACCGCCGCGGATCACGAGGCTCATGCCGCCTCCGCGTTCTTGCTGCCCGCGAGCAGCAGGAGGACGCCCATGCGCACGGCGACGCCCTTGGCCACCTGGTCCAGGATCACCGAGTACGGCCCGTCCGCAACCTCCGGCGACAACTCCACGCCGCGATTGACGGGACCGGGATGCATGATCAGCACGTCGGGCCGCGCGTGAGCGCGGAGCTTGTCGAGCGAAAGGCCCCAGTAGCGCGAGTACTCCCGCAGCGAGGGAATCAGGCCGGCGTGCATTCGCTCCTGCTGCAGCCGCAGCATCATGATGACGTCGACGTCGCGGATGGCGTCTTCCAGTCGATAGGCCACCTTGCAGCCGAGCTCCTGCCCGTACGCCGGAATCAGCGTCGGCGGCCCGGCCACCGTGACCGTCATGCCGAGCTTGCGCATGCCGTGGATGTTCGAGCGCGCGACGCGGCTGTGGGCGATGTCGCCGACGATGGCCACCGACAGCCCGTCGAAGTGGCCCTTCTTCTCGCGGATGGTCAGCAGGTCGAGCAGCGCCTGCGTGGGGTGCTCGTGGGCGCCGTCGCCCGCGTTCACGATCGAGCAGGACATCTCGCGCGCGAGCAAGGCAGCCGCCCCCGACGACGAGTGGCGGACGACCACGACATCGGGGCTCATGGCGCCGATATTGCGCGCCGTATCGACGAACGACTCGCCCTTCGCCGCGCTGGAGCCGCTCGCGGAGAAGTTGATGACGTCGGCCGACAGCCACTTGCCCGCGATCTCGAACGACGTCCGCGTGCGCGTGGAGTTCTCGTAGAAGAGATTGACGATCGTCTTGCCGCGGAGGGCGGGGACCTTCTTGATCTCGCGCCCGGCGATCTCCTGCAGCGAGGCGGCGGTGTCGACGAGGGTCAGGATCTCGGCCGGCTCGAGCTCGCGAATGGTGAGCAGATGCTTGCGCGTCCAGCCCATCAGGCGCCCTCCGGTTCTTCGATGACGACGCGATCCTCGCCATCGTGCTCGGTGAGCCGCACGGCCACGGCCTCGCGCCGCGAGGTGGGCAGGTTCTTGCCGATGTAATCCGGCCGGATCGGGAGCTCGCGGTGACCGCGATCGACCAGGATGGCGAGCTGGATCATCCGGGGGCGTCCGAGATCGATGAGGGCGTCGAGGGCGGCGCGGATGGTGCGGCCGGTGAACAGCACGTCGTCGACCAGGACCACCGTCTTGTCCTTGATCGGGAACGGGATGTCGGTGCCGCGCACGACCGGCGCCCCGCGCAGGTCGAGGTCGTCGCGGTAGAGCGTGATGTCGAGGGTGCCGACGGCGACCGCCGTGCCGTCGATGGCGGCGACTTTCGCGGCAAGCCGGCGGGCCAGCGTCACCCCGCGCGTGCGCAACCCGACGAAGGTGAGATCCTTCGCGCCACCATTTTTTTCGATGATCTCGTGGGCGATGCGGGTGAGCGCGCGGTCGAGAGCCGCCGCGTCGAGGACCTGAGCTTTGACCATCTCTCCCCTTACGAGCCTCGCTGGGCTCACTTAAAGGAAAGCACCGAGCCGCCATCACTCTACATGCGCGCCGCGCGCGGTGTCAACCGAACGGTCGTTCCAGGCGACGAGGTCGGCGCGCGAGATCGGCCGCCATGCGCCTTTCTGCGACGGTCGCCGCCCGTCCGGAAGCTATAATCGCGACGGGAGCGTTTCCCGACAGCGAACCGCCCAGGAGGGCGCGATGAACTGTCCGGCCTGCCGCACCGATCTGCGCGAGCTTCCGACTCCCGAAGGCGTCACCATCGATTTCTGCGGCGCGTGTCGGGGCAGCTGGTTCGATCGCGGCGAGCTGCTGTACGTGGTCAAGCGGCCGAGCGCGCTTCAGCCCATGCTCGAGCGACCGCTCGTCGGCGGCGCCGCCTCACCGCTTCCGTGTCCGCGCTGCAACACGCCGATGGAGCGCGGTGGCGTCGGCTCGCTCCAGGCGGTCATCGACCGGTGTGCGACGTGCGGCGGGATCTGGCTGGCTTCCGGTGTCCGCACGCGGCTCGACCAGATCAGCGCGCCGGTTGGCGCTGCCGCGGCCGCCCCCGTCTCCGCGGCTTCCTCGGCCGCGCGGGGCAGCGCGTTCGGCGCCCCACGATCCGCGACTCCCTCACTGCCCCGACCGCCGAGCGGAACGCCGCGCCCGCTGCCGCGGCTGCCGGACCTCGGCCTGCGGTCGGTGATGGTCCTCGGCGCGCTGTACGGCATGACGTTCGTGGCGACGGTGCTGGCCGTGGCCTACGTGCGGCTCGGGCTCGATGTCGCCATCCTCTTCGCCACCATCCTGATCACCGCGCAGTACTTCTTGTCACCGCTGCTGCTGGACCTCTTCCTCACCTGGATGCAGTCGATGGAGTGGGTGCCGCGCGAGGAGCTGCCGCCGCGCCTGGTGGCCTTCATGGAGAAGATCTGTCGCGCGCGAAGGATTCCGTTCCCGCGCGTGGGCATCATCGACGACGGCAATCCGAACGCGTTCACGTACGGCCACTATCCCGCCAACGCGCGGCTCGTGCTCACCGGCGGGTTGATGGAGATCCTCGACGAGGACGAGCTCGAGGCGGTCGTCGCGCACGAGATGGGGCACATCGCGCACTGGGACTTCATCGTCATGACGCTGGCGGCGCTGGTCCCCGTGCTCCTGTACGGGATCTATCGCGCGCTCGGCGGCGGAGGGCAGCGCAAGAGCCGCGCGCCGGTGCAAATCATGGTCGCCGTCTATCTCATGTACGTCGTGTCGGAGTACTTGATCTTGCTCCTCGCGCGCGCGCGCGAGTACTACGCCGACCGCTTCTCTGGCGCCGCCACGCGCCAGCCGAACGCGCTGGCGAGCGCGCTGGTGAAGATCGCCTACGGCCTCGCGGCCGCCAAACCCGAGGAGGCCGCCACCAAGAGCGACTCGCGGCTGCGCGCGATCTCGGCGCTCGGCATCTTCGATCCGCGCGCGGCGCTGAGCCTGGCCGCCGCCAGCGCCCGGCCAGCGGGCGTGGCGCCCCAAGATATCGTCGGCGCCATGCAGTGGGATCTCTGGAATCCCTGGGCTGGATTCTACGAGCTCGGCTCGACCCATCCGCTCGCGGCCAAGCGCATCATGGCGCTCGGGCAGCTCGCCGAGCGGCTCGGTCAGGAGCCGTCGATCCGCTTCGACCGCCGCCCGCCGGAACGCTACTGGGACGAGTTCTTCTTCGACATCATGGTCACCGCGCTGCCGTTCGCGCTGCCGTTCGCCGCGCTGGGACTGATGCTGCCCGCGATGGCGCTCGTGGGCGGCCTGGGACCGTTCTGGGGCGTGCACGCGCTCGGTATCGCCCTCGCGGGCTATGGCGTCGGCGCGCTGATCCGCACCGTCTGGTCATATCGGGCGGGCGAGTTCCCGCCGTCCACCGTCGCCACGCTGCTCTCCGCCGTGAAGGTTTCCGGCGTGCGCAGCATCCCGGTCCGCCTCGAGGGACGGATCATCGGTCGCGGCATTCCCGGTCTCGTCTACTCCGAGGACCTGGTCCTGCGCGACGACACCGGCTTCATCTTCCTCGACTACCGGCAGCCGTTCCGTCTGCTGGAGCTGTGGTTCGGTCTCGCGCGCGCCGGCGATCTGATCGGCTGTGAGGTCACCGCGACCGGCTGGTATCGTCGCGCGCCCACGCCGTTCCTCGAGCTGCGGACGCTGGAGATCGGCGGTGACGTGCGCACGTGCTGGGTTCGCGCGGCGAAGCTCGCAGCGGGCGCGCTCGCCCTCGTCGCCGGCATGGTGCTGGCACTGGCATAGTCGTCGTCGTCATGACCGCGCTTCCGCTGTCCGGTTACCGCGTGCTCGAGCTCGCCCATCTCATCGCCGGCCCCGTGTGCGGGATGTACCTCGCCGACATGGGCGCCGACGTCGTGAAGATCGAGCATCCGGCCGGTGGCGATGCGTCACGCCTCGTCTACGGCACGCAGTACGACGCCGAGAGCGCGGTGTTCGTCACCGTCAACCGCAACAAGCGCAGCGTGGCGCTCGATCTCGGCCGCGCCGAGGGGCTCGCGCTGTTTCGGCGACTCGCCGCCCGCGCGGACGTCGTGATCGAGGCGTATCGCGGCGGCGTGGCCGAGCGGCTGGGTGTCGACTACACGGCGCTGGCGTCGCAGAACCCGCGGCTGGTCTACTGCTCGCTGTCGGCCTTTGGTCCGGAAGGACCGTGGCGCGACAAGCCCGGCCTGGACATGCTCGTGCAGGCGATGGGCGGCCTCATGTCCGTCACCGGGGAGCCGGATCGTGCCCCCGTACTCACCGGTGCGCCCGTGGTCGACACCATGGGTGCGCTGATGGCGGGGCAGGGCATCGTCACCGCGCTCCTGCATCGCGAGCGCACGGGCCGCGGTCAGCGGGTCGACGTATCGCTCCTCAACGGCGCGCTGCTCGCGCATGCGGCGAGGCTGTCGATCTTCCTGGCCAGCGGCGAGGAGCCGGGGCGCTGGGGCAGCGGCCATCCTTATATGGTCCCGTTCCAGGCCCTGCCGGCGAGCGACGGCGCCGTGTATGTCGCCGTGTGGCGCGACAGCCTGTGGCGGCCGTTCTGCGAGGCCATCGGCCGGCCGGCGCTCGCCGATGATGCGCGCTTCGTCACGCGCCAGGCCCGGCTCGAGCGCCGCGCGGAGCTCACGGCGCTCCTCGAGCCGGTGTTTCGCGAGGCCACCGTCGCTGAATGGATGGCGCGGCTCGAGGCGCGGGACGTGCTCTGCGTCCCGGTGAACGACTACGCCGACCTGCCCGGCGATCCGGCCGTACGCGCCACCGGCATGCTCGTCGAGGAAGAGCATCCGCGTGCCGGCCGCATCCGTACGCTCGCTCCGCCGATCCGGTTTTCCGCGACGCCCGGCTCGATTCGCACGCCGTCGCCCGCGCTCGGCGAGCATACCGACGCCGTTCTCGGCGAAGCCGGCGTGACGCCGGAGGAGCTCGCCACGCTGCGGAGGCAGAACGTCATCGCGTGATCCGTTCTGGCACCCCGCCTCGACCCGTCCCCGGCATTGTTCGAACAATCGCCAGCCCCGGCGCGGCACCCGCCTTGCACGCATGCGAGCGCGATGGCCAAGCGCGTGCTCGTCGTCGACGATCAGCCGCTGCTCCGCGACGTGCAGGTGCTGCTGCTGCGTGACGCGGGCTACTCGGCGACGGCGCTCCCGGGCGCTCGTGAAGCGCTCGCCCGTCTCCCGGAGCTTCGTCCGGATCTCATCGTGCTCGATCTGAGCATGCCCGACATGGACGGCTACCAGTTCCTGCGACACCTGCGCGCCGACGAGCTCTGGAACGACCTGCCGGTGATCGTGGCCACCGGCCTCACGCCGGAAGAGATCCAGCCGATCGCGTACGAGTGCGACGTGCTGGCCAAGCCGTTCAGCGACGTCGCGCTGCTCTCGCGCGTCCGCCGGCTCATCGGCGAGGCGTGATCAGCCGGCCAGCGCCTCGAGGGCGGCGGTAAAGCAGCCGAGCGGCGCGCGCACGACGCCCGCCCCGACCTGTCCGACGCCGGCCTTGCGCCCCGCGATGCCCGTGTTGATCAGCGGCGTGACGCCCGTCTCGACGACGCGTCGCACGTCGATGCCGACGGGGCTGCCGCGCTCGTCGAGCGTCGGAATCCGAAAGTGCGGATGCTCCCCGGCGACGATCTCGCGCATCTCGCCCGTGAGGGCCAGCGCGGCCGCCATCCCGCCCGCGCCGACGAATCGCGCGACCGCCGGCGAGGCAGCCATGGCGAATCCGCCGAGCCCGATCGTCTCGACGATCGCGCTGTCACCCATGTCCGGGTTCGCGTCCGTGGGGCCGAAGCCGGGGAAGTAGAGTCCGTCCGGCGTGTTCACGGGCGCGGTGAGCCAGCGATCGCCGAGCGCGGAGACGCGGATGCCGAAGTCGGTGCCGTTGCGGGCCATGGCGGTGACGAGCGTGGCATCGGCGACGCCGCCGGCCGGATCGGCGAGCGCCTTGCCGGCGGCCATGGCGATGTTCAAGAAGAACTGATCGTTGCCGGCGATGAACTCGGCCAGCCGCGCCACGGCGTGGTGGCGGCCGCCGACCTTCGCGACCCCCGGCATCAGGGCGCGGGTCAGCAGCGACGAGGCCGCGACATTGCGCTGATGCATCTCGTCGCTCATGCGGAGCGCCTGCGCCATGAGCGCCCGGAGGTCGATACCGCCGCCGGCACGGAGCCCGGCGCCGAGCAGGGGACCCGCCTCCGTCGCCATCCAGTTGAGCCGCGCGATCACCGATGGATCGTTGGCGCCGAAGCGTAGAACCTTGCCGAGCCCCTCGTTGATCGTCGCGTGGGCGCGCGTGCCGAATGCGTGGTTCTCGACGACGAACACCGGCATCGACGGCGTGATCATTCCGGTCATCGGCCCGACCGCGCGATAGTGATGGCAGGGCGCGAGCCGCACCCGGTCGGCCGTCACCAGCGCTGCGGCCGCATCGTCGTTGGCCGCCCAGCCCTCGTAGCGCACCGCGCACAGGACGGCCGCGCGCATCGGCTCGCACATCCGGCTCCACGCGATGGGCGGGCCCGCGTGAAGCACGGTGCGGTCGGCGAGCTCGAGCGCCTCGCGCGCGGGCCGGCAGTCGACGAGCATCGGCAGCCCGTCGGTCAAGCGAGCCAGCGCTTCGGCGTTCGCCCGCTCGATCACGTCGCGCCGCCCGTCCAGGCGCTCGAGCAACGCCACCAACCGCGCGTCACCCCCCGCGGGCGGCCGCCAGTCGACGTGCGTTACCGGCACGGCGCGACGCGCCAGCTCGGTGGCGAACAGCTCCAGACCGACGTTCACCACCCGCGGCCCGCCGCCAGGCAGCATCGCGTGGCTCAGCGTGCGGCGGCGCCGGCGCGGCGCGCGATGGCGGCCGCCAGGCGGGACGCCTGGGCGTTGCTGTCCATGACGAGCGCGCCGGCCGCGCGAAGCGAGGCGACCTGCGCCGCGCGCGACGGCGTATCGGCATCGGTTCCGCACACGCTGGCGACCACGGCGACGTGACGCAGCTGCCGGATGGCGCGGATGGCCGGGAGCACCTCGCCCGCCGGATCGGGCGCCGTCGCCGTCCCGAGCACGACGTCGAGCAGCACCACGGCGGTGGCGGCGTCGCGACCTTCGCGCAAGATCCAGTCCCGCCGGACGTGACCGTCGATCATCGGGTGCGGGCGGCCGAGCGTGAACTGGTCGGCGCCGAGATCGGTGATGCGATGGGCGGCGCCGTCGCCGGTGAGTGAGGGCGATACGTCGGCGAGCTCGGCGTCGAGCAGCGCGGCCGCCTCCTGCGCCAGGGTGCCGCCGGCGTACACGCCGCGCACGAAGCGCTGCGCCCCGCCGGGCCCGCGCGCGGCCGAGTCGATCAGCCGCTCGATCTCCCCGGCGGGCAGCGTGAATTCGACCGGCGCCGGCCGCCGACCCCGGGCGACGGCCACGGCCGCCCGCGCCGCATCTTCGAGGGTGGCGGCGACGTGGAGGTGTCCGTCGCGCGGCAGCGCGCCCCGAGGAAAGTGCACGACGCACGGCTTGCCGACACGCTTCAGCGCATCCGCGAGGCGATGCGCGACCGCGGGCGCCGGCGGCTTGCCGATGACGCAGACGACGTCCGTCGCCGCGTCGGAGGCGAGCAGCTCGAGGGCGCGCAGCATCATCGAGCCGCCGACCGCCTCGCTGAGGTCGCGGCCGCCGACGCCGAGCGCCTGCGAGACACCCTCGCCCTCGCGCGCGATCAGCGACGTCACTTCCTGGAGCCCGGTGCCGGAGGCGGCGGCCAGCCCGATGCGCCCCCGCGGCACGGCGTTGGCGAAGCCGAGGCCCACGCCGTCCACGATGGCGGTGCCACAGTCGGGCCCCATCATCAACAAATTCCGCTCGCGGGCCATGCGCTTGAGCTCCACCTCGGTCTCGAGGGGGACGTTGTCGCTGAACAGCATCACGTGGAGACCGGCACCGAGCGCGCGCGCGGCCTCGGCCCCCGCATAGAGACCGGGCACCGAGATCAGCGCCAGGTTGGCGTCGGACAGGACGCGGAGGGCGCCGTCGAGCGTTCGCGGCGCGGCGACGCCGGCGGCCGCGGGCGACACGCGCGGTGACAGCATGCGCTCGATCGCCTCGCGGGCGGCGTCGGCCGACTCCACGCAGTCGGCGATCACGGCGACGACGAGGTCGGCATTGCCGGCCGCCTCGCCCTCGCGCGAGAGCAGCCCGGCCTGCGCGAGCAGCGCGCGATTCTGCGGGGTGGCCATCATGGCGGCGGCGGCCGTGACGCCCGCCATCTGCTCCAGATCGCGCGACAGGCGCATGAGCGTCACCGAGTCGCGATAGAACGACGGTCGCACGAAGTTGAAGGTCGGCAGGGTCGTTACTTCGGCGGCGTGATGCCGTACGTCTTGATCTTGCGGTACAGGTGGGAGCGCTCGATGCCGAGGCGCTCTGCCGTGCGCGTCATGTTCCAGTCGTGCGCGCGCAGCTCGGCCAGGATGTACGCACGCTCGAAGCTGTCGCGTGCCTCCTTCAGCGAGCGCTGCGCGTCGCCGCCCGCGGTCGCGTCCTTGGGCTTGAGCGGCACCGGCAGGTCGTCCGGACCGATGGTGTCGCCCGCGGTCATGATGACCAGACGCTCCACCATGTTCCGCAGCTCGCGGATGTTGCCGGGCCAGTCGTAGGCGAGGAAGTAGGCGAGGGCCTCGCCGGAGATGGTCTTGAGGCGCTTGCCGTTCTCCGCGGAGAAGAGCCCGAGAAAGTGGTCCACGAGCAGCGGGATGTCGTCGCGCCGCGCGCGCAGTGGTGGCACCTCGATGGGAATCACCGCCAGCCGGTAGAACAGATCGTCGCGGAACTGGCCCCGGGCGATGAGCGACTCCAGGTTGCGGTTCGAGGCGGCGATGACGCGCACGTCGACCTTGAGCGGCTCCCGGCCGCCGACGCGCTCCACCACCTGCTCCTCGAGCGCGCGCAGCACCTTGGCCTGGGTCTTGAGGCTCATGTCGCCGATCTCGTCGAGGAACAGCGTGCCGCCGTCGGCCGTCTCGAACTTGCCGCGCCGGCGCGCCACCGCGCCCGTGAACGCGCCCTTCTCGTGGCCGAAGAGCTCCGACTCGATGAGCTCCTCGGGGATGGCCGCGCAGTTCACCTCCACGAACGGCTGCTCTCGCCGCGCGGAGAGCGCATGGATGGCACGCGCCACCAGTTCCTTGCCGCTGCCGTTCTCGCCGTGGATCAGCACGCGGCCGCTCGTCGGAGCGGCGGTGGCGATCTGCTCGCGGAGCGCCCGCATCGCCTCGCTGTTCCCGATGATCTCGGTGCCGACGTCCAGACGCGCCTTCAGGCTGGCGTTCTCGCGCTCGAGGCGCGTGTGGTCGAGAGCGCGGGTCACCGTCACCAGCATCTTCTCGAGCGAGAGCGGCTTCTCGATGAAGTCGTAGGCGCCCAGGCGGGTGGCCTTGACCGCGGTGTCGATGGTGCCGTGGCCGGAGATCATGATGACGGGAGCCTCCGGTCGGGCACGTTTCAGGCCCGCGAGCGTGTCCAGACCGTCCTTCTTTGGCATCCAGATGTCGAGGAAGATGACGTCGGGGCTGTCCTCCGTCACCAGCCGCAGGGCGTCGTCGCCGCTGCCCACGGTGGTGACGCGGTAGCCCTCGTCCTCGAGCACGCCGCGGAGCGCCTTCTGGATGGCCGGCTCGTCGTCGACGACCAGGATGTGCTCGCCGGCCACGCTCAGGCCTCCACGGTGGCAGGGGCGCGGGCGACGGGCACCTCCACGACGAAGCGGCTACCCGAGGGATGGTTGTCCTCGACGCGGATGACGCCGCCGTGCTCGTTGATGATCTCGCTCACGATGGGCAGCCCGAGTCCCATGCCCGCCACCTTCGTCGAGAAGTACGGCAGGAAGAGCTTCTCGCGGTCCTCGCTCGGAATGCCGGGGCCGTTGTCGCTCACGGTCAGCCGCACGCGCGCGCTGTCGGCGAGGTACTCCGTCTCGATGACGACCGTGCCGGTGGCGGCCACCGCTTCCACGGCGTTGTCGACGAGGTTCAGCACAGCGCGCTTGATGTGGTCGGGGTCGACCTCCAGCAGCGGCACGTCGTCGGCATGCTGGGTCACGATGGTGAGCGCGGGATGCGACTCCCGATAGAGTCCGGCCACGCCGTCGATGAGCGGGCGTACGTCGGTCGGCTTCGGCACGAACACCGGCATGCGGGCGAAGCGCGAGAACTCGTCGACGAGACGCTTCAGGCCATCGACCTCCTGGATGATGATACCGGTGCACTCGGTCACCAGCTGCGCGTCCTCGCCGCCGACGCGCGACAGCCGGCGTCGCAGCCGCTGCGCCGACAGCTGGATCGGCGTCAGCGGATTCTTGATCTCGTGCGCGATCCGCTGCGCGACCTCCCGCCAGGCGGCCAGCCGTTGCGCCTTGAGCAGCTCCGTCAGGTCGTCGAACACCACCACCGCGCCCTCGTACGCGCCATCGGCGCCGCGGAGCGCGGTGGCCGACGCGACCAGTGCCAGCGTGGCGCCGCGGCGACGGAGGTGCAGCTCGATCGAGGCCGTGGCCGTCTTCGGTCGTCGCGTGCGATGCACGAGCGTCACCACCTCGCGCACGTCGGGCCCGGTGAAGAGCTCCTCGAGCAGGCGCCCGACGGAGGCCGTCTCGCTCAGCCCGAACATTCGTGCGGCGGCGCCGTTGACGGTGGTGAGTCGTCCCAGCGCGTCGAAGGAGGCGACGCCGGTGGTGATGGCCTCGAGCACGGTCTCGATGTACCGGCGACGATCCTCGAGCTCCGTGTGCTTGTCCTGGAGATCGAGGTAGGCCTCCTCGAGCTGGCGCTTGGAGCGCGAGAGATCGTCCGTCATGCGGTTGAACGAGTCGACGAGAACCCCGATCTCGTCGTCGGCGGGCGCCTGCACCTTGTAGCCGAGGTTCCCGGCGGCGACCTCGCGCGTGGCCTCGGCGAGCTGCGCGATGGGACCGGTGATGCCGCGCGCCAGATAGAGACCGAACCAGGTGAACGAGAACACGACGATCAGGGTCATGAGCAGGAACAGCAGGATGTAAATGCCCTTGATGGGATTTTTGAGCAGCTTCAGCTGCTTGTACTCGCGAAACGCCTGCGAGATGCCGCGCACCTTGGACTCGAGCCGCTCGGACACGTGGGTGCCGACGACCACGGTGCCGACGATCCGGCGCTCGCCGCTGCGCGCCGACCAGATCGGCGTGACACCCTCGATGAGGTCGCCGGTGGTCAGCTCGCGCACGGTCGTGACCTCCTGACCGCCGAGCCCGCGCTTGAGCTGCGACTCGCTCAGATCGCGCGTGGGCAGGTCGCCGAGGATCGGATCCTTCACGTGAACGAGCTCCTGGCCCTGCGCGTTGAAGACGGTGAGCGTGCTCAGCGACAGCAGATCCTGCTGCTCGACGAGGAAGGAGGCGAGCGCCTGGCGGCGCTCATCGGCGAGCAGATCGTCGCGATCGATGAGCCGCGCGATGTGGTGGCCGTGACGCAGTGCCGTCTTCTCCAGATTCGTGTAGTACGTCTGGGCCACCGAGAGCGCCTGGTCGAGCGGCCGCTCGACCTGCGGCTTGAACCAGCCCTCGATGGACTTGTTGATGAAGTTGGAGGCGATGATGAAGATGAAGATCGCCGGCGCCACCGCGAGCGACATGAATGCCAGCACCAGCTTGGCCTTGAAGCGCGCGCCGATGACCTTCTGCCGCCGCTCGAACCCGAGCTTGACGAGGTTGCGGAACAGGAGGACGAGGAGCAGCAGGAAAACGATCAGGTTCAGATTGAACAGGGCGAAGATGACGATGTTCGAGGCCACCGGCAAATCGGGCGCGATGATCCCCATGTCGAGCGCCGACAGGCCGCCGAGCAGCAGCAGGAAGGCGACGATGATCAGGAGGTTCCGCTTGCGGCGATTCTCCTCGCTCAGCAGGGGCATCTACTGCACCCGCTGGATCGTGCGGAAGTCGGACTGCCGCATGGTCTCCTCGGCGGTGCCCGACATCCGCGTCAGGAACGTGTTCTCGCCGTTGAGCGCGCACTCCGCGTGCACGCGCACGTAGAAGACCTCGGCGGGGTCGAGGCCGCTGGCCGGCCCGAGCTTCAGAGCCTGGACTTCGGACAGCACGCGCTGCGCGTCGCGCAGGTCGCGGGTACCGTGCGCCGGCCGCGTCTCACCCTTGACGGAGATGACCTTGTACTCCTTGGTGACGACGTTGTACGCGAGCTGCCGCTCGATCGTGACGCTCTTGATCAGCGCGTCACGCCACATGCGGTTGTACTGCCACAGCTCGACCGTGTAGCGCACGTGGGCGGGAATCCCGCTGTGAAGTCCCTCGTGGAAGGCCGGGGGAATCGTGCCGAGCAGGACGACGTGGACGGTGACATCGTGATCGTTGAGGTAGATGTCGAGCTCGTTGACGCGCAGGTCGGCGCGGGCCGGCGTCGACTCCGCCAGGAGACACAGCGCCAGCACCGACGCCATCCAGACCAGGCGCGCACGGTTGGTCGAGAGCTTCATACGGACGACGGGCCATTATAGCGCTCGCCGTATGGGGGCCCCGAACTGGCCCCTGCCCCTCGACGTCCGTCGCGCCCCGGCGGAGGCCGTGGCGCCTCGAGGTCTAGATTCCGGCGGGGGCGGGAACGAGCGTCTCGGCGTCGATGGGCACCGGGGCCACGCGCATCGCGGCGACGGCCGTGGCGCGGCGCTCGAGGCCGAGGGCGCGCTGGATGGCGACCACGAGCTCGAAGTTGAGCCCGTGGCCGGCGTTGCGAGCGATGACGTGCCCGTGGATGGGCCGCCCGAGCAGGGCGAGGTCACCGATCAGGTCCAGGATCTTGTGTCGCACGAACTCGTCGCGATAGCGCAGACCGTTCAGCGGGCCGCGCTTGCCGACCACGATCGCGTTGTCGAGTGAGCCGCCCAGCGCGAGGCCGTGCTTGCGCATCACGCCGAGGTCCTTGAGGAAGCCATAGGTGCGTGCGGGCGCGTACTCCTCGATGAACGACTCCTCCGTCGGGGTGCAGGAGAGCACCTGCGTGCCGATGACGGGATGGTCGTTGTCGAGCGTGTAGCTGATGCGGAACGTGCTCGACGGCTCGATGTGGATCCAGCGCGCGCCGCTGCCGACGCGGATCGGATGCGGCACGTCGATCGGCCGCCGCCGGGCCGCCTGGGGAACGCGACCTGCGGAGAGCAAGAGGGCGACGAACGGCTTGGCGCTGCCATCGACGGCGGGCACCTCGGTCCCCTCGACGTGAACCTCGAGATTGTCGATGCCCAGGCCGGCCGTGGCCGCCATGAGGTGCTCGACGGTCTGCAGCCGCGTTCCGTTGCGTCCGATCGTGGTCGCATAATGCGAGTCGACGACGCTTTCCGGTGCGGCGGCGATCCGCTCTCGGCCCACCCGGAACACGATGCCGGAATCGGACGGCGCCGGCGATACGGCAAGGCGAACCGGGTTGCCGGAGTGAAGGCCGACGCCCTCGATCGAGACGCTCTTGCGGATCGTGTGCTGTCGCGACATGCCGGGTGGGTTAACAGCAACCGGGGTGCCACGCTGACTACGGTCGCTAACTAACGGGGAAAGAAGCGGGAATCTCGATCGTGGCTCTGCCGTCGATCTCACACCGTCCCGCGGCCGACACGTCGCAGGCGCACTTGAGTCTCATTTTAGAGACACTCATATGTCGACGATGATGCGCACCTCGTGCTGGCCCGCCTTCATCGCCACAGCGATGCCGTGCAGCGTGGCGCCCTTCACGACCGTGCCGAGACGGTGGCGTCCCGGCTCGATCGGCTCGCCGAGCAGGCGACCGTGGACGACGGTTGGCGTGCACTCCGAGACGTCCACCTCACGCGCCGCGAATCCCTCGATCTCGTGCACGTAAAGGCACTCGTCGATCCACGCGGCCAGCAGCGCCTCGGGCGACTCGGCCTGCGCGCGGACCTCGCGGCTCTCCCGCGCGTTCACCGACGCCGGGTCGACGATCAGCGCGAGCACGCCGGCGGCCGCCTCGGCGAACGCGACGCCGCGACTCGGTCCCCAGGCGCGGACGCCGACGTCGGCCTCCACCTCGAAGTGTTCCCAGCCGCGATCAGCGGCCGCCATCGCCGCCGAGATCGCCGAAGCGTGCCTGGAGGATCGCGATCATGGCGGGCCCCGCGGTCTCCGTGCGGAGGACGCGCGCGCCGAGATTGACGACGCGCCAGCCAGCCCGGCGCGCCGCCTCCACCTCGGAAGGATCGAGGCCACCCTCGGGACCGATGAGCACGGCGGCGCGCCGCACGCCCGTGTCCGGCCACGCCGTGGCGAGCGCCGGCCCGCCGCCTTCCCACAGACAGAGGGCGAGGTCGGTGTCGCGCGCGGCCTCGAGGCACGCCGACAGCGGCACCGGCGGCGCGACGACCGGCACGACGGCGCGGCCGCACTGCTTGCTCGCTTCCCGCGCCACGCGCTGCCAGCGGGCCGCGCGCTCCACCGCGGCGCTGGGGCCGAGGCGGACGACGGTGCGGGCGGTCAGCGCGGGTCGCACGTGAGCGACGCCGAGCTCGGTGGCGGCGCGGACGATGGCGTCCATCTTGTCGCCCTTGGGCACGCCCTGCACCAGCGTGATCGTCAGCGGCGACTCGGCGTGACCGGCCGACTCGCCGACGACCGTGCCGCTGACGCGCGCAGCCACCACGTCGAGCCGCACCGTGTAGTCGTGGCCGGCGCCGTCGGTGGCGACGACGGTGTCGCCGGCGCGCAGTCGCAGCACGCGGGCAAGATGGCGCGACTGCGACACGTCGAAGGTCACGCGCCCGTCGGCGATCGCGTCAGGCGCGAGCGTGAAGCGGCGCATGCCGGCAGGCGAGACTGGTCCAGCCCTCCACCGACCGCGTCGCGTGCGGCGAAAAGCCGTGCGTGCCCACGGTGGCCGCGATCTCGTCGGCCTCGCCGTCGAGCAGCCCGCCGAGAACGAGCAGCCCGCCGGGTGCCACCAGCGCCGCGTAGCGGGCGGCGAGCGCGCGGTGCGCGGCCGCGAGCAGATTCGCGAGCACCAGCGGAAACGGCGGGCGGGCGAGCGTGGCGGCGTCGCCGATCTCGCAGCGAACGCGGTGACCGAGGGCGTTGCGCTCGACGTTCGCGGTAGCCGACGCGATGGCGTCGGGATCGCTGTCGATGGCATGCACGTCGCGCACGCCGAGCCAGGCGGCGGCGATGGCGAGGATTCCCGAGCCGGT
>DASTCJ010000052.1:0-7046 GCA_035605575.1 Candidatus Methylomirabilota bacterium
GCGCTCGGAGACGCGCTTCTGCTGGTCGTAACCGAGCACGATCTCCCAGGCGTCGGACGGAGAGTGCGCGGCAAGCGGCAGCGCCACGCCCTCGAGGAGCCAGCGACCGTGGCGCTCGTCGTGCTCGACGTGCGCGTCCCAGTAGCCGCGCGCGGGCTCGGGCAGTCCGAGGCGACGCGCCGCCGCGCGGTAGGCGCCGAACGCGGCGGGGGCCGCTGTCTCGCGGTAGAGGCAGGCGCCGACGAACCGGAGGAAATGGCGCCGCCGTCCCGAGAGCAGAGAGGCGTGATTGAGCGACGCGAGCGATTCCCACGGCATGAGGTCGAAATACGCCTCCGGCTCCGTCGACAGCTCGCACGCCTCGAGCATCCCGGTGAAGAAGCCCGACTGGCGCTGGCGCTCCACGAGGACGCGCGTGAGCGTTGCCTGCACCTCGTTGGTGGGGCCGGCGAGCGCGCGCGCCAGATGCGCCGCGTCGGTGAGTCCCTCCAGCGCGGTGAGCTGCACGATCCGACAGTAGCCGGCCGCGGTCGTCGCCTGCGCGAAGTACCGGCCGATCGCCGACGGCGGCGGATCGAGATCGACGCGCACGCGCGCTCGCAACGCGAGGGGCGCCTCCAGCCGGCGCACCGCGGCGACGTCGAGCGCGCGCGTCTCCGCCTCCTGCCACGCGCGCTCGATGCGCTCGCGGACGGCCATGAGATACGGCGAGCGCTCGTTCGAGTAGCGACGCAGGCCGTCGTAGAAGAACATGCCGAGCCGGTTCACACGGTAGAGAGCGCGGTGCAGCAGCCAGTGCGCGGCCGCGATCCCGGGTCCGTCGTCGGGATACGCCGACGGAATTGCGCGCGCCATCGCGCCCTCGAAGCGCGCGGCCATGGCCGGATGCGCGCGGAGCTTCTTGTCGAGGTTCACGGCCTCCGTCAGGAGCGCAAACTGCGCGTCGGCCGCCCGCGCCTCGGCGTCGGTGAGCAACTGCGATGCAAGCATCGTAGCCTGCGGAAGCAGGAAGCGTGCCGGCCGATGTTACAATCCCGCACATGTGGCAGGGCAACGTCGTCTCGATCCACATCGCACCCGAAGCGGGCGCGCCGATGATGTCCGTGCACGACGTGCGCGCGATTCCCGGCCGCGGCCTCGAGGGCGATCGCTACTGCACGGGTCGCGGATACTACTCGAGCAAGCCGTCGGATGGCGGCCGCGAGATCACGCTGATCGAAGTGGAGGCCGTCGAGGCGCTCGACATGAAGCTCACGCCCGCCGACACGCGGCGCAACATCGCCACGCAGGGCGTCCCGCTGAACCATCTCGTCGGCAGCACGTTCCGCATCGGCACCGTACGGCTGTGCGGCACGCGACTGTGCGAGCCGTGCAAGTATCTCGACAAGCTGACGAGCCCGGGCGTGATGAAGGGCCTGATCCATCGCGGCGGTTTGCGCGCGCAGATCCTGACCGAAGGAACGATCCGCGTCGGCTACATCGTTCGTGCTGATTGAAAGGAGAAGCGATGGCGGCGAAGGTGACGATCTACACGAACGTTGGCTGAGGGCCCTGCCATCGGGCGACAGAGTATCTGTCGCAGAAAGGCATCACGTTCACGGAGCGCAATGTCGGCCGCGATCCCGGCGCTCGCGAGGAGCTGATGGAGATCGGGCTCACGTCGCTCCCGGTGATCCTCATCGGCGAGCACAAGCTCGCCGGCTTCAATCCCAAGAAGATCGACGACGCGCTCGCGAGCTCGGCATGAGCACCCCGGCGCAGCCGTCGCAGGCGAACATCGACAAGATGTGGGCGTACGCGCGCAAGTACGCGGAGAAGTCCGGCACGTCGCTCCATCCCGATCGCAGCGTGACGCAGACGGTGGTCGAGGGACTCGCCCGGCACATCGAGCAGGTTGGCCGCCCGCTGTGCCCGTGCAACTTCTATCCGGATCCGCAGGCGGAGGCGAAGCTGCGACGCTGGATCTGCGCGTGCGATGAGATGCAGAAGTACAAGTACTGCCACTGCCTGCTCTTCGTCACCCCGGAGGGAGTTCCGATCACGGAGTATCTGCCCGAAGGCCACGAGGGCCGCGATGCGTACGGCATCGTGAAGGACCCGACGCCGGACAAGGGACGCGCGACCGCGAAGGTGCTCGAGCGCCAGCAGGCGGAGCCGTAGCGTGCCGACCGTTCGCCTGCGCGACGCCTCCGAGTATCCCGAGCCCGCGCGAAAGCTCTTCGAGCTGTCGAAGGCGTGGTTCGACTACGACTTCAAGGAGCCGCCGGCCATGAGCCGGGTGATGGCGTGGGACCCGCACTTCGGCGGGCCGCACGGCCGCGCCATGAAGCGCGCGATGGCGCCCGGCGAGTTCACGCGAGCCGAGAAGGAGATGGTGGCGGCCGTCGTTAGCGGCGCCAACGCCTGTACCTATTGAGTGGAGGCGCACACTGCAGCCGGGAAGCTGCAGGGGCTGGAGGGCGATGCGCCGTGGTACGAGGCCGCGTTCGTGGTCGGCGTCGCCAACGCGCTCAACGTCGTTGCCGATGGACTGGCGGCCGCGCTGGCGCCGCTCAGCGAGGCCGATGCCCCCGCCGAGGCGCGCGCGATCTTCGCCGACGTGCGCGCCTTCTACGGCGACGGTGAGATTCCCACGCCGTTCCGCGTGATCGCGCGCGATCCCGCGTATCTCGGGGACGTCTGGGGTGCCGTCAAGCGCGCGTTCGCCGAGCGTCGTCTCACGCGGCGTCACAAAGAGGCGCTCGCCTTCGCCGTCTCGCTCACCACGCGCTCGGCGTTCGGCCTGGCGTTCCATCTCGGCGAGCTGCGACGGCTCGGCGTGAGCGAGCGCGGCGTGATGGAGGTGGTCGGGGTGGCGCAGATGTTCTCCAGCTACACGAAGATCGCCGATACGCTCCAGCTCGAGTCCGACATGTCGCACATCGCCCCCATCGACACCAGCGGCGTGCCCGATGGTCAGTGAGGAGCTCTGCTGGCTCGACGCCACCGCGCTCGCCGCGGAGATCCGGCTCGCGCGCGTATCGCCGGTGGAGGTCACGGAGGCCGTGCTCGCCCGCATCGAGCGCGTGAACCCGACCATCAACGCGTTCTGCACGGTGGCCGCCGAGGCGGCGCGGGCCCAGGCGCGCTTGGCGGAAGCCGCCGTCGTCCGTGGTGACGTGCTCGGCCCGCTTCATGGCGTGCCCATCTCGTTCAAGGATCTGACGGCGACCGCCGGCATCCGCACGACGTTCGGCTCGCGGATCTGGGAGCACCACATCCCGAAGGCGGACGCGCCGGTGGTCGAGCGAGCGCGGCGCGCGGGCGCCATCGTGCTCGGCAAGACGAACACGCCCGAATTCGGCTGCAAGGGCGTGACCGATAACCGGATCTTCGGCGCGACCCGCAATCCGTGGAGCCTCGGCCGCACGCCGGGCGGCTCCAGCGGTGGCGCGGCGGCCGCCCTCGCGGCCGGGCTTGGCCCGCTGGCCGAAGGCAGCGACCTCGCCGGGTCGATCCGCCAGCCGGCCGCCTGCTGTGGTGTCGTTGGTCTCAAGCCTTCGCTCGGCCGGGTGCCGCGCTATCCGAGCGCCAACGGCTTCACGAGCTTCTCGTGCGTCGGGCCCATGGCGCGCACCGTGCGCGATGCCGCGCTGCTGCTGTCGGTCATGGCAGGACCCGACGACCGCGATCCGAGCTCGTTGCCCCTGGCGCCGGAGAGCTTCGCGCGCGCGGGCGAGGGAGGCATCGCCGGGCTGCGCGTGGCGTTCAGCGGCGATCTCGGCTATGCCCCGGTGGATCCCGAGATCAAGCGGCTGTGCGGCGCCGCCGCCCGGCGATTCAGCGAGCTTGGCTGTGCGGTGGAGGCGGCCGATCCCGGTTTCGACGATCCCGAGTCGCTCTTTCTCGACCTGACCGCGCCACTGCGTGCCGCGGCCAATCTTCAAGATTTGCCGCAGTGGAAGTCCGAGATGGATCCGATCCTGGTCGAGCGCATCGAGCGGGCGTCGGGAATGACCGCCGTCGACTACGAGCGCGCGACGCACCGCCGGACGGCCATGTGGCAGGTCGTACGGCAATTCTTCGAGCGCTTCGACCTCCTGCTGACGCCGGTGATGGCCGTGCCGCCGATCCCGATCGAGCTGCAGTTTCCGCGCGAGATCGCCGGACGCCGGGTGTCCTCGCCGATCGCGTGGTTTCCGTTCACCTATCCCTTCGCGATGATGGGGTTGCCGGCGATCTCGGTGCCGTGCGGCTTCACCGCGGACGGGCTACCGGTCGGGCTACAAATCGTCGGACGCCGGCTCGCTGACGCCTCCGTCCTTCGCGCGGCGGCCGCCTTCGAGGCCATCGCGCCCTGGAGCGGACGCCGCCCAGCGCTGTGACGGACGAGGCGGCCGACCGCGAGCGCGCCATAGCGCTCTGGCGCGAGGCCTACCGCCGGCAGATGGCAGGCGACCTCGATGGCGCCATCGAGACCTATCGCCGGTCCATCGACGTCTACCCCACGGCCGAGGCCCACACGTTCCTCGGCTGGACCTACTCGTTTCAGGGCCGGCTCGAAGAGGCGACGGCGGAATGCCTGCGCGCCATCGAGATCGATCCCGATTTCGGCAATCCGTACAACGATATCGGCGTCTATCTGATCCAGCAGGACAAGCTCGACGAAGCCATCCCGTGGCTGGAGCGCGCCAAGACAGCGCCGCGCTACGAGCCGCGCCAGTTCCCGCACATGAACCTCGCGCGGATTCACATCAAGCGCGGCCGCTGGTGGGAGGCACTGCATGAGCTCGAGACGGCCAAGCAGCTCGCGCCAACCGATCAGCAGCTCGCTCGCACGCTCCACTCCGTCCGGGCAAGACTGAATTAGAGGAGCGCCACGGCTCCGCCGGGGCGCTCCGAACATTTGGGGGGTTGGGGGCCATGTCGGGGCCCCCATGTTTTATGGCATCGCTTTCGCACGGGTCTCCGTCGTGACTCCCCGAGACCGAGCGTCGATCCGTACGCGTCCTGGTCGCAGCTATCCACTCGGTGCCCACTGGGACGGCTCCGGCGTGAACTTCGCCCTCTTCTCCGAGCACGCCACCGGCGTGGATCTGTGTCTTTTCGAGGCCGACGACCCGGCGCAAGAGACAGCGCGCATTCCGATCACCCACAGTCACGACCAGGTCTGGCACGTCTATCTGCCCGAGGCGAGGCCCGGGCTGCGCTACGGCTACCGCGTGTCCGGCCCGTGGGACCCTGCCAACGGCCAGCGCTTCAACCCGCACAAGCTGCTGCTCGACCCCTACGCGCGCGCCGTCGACGGGACGATCACCTGGGACGACGCGCTCTTCAGCTACGAGCTCGGCCCCGATGACGACGCGGATCTCAAGATGGATCAGCGGGATAGCGCCGGTCACATGCCGAAGGCGATCGTCGTGGACACCGCGTTCACCTGGGGCGACGACCGCCCGCCGCGCACGCCGTGGAACGAGACCGTCATTTACGAGGCCCACGTCAAAGGCCTCACCAAGCTGCATCCCGACGTGCCGGAGGAGCTGCGCGGCACCTACGCGGGGCTGGCGCTGCCGCCGATCATCGAGCACCTGAAGATGCTCGGGGTCACCGCGGTCGAGCTGCTGCCGGTCCACCAGTTCGTCTCGGACCGCTCCCTGGAGGAGAAGGGCCTCGGCAACTACTGGGGCTACAACTCCATCGGGTTCTTCGCGCCGGACGTCCGCTACGCCCGTGACAACCGGCATGGAAGACAGGTGAACGAATTCAAGACCATGGTGAAAACGCTTCATGATCACGGCATCGAGGTCATCCTCGACGTGGTCTACAACCACACGGCGGAAGGCAACCACCGCGGACCGACGTTCTGCTTCCGGGGGATCGACAACGAGGCGTACTACCGCCTCACCCCGGACAGCAAGCGCTTCTACATGGACTACACCGGCTGCGGGAACACCCTGAACATGACGCACCCCCGCACGCTGCAGCTCATCATGGACAGCCTCCGTTACTGGATCCAGGAGATGCACGTCGACGGGTTCCGCTTCGATCTGGCGTCGGCGCTGGCCCGTGAGCTGAGCGACGTCGACCGGCTGGGGGCGTTCTTCGACATCATCCACCAGGACCCCGTCATCTCCCAGGTGAAGCTGATCGCCGAGCCCTGGGATCTCGGGGAAGGCGGCTATCAGGTCGGCAACTTCCCCGTCCTGTGGGCCGAGTGGAATGGGATGTACCGCGACACCGTGCGCGCGTTCGTGAAGGGTGACGAGAATCAGGCGGGTCCGATGGGTCACCGGCTCACGGGCTCGAGCGATCTGTACGGGCGCGGTGGGCGCCGGCCCTACGCGTCGATCAATTTCGTCACCGCCCACGACGGCTTCACGCTGAACGACCTCGTGTCCTACAACGAGAAGCACAACGAGGCCAACGGCGAGGACAATCGCGACGGCCACGACCACAACCTCTCCTGGAACCACGGCGTCGAAGGGCCGACCGACGACGTCAAGATCACCGCGCTGCGCGAGCGGCAAAAGCGGAACTTCCTCGGCATCCTGCTGCTCTCGCAGGGCGTGCCGATGATCTGTGGCGGTGACGAGGTCGGCCGCACGCAGCGGGGCAGCAACAACGCGTACTGCCAGGACAACGGGCTCTCGTGGCTCGACTGGAAACTCGGCAAGAAAGAGCGCGACCTGCTGATGTTCACGCGCTACGTGTCACGGCTGCGCCGCCGGCATCCGGTCTTCCGCCGCGAGCACTTCTTCTTCGGGCGGCCCATCAGCGGGTCCGAGGTCAAGGACCTGACGTGGTTCCGCTACGACGGCCGCGAGATGACGGAAGCGGACTGGACGAACGCCTACACGCGTGCCTTCGGTCTGCGCCTGGCCGGTGATGCGATCACCGAGCTCGACGACATGGGCCACCGGATCGTGGACGACACCTTCCTGGTCCTGCTCAACGCGCACCACGAGCCGCTCGGCTTCACGCTGCCCGCGCACCGCAAGAACGTCCGGTGGGAGCCGATGCTCGACACCCGAGAGCCGACGGGCCGCCGCCGGGCGCGTCCCTATCGC
>DASTCJ010000129.1:0-4671 GCA_035605575.1 Candidatus Methylomirabilota bacterium
CGGCCACCACGGGGATGAGGACGCTCCACGGCCGCGCCATCACCGCCGTCGCCAGCCGCGGCCAGAAGCCGGCGTCCGTCGGCCGAACGACCGCGCGCACCGGCAGCGCGTTCACGCGCGGACCGAGGATCGCGAGCAGGGCGGGCAAGAGTGTCAGGCTATAGGCGACCGCGCACGCCACCACGATGGTGCTGGCGATGCCAATGGTGCTGATGCTGCCCATCTGGAGGAGGATCATCCCGAGCAGGCCGATGGCGACGGTGAGGCCGGAAAAGAGCACCGTGCGGCCGCTCGTCGCCATCGCGCGCGCCAGCGCCTCGGGCGGTGGCGCCGTGCGCATCTCGTCACGGAACCGGCTCACCACGAACAGCGAATAGTCGATGGCCACGCCGAGCCCGATCATCGATACGACGTTGCTGGCGTAGGCCGAGACCGGCATGACCCGCGCCAGCACGGCGATGGCCGCGAAGCCGGCGGCGACGCCGAGCAGCCCGACGACGAGCGGCAGCGCCGCCGCGACGACGGAGCCGAAGACGAGGATCAGCAGCAGGAGGACGACCGGGATCACCACCAGCTCGGCGCGGCGCAGGTCCGCCTTCACCATCTCGGTGAAGTCGTGGTTCAGCGCGGCGGGGCCGAACGGCAGGATCTCGAGCGTATCGGAGCGGACCTGCGCGCGGAGCGCGGCGTAGACCTCCGGTGGCGCCGACGGCACCACCATCGACGCGAAGGCGGGCGCGCGACCCTGCAGCTCCACCATGACCACGGCGCGGCGCCCATTTCTCGACACCCACTTCGCGTCGCCCGTCTCCCACGTCCGCAGGCGCTTCACGCGCGGATCGCGACGCAACGGCGCCAGCGCGCGGTCGGCCGCGTCGCGGAACGCCGGGTCCGACGCCGACAGCGTCGGATGGCTGAATATCAGTCCGAAGGTGGGCGGCTTCGGGGACAGCTCCTCATCGAGCAGCCGCACCGCCTGCACGGACTCCATCCCGGGCGGAACGACCGACTCGTCGAGATGCTCGGCAGGACGGAGCCAGAGCCAGGGCGCAAGCGGGAGCACGGCGAGGACGAGCAGCCACCAGCGAGCCCGGTGGACGACGCGGCCCCAGCCACTCAGCATGCGCGCGGTGTCTGACACACGCTGAGGCCAGCATAGCGCCGCGCCGTCGAAACGCTACCAGCGAATCGTCTGACCGGGACTCAGCACCGCCACGGATTCTTCGAGCCCCTCGCGCTGCGCCGCACGCAGGAGCCGATCGGGCGGCTCGTGATACGCCTCGCGGTTCAGCTCGAACGTCCCCCAGTGCATCGGCACCAGCAGGTGGGCGTGGAGGTCCTGGAATGCCTTCACGCTCTCCTCGGGGCTCACATGGTTGGGATGGTGCTCGCGGTAGTCGCTGTAGCCGCCGATCGGGAGCGCGGCCACATCGAACGGACCGAGTCGGCGGCCGATCTCCCCGAAGCCCGTGAAGTATCCCGTGTCGCCGGCGAAATAGAAGCGACGCGTGCGGGAGGTGATGACCCAGGAGGACCAGAGCCGCCGGTTCTGGTCCGTGAGCGTCACCGAGCGTCCCGACGAGTGTTGCGCGGGCGTGCAGGTGACCGTGACGTCGCCGACGCGGCCGGATTGCCACCAGTCGAGCTCGACCACGTCATCGATCCCGGCCTCGTGGAACCAGCCTTTCAATCCGAGCGGCACGAAGAACCGCGGCCGGTGCTCGCGCGCGAGCCGCGTCACCGTCTTCACATCGAGATGATCGTAGTGATCGTGCGAGATGACGACGGCGTGGATCGTCGGCAGGTCCTCCATGCGGACGCCCGGCGGCAGCAGTCGTCGGGGCCCCAGGAACGACACCGGGCTCGTGCGCGAGCCCCAGTGCGGGTCGGTGAGGATGTTCAGGCCGTCCAGCTGGACGAGAAACGTCGAGTGGCCGATCCAGGTCAGCAGCGGCATCGGCAACGGGCTGCGCAGCGCGATGCCGTCGTTGTCGATGAGCGCGAGGGGTCGACCGCGATCCGGCGCGGGGCGCCGGCCGACGACGTGGCCGACGCGCGCGGTGATCGAGTAGACGTAGCCCGGATCGAGATTACGGAACCCACGGGCGAGGTGATGGAGCGGCCGATCGCTGGCCGGCACGGGCTCGTGCACGGACACCAGATCGGCGAGCACGAACGCGCACAAGCTGACGAAAATGGCCGACAGCAGGTGAATGGTGCGCCGGCGAAAGACGCGCCGCATGAATCTCCGGGGAGCTCTGCCTCGCTCGCTCAGCCGCCGACGCCTTCCATCTGGAGCGCATAGAGCCGCCGGTACAGCCCGTCGTGGGCGAGCAGCTCGTCGTGGCGGCCGATCTCGGCGATGCGCCCCTCGTGCACGACCACGATGCGATCGGCGTTGCGGACGGTGGCCAGGCGGTGGGCGATCACGAGCACGGTGCGGCCGCGCATGAGGGCCGCGAGCGCCTGTTGCACCATGAACTCACTCTCGGCGTCGAGGTCGCTGGTGGCCTCGTCCAGGATCAAGATGGGCGGGTCCTTCAAAAACGCGCGCGCGATGGCGAGCCGCTGTCGCTGGCCGCCCGAGAGTCGCACGCCGCGCTCACCCACGAGGGTGTCGTAGCCGTCGGTGCAGGCGGCGATGAACTCGTCCGCGTGCGCCTGTCGCGCGGCGCGCATGACGTCGGCACGGCTCGCGTCGGGCCGACCATAGGCGATGTTGTCGTAGATCGAGCCGCTGAAGAGGAAGGTCTCCTGCGTCACCACGCCGATCACCGCGCGCAGCGACGCCTGCGTGACGTCGCGCACGTCGTGGCCATCGACGACGATCCGCCCGTCGGTCACGTCGTGGAAGCGCGGCACGAGGTCCATCAGCGTGGACTTGCCGGCGCCGCTCATCCCCACGAATGCGACCACCTCGCCCTTCTGGATCTCGAGATCGATGTCGCGCAGCGCCGGCGTGGAGGTGCCCGGATAGCGGAACGACACCCGCTCGAACCGCAGGCCGTCGGTGAAGGCGTCGAGCGCCAGCGCGTCCGGCCGATCCGCGATGGCAGGCGGCGTGTCGAGCACCTCGAACACGCGCTCGACGGCGGCCGTCGACTGCTGCACGGTGTTCATGATCCGGGAGAGCTGACGGACCGGGCCGTAGAGCAGCGCCACCGCCGCCGTGAACGAGAAGAAGTCGCCCGGGGTCATGGCGCCCGCGATCACTTGATGCCCGCCGTACCAGAGCGCGCCCATGATGCCGAGGGCGGCCAGCACCTCCATCAGCGGATCGGTCAGCTCGTCGGTGCGATGATCCTTGAGGGCCAGCGCGAGCAGCCGGTCGTTGACGCGATCGAAGCGCTCCGCCTCGTGCGCCTCGCGGCCGAACGCCTTGACGATCTTCGTGCCGGCGAAGCTCTCGTGGAGGAGCACGTTCAGCTCGGCGATCTTCTCCTGCGAGCGCTTGTTGATCCGATACAGGCGCCGGCCGATCCCGCGCACGGCGATGCCGACGAACGGAAAGATGACCAGCGCGATGAGGGCCAGCCGCCACTCGCGGACGAACATGACGCTGACCAGCGCCACGACCATCGCCACCTGCCGGATGGCCATCACCATCACCGTGGACGACACACGCGCGAGCCGATTCACGTCGGTGATCACGCGTGACATCAGGTCCGCCGAGTGCACGTCGGCGAAGAACGACAGCGGCATCTGCTGGATGTGGCGATAGAGCACGGCCCGGAGGGCGGCGATGACGCGCTCGCCGACGGCGGCCATCAAGTATGACTGGCCGTAGCGGGCGGAGGCCTTCACCAGGTAGGCGCCGAAGAGCAGGAGGGGCAGCACGCGCAGCATCGTCACATCGCGCCGGATGAAGACGTCGTCCATGGCCGGCTTCACCAGCCAGGCGATGGCGCCTTCCATGGCCGCCACCACCAGCGCCAGCACGCCACCGAGCACGAGCATGCCGACGTGCGGACGGAGGTAGCGGAACAGCCGGCGGTAGATGCCGAGCAGCCGGCCGATCACGGCTTCAGCTCGCGCCGGGAGACCAGCCGGCGGTAGAGAGCCTCGATGGCGTCGATCTTGGCGCGGAGCGAGAAGTGCGCCTCGACGCGCTTGCGGCCGGCGCGCGCCATCGCCTGCGCCGTCGTCGGATTCGCCAGGGTGGCGAGGATGGCGGCCGCCATCGCCGCCGGATCGCGCGGCGGCACCAACCGGCCGGTCTCCCCGTCGCGCACGAGCTCGGGCATTCCTTCCACCGCGGTCGCCACCACCGACCGCTCGCACGCGAGGGCCTCCCGGATGGAGCCGGTGATGCCGGCCCCGGCGTAGGAGGCGTCGACCACAACGTCCGAGGCGCACAGGATCGCGGGGACGTCCGCGCGCTGCGGCAGCGTCAGCACGCGCCCGCCGATGCCGGCCTGGGCCGCACGCGCGGCGATCTCGGCCACGCGCGGCGCGGGCACGGCGACGAAGAGCAGCCGCGCGCGCGGCTCGACGCGCGCCACCTCGCCCATGGCCGTGATGACGTCGCTCCAGCCGCGCCAGGAGCGAACACCGATCTGCGTCACCAGCAGGTCGGTCGCCGCCAGGTCGAGCTCGCGGCGGATCGGCGCGCCATCGACGCCCGGATGGAAGCGGTCGAGGTCGGTGCCGGAGTACACGACCTCGATCTTG
>DASTCJ010000088.1:0-19088 GCA_035605575.1 Candidatus Methylomirabilota bacterium
TCCGGGCCAGCGCACCCTGGCCGGCGTGGAGCAGGACATCCTGCTCCTGTGGCCGAGCGCCGTCGTCGGCGACGCGCGGATCGGCGGCGCGCAGCCCGAGCTCGAGAAGTTCGTGGAGGCGCGGGGCCTCGACGCCATCGACTCCGGCCGCGTGACGTTTAGCGCGCGCAACGTCTACGGCGGCGCCGGGCGCCAGTGGGAGCCGATCGCGGGCGGGGCGCCGTTCGTCAGCTTCGTGCGCTCGGGCGGCATGGGGCTCACGTCCCCCGCGTCCCTGCTCCGGATCCCGTGGGATCCTCGCATGCTGAACCGCGCCTTTCTCATGCGGCTGTCGTTCAGCACCAAAGGTCTGCTGAAGGACAAGCCGAGCACGTGGACGGAGCGAACCTTGTGGGGCGAGCGCCACCGCCTGACGCTGTCCTTCAACGAGGTCCGTCATCGCGCCCTGTTCTCGCTCTACCTGGAGCATCGCGACCGGGTGGTCCGCATCTCGGAAGATCCCGCGCAGCTGCTGATGGACTTCGCCGACAGCCCGCATCTGAAGATCGACGAGATGGTGCCGCCCGCCGCCCGCCGCCAGCTCAGCGAGACGCGCGATCAGACGGACACCGTGTCCCTCTATCTCGACCGGTCGGAAGGCCTGACACCCCAGGTGCTCAACGTGCAGTTCGGCTATTTCACCGGACTGCAGTCGTGGGGACCGCTGCTCATTCCGCTGGCAATCTTCGTCGCCGGCAACATCGGCGGCGTGCTCATCCGCAACGTGGCCGAGCGGGTGAGCAGGCGGTGGGCCGGCCGCCTACGATTCTGGCGCAGCAAGCAGGAGCAGCCGGACGTGCGCGAGCGCGGCGTCGTGCTGGATCGTGAGACGCTGGCCCGGATCTCGCCCGGCGTGACCACCTACCGCGAGGTCCTGGATCTCGTCGGCCGCGACGTGGAAGAGCGCCAGACTCTCACCGAGCCGAATGCGCGAACGCTCGTCTATCGGGGCCGCCGCACTGTGCCCCACCACAAGCGGCTGGCCGGTGTTCTGGCCGCCGTCACCTACTGGGACGTCGAAGACCACGAAGTCGAGATCGTGGTGGACGCGGACATCGTCCGCGACGTCCGCGCCCACATCAAACGCTCGCGACTCAGGGGCCCCGAACCAGCTTAGACGAGCGTCACGGTTCTCCCGGCGCGAGGAACGTTTGGGGTGAACTAAACCAGCGCCCCGACCGGAATCCGGTTGAGCGCGTATTCCGTCAGCGCGATGTGCTCATGGCAGATGCGGCAGTGGAAGTCCAGCTCGAGGCCGTGGCGGCGGCGGACGAACGCGAGCACCTCACCGCAGCGCGCGTGGTGCAGGCCGTCGTCGGTCAGATACACGGTGCTGATCGCCGGCGCGTCTCGACGCTCCACGGGCGGCTTCGTCGCGATTGCCATGTGATGCCCTCCCCCGAGCGGTTTGCAGCCGCTCGGAGAACGACATTGCAGAGGGCGTTCCAAACGCGAGCCGCGTCAACGTCGCGATTTGTCGCGCACGGTGAATGCGCGCACGCAGACAGCCGTGAAGCCATCCAGAGGCTCCCGGGATTTTCTGCCGGTGCCGCCGAATTCGGTCAGGCTCTGAATCGCTTCAGCGCCGTCTGCGACAGGTCCACGCCGATGCCGGGTTTCTCGCTCAGCACGACGCAGCCGTCCTCGATCAACAATGGTTCCGAGAAAAGGTCCTGCCACCAGTTCATGTGCTCCAGGATGAGCGCGTTGGGCGCGGCGGCGAGCAAGTGCGCGCAGGCCTCGGTGAAAAGGTGCGACGACACCGGCTGGTGCCATGCCTGGCAGAGCGCGGCTGCGCGCATGAACTCGCTTGGTCCGCCCATTCGCTGCAGATCGGGCATCAGCACGTCGGCGGCGCGCGCCTCGAGATGGCGCTTCATGCCGAGGCTGCCGTAGTCCGTCTCGCCGGTGGCGATGCGCATGTCGAGCGCGGCCGTCACCCGCGCATAGCCCTCGAGGTCCTCGTACGGCAACGGCTCTTCCAGCCAGTAGAGTCCCTGACTCTCGAGCCGGCGGCCGATCCGGACCGTCGTCGTCTCGTCCCAGCCCTGATTCACGTCGGCGAGCAGCGCCGCATCGCCGCCGAGCGCGTCGCGCACGATCCGCACCCGCTCGACGTCCTCCTCGGGATCATCGCGTCCGATGCGCATCTTCATGGCGCGATGGCCCTGGACGCGAAAGGCTTCCGCCTCCAGCAGCAGCTCGTCGACGCTCTGATCGAGCCAGAGTCCGCTCGAGGCATAGGTCGGCACGCGCGTCCGGTCGCCGCCGAGCAAGCGAAACAGCGGCAGGCCGGCTCCCCGCGCGGCGACGTCCCAGCACGCCGTGTCGAGCGCGGAGAGGGCCATCAGCGAGAGGCCGGTGTGGCCGATGAAGTGCATGCTGCGCCAGGCGTCGGCAAAGCGCGCCTGCGGCGCCGCCGCGTGGCCGCGATAGAGGTCGGCGAAATCCTCCACCAGCGCGGCCAGCGCCGCCGCCTTGCGGGGGCCAAAGGCGAAGCAGTAGCCGCTGCCGACGAGGCCGCTGTCGGCACGCATCTCGACGACGACGGTATCGGCGTGGCCGTGGTTGTGGCGCGCGGTGCGGACGGGGCGGGGCAGCGGAACCGAGAGCCGGTGAACGACGATGTCGGTGATCTTCATCGTGCATCTCCTCGCCAGTGCGAGAGGCGATCGTTCAGGGCATCGAGCGACAGGACGATGATAATGGACGCGGCCGACACGAGCGCGGTGGCCGCGAAGAGCTCGGGCGCGCGAAAGCCGTTGGCGAGCGAGCCGAGCACGTGGCCCATGCCGCGCACGCCCGCGAACATCTCGACGATCAACACGCCGAGCAGGCAGAAGACGATGCCGAGTCGCATGCCGGTCAGGACGGTCGGCACGATGGCCGGCAGGACGACCTTCCAGTAGAGCTGCCGCCGCCGCGCGCCGAAGGCGCGGGCGACCGTGAGCAGCGTCGCATCGACGTCGCGCACCGCGCCGGTCACGAGGACGAGAATGGGGAACACGCCGTGGATGGCGCCGTAGACGATGGCCGGCAGCGTGCCGAAGCCGAGCAGGAGCACGATCCACGGCAGGACCAGGATCTTCGGCATGCCGTAGAGCGCGATCACGAACGGGTTCACCGCCTGTCGCACCGGCCGCAGCGATCCCAGCACGAGCCCTCCGCCGACGCCGAGCACTACCGAAATGACATACGCCACCGCGGTCTTGGCCAGGGTGTCGCCGAGCCCCGCCAGCGCGGTGGCGCCCACCGTCAGCAACGCGCCCGCCACGGCGCTGGGCGCCGGGACGAACAGCGGATCGAGCCAGCCGGCGCGTGCGATGGCCTCCCAGGCGGCGAGCAGCACGGCCACGCTCGTGAGCTGCAGGAGGCGGACTCGAATGCTCAGCTCGTCCATCGCCGCGCGCGATGCTCGACGGCGCCGGCCACGGCGTCGGAGGCGATGATGAGGACGAGCGTCACCACCACGAGCGCGACGTAGTCCGCCGTGCGGAACAGGCCGTAAGCGTGATTGATCAGCGAGCCCATGCCGGCCTTCGAGCCGAGCACCTCGCCGACGATGACGCCGATGACGGTGAGCGCCAGTCCGGTGCGCAGCCCGCCCACCAGCGTGAAGAGCATGGCCGGCAGCATGACCTTGCGGAACACGGTGACGCTGCGCGCGCCGAACGCGCGCGCCACCGTGACGAGCTGCGGGTTGACCTGGCGGATGCCGGCGAGCACGGCCAGCGCGATCGGAAAGAATCCGAGCAGGAAGCCAAAGGCGATCTTCGAGACGGCATCGAGCCCGAAGAACAGCATCAGCGACGGATACCACACGACGGCCGGCACCGCGTAGAGGGCGGCCAGGATCGGGCCGTAGGCGCGGCCGACGAGGCGATTCAGTCCCAGCGCGGCGCCGACGCCGATGCCGGCGGCGATGGCGAGCGCGTACGCGATGGCGATCTCGCGCAGCGTGAGCAGCAGGTTCTCGCCGAGGTCCGGATACGACTGCAGCGTGAGCAGCCGTCCGAGCGCCGGCAGCACCGCCGATGGCGGCACGTAGAGGAGCGGGTTGCCGAGCCGTCCGACGACCTCCCACGCGCCGAGGGCGACGGCCGCGATCACGATGCGGATCAGCGCGACGGTCATGCCTCGCCCATCGCCCGGAGCGACTCCTCGCGGATCTCGCTCCAGAGCTTGGCCCTCAGCGTCACCAGCTCGGCCGATTCCATGGCACGCGGATACGGCAGCGGCAGCTCCACGACCGTCTTGATGCGCCCGGGCCGCGCCGTCATGACCACGACACGCGTCGACAGCGCCACCGCCTCCTGCAGGCTGTGCGTCACGAAGACGACCGTCTTGCGCGTCCGGCGCCAGATGTCGAGCAGCCACTCGCCCATCAACAGACGCGTCTGCTCGTCGAGCGCGCCGAACGGCTCGTCCATCAGCACGATCGGCGTGTCGATGGCAAGCGCGCGGCCGATCGCCACGCGCTGTCGCATGCCGCCCGACAGCTCGCGCGGATACTTGCCGGCGAAGTCGCGCAGCCCGAGCGGGCCGAGCAGCTCGGTGGCGACGCTACGACGGCGCTCGCGCGGCACGCCCTGCAGCTCCAGACCGAACTCGATGTTCTCGAGCGTCGTGCGCCACGGGAAGAGCCCGGCGTCCTGGAACACGGTGGCCGCCCGCCGCGGGTCGGGACCGTCGACCGGACGGCCGTCGACGACGACGCGCCCGGCGTCCGGTGTCACGAGGCCGCCCAGCATGCCGAGCAGCGTGGACTTGCCGCACCCGGACGGGCCGATGAGCGTGCAGAACTCGCCGGCAGCGACGGTGAGCGAGACCTGCCGCAGCGCATCGACCGGCCCCGACGACGTCGCGTAGCGCTTGTCGACACGGTCTATCAGAATATGGGGGGCCCCGAAATGGCCCCCCATACCCCCCGGCCGTTCGGGACGTCCCGGCGGAGCCGTGACGCCCCTCTTCCTCTGCCGGAACATGGCTACGAGACTTTCAGGATTTCGCGCGCGATGACCATGCGCTGGACCTCGGAGGTTCCCTCGCCGATCTCGGTAAGCTTGGCGTCGCGGAAGATGCGCTCGACCGGGAACTCCGTGATGTAGCCGGCGCCTCCGTGGATCTGCACGGCCTTGGTGGCGGCTTTCATCGCGACCTCGGAGGCGAAGACCTTGGCCATGGCGGCGGCGTGCATGGCCGGCCGGCCCTCGTCTTTCAACCACGCCGCGCGCAGCATCAGCAGCCGCGCGACCTCGACCTCCGTGGCCATGTCCGCGATCATGCCCTGCAATCCGTTGAACTTGGCGAGCGTCTTGCCGAACGCCGAGCGCTGCTTCATGTACTTCGCGGCCTGGTCCACCGCCGCCTGCGCGATCCCGACGGCCATCGCAGCCATGGCGATACGCCCGCCTTCGAGCACCTGCATGGCTTGCACGAAGCCCTGCCCCGGCTCGCCGAGCATGTTGGCGGCCGGCACGCGAGCGTCCTCGAAGATCAGCTCTGCGGTGTCGGACGCATGCAGGCCGAGCTTGCGGTACGGCTGTCCGGCGCTGAAGCCCGGCATGCCTTTCTCCAGCACGAACGCAGAGATGCCCTTGGCGCCCTTGCTGGGATCCGTGCGCGCCATGACCACGGCGGTCTTCCCGACGGAGGCGTTGGTGATGAAGGCCTTGCTGCCGTTCAGCACGTAGTCGTCGCCGTGGCGCTCGGCGCGTGTGCGCAGCGCGGCCGCGTCGGAGCCCGAGCCCGGCTCGGTGAGCCCCCACGCGCCGAGGACCTGTCCGCTCGCGAGCGCCGGCAGCCAGCGGCGCTTCTGTTCCGGCGAGCCGAACAGATTGATGTGGTTGGTGCCGAGCGAGTTGTGCGCCCACATCGTGATGCCGACCGACGCGTCGCCGCGATTCAGCTCCTCGACGATCAGCGCGTACGAGACGTAATCGAGACCGCTGCCACCATACTCTTCCGAGACCAGCACGCCGAGGAATCCGAGGGGCGCCAGCTTGGCGACGATCGCGTGCGGGAACTCGTGCCGCGCGTCGTAGGGCGCGATCTTCTCGCCGAGCTCCGCCTCCGCGAACTGCCGCGCCACGTCGCGCACCTGCTTGTGCTCGTCGCTCAGCTCGAAGTTCATTGCGGCTTCGCCTTCAGCTCGGTGTCGTGCGCCTTGATGAAGGCGCGGATGTCGTCGGCCATGTCGAGCAGCTTCACCCACTGCTCCTTGTAGAGCGTCACCGGGAAGCGGCCGAGCCCGTAGACGGACACCCCGCCCTTCTCGCTGACCTTGAGCGAGACGCCCCGTGACCCGCGGGCCTTGAGCGCCGCATTCTCGGCGCGGAGTCGCTCGAGCTCTGCCTGCACATCGTCGTCAGCCACCGCGAACCTCCCTGCGGCTCATCGGAGCGCGCTCTTGATGACCTTGCCGTTCGGATTGCGCGGCAGCGCGTCGAGGACGGCCACCTCACGCGGGACCTTGAACTTGGCGAGTCGGGCGCCGACCCACCGCCGCACGTCCTCGGGATCGACAGTGGCGCCGGCGCGAGCCACCACGCAGGCCTTCACCGCCTCCCCGTAGATGGCGTCGTCGATGCCGACCACCGCCGCCTCGAGGATCGCGGGATGCGCGCACAGCACGTCCTCGACCTCGACGCAGTAGATCTTCTCGCCGCCACGATTGATCATGTCCTTCAACCGGTCCATGATCGTGACGTAGCCGTCGGCGTCGATCTTCGCCAGATCGCCGGTGCGCAGCCAGCCGTCGCCCATCGTGGCCGCCGTCGCGTCCGGATTCGCCCAGTAGCCGGGCACGGCCATCGGCCCGGACACCCACAGCTCGCCGACCTCGTCCGGCTGACACTCGCGCCCGGTCCCGACCTCCACCGTCCGTACATCCGCGATCGGCACCGGCCAGCCGACCGACGAGATGTGCGAGAGCTCTTCACCGGGCGGCATCAGCGTCGTGGGCGAGCACGTCTCCGTCATGCCGTACGCGTTCTGCAACGTGGCCGCCGGCAGCCACTCGCGCAGCGCCCGCACGCCGTCGGGTGGCGTGGGCGCGCCGCCGTAGCCGACGGCGCGCAGGCTCTGCCCGGTCGCGCGATAGCCCGGCTGCTGGCGCATCATCGTGAACACCGTCGGCGCCGCGATCATGTACGTGATCCGCTCGGCGTCGAGCAGCCGCAGCGCCTCGGCGGCGTCGAAGGTGCGCAGGATCACCGTGGTGCCGCCGACGAGCGCCATGCTCAGCAGCTGGCCGATGAGACCGGTCACATGGAACAGCGGGACGGCGACGAGCGTGCGATCGCCGTCGCGCAAGCCCATGCAGCGCTCGAGGCTCACGTTCGACGAGATGATGCCGAGGTGGGTGCCCATGGCGCCCTTCGGCCGTCCCGTCGTGCCCGATGTGTACATGATGAAGGCGACGTCGTCCTCGCCAACGGCGACGGCCGGCGGCACCGAGCGGTCGGCCAGCGACTCGAGCGGGCTCGTTCCGGCCGGCGCGCGACCGGCGACGTAGACCGCCTCGCACGGAATGCGCGCGCGGATGGGCGCGATCTCATCCCACACGGCCTCGTGCATCAGCAGCACCCGCGCGCCGGAGTTCTGCAGCATGAACTCGAGCTCCGGCGCCTTCAGCTTCGTGTTGAGCGTGACGGCGATGGCGCCGAGCCGCGCGCACGCGAACACCGCCACGCAGAACTCTGCGGAGTTCAGGAAGAGGAGGCCGACGCGGTCGCCGCCCTTGATCCCGTGTCGCACGTCGAGCCCGCTCGCCATGCGATCGACCTCCGCGCGCAGCTCCCGCCAGGTCAGGCGCCGATCGGGGGCGACGATGGCGTCGCGATCGGGCACGCGGTCGGCGGCGCGATCGAGCATGTCGGCCAGTGTCCGGGGGCGCCGCGGATAGCCGCGCAACATCCGGCCGTAATGCGTTTCGGTGACGAGATCACGCGTGAGGGCGGCCGGCCACAGGTCGCTCCCGCGCACACGCATGGGTCAGACGGCCGCGCGGATGTGCTCGCGGACGAAGCGGATGATGTCCTGGGTGGAGGTGCCCGGCGTGAAGAGCTCCTTCACCCCGATCTGCTTCAGCGCCGCGATGTCCTCGGGCGGGATGATGCCCCCGCCGAAGACCGCCACGTCGTCGGCGCCCTTCTCCTTGAGCAGCTCGAGCACGCGCTTGAAGAGATAGTTGTGAGCCCCGGACAACACGCTGAGGCCGATGGCGTCGGCGTCCTCCTGGACGGCGGTGGCCACGATCTGCTCCGGGGTCTGGTGCAGTCCGGTGTAGATCACCTCGAAGCCGGCGTCGCGCAGCGCGCGCGCCACGATTTTCGCCCCGCGGTCGTGGCCATCGAGGCCCGGCTTGGCCACCACCACGCGCACCGTCCGCTCCGGACTCATCCGGCCTCCTTGAGCGCCGCGCGCACGCGATCAGCGACGCCGGCGATCTGCGCGCGGTCTCCCGGCTGGAGCTTCCAGTCGAAGCCCTTGCCGTCCCCGGCCCAGCGCGGAATCAGATGCAGATGAAAGTGCGGCACCGACTGGAAGGCCGCGGCGCCGTTCGCCTGCAGCATGTTCAATCCATCGGGCTTCACGGCGGCCATCAGCGCGACGGCAATCTTCTGCGCCGTCGCGATGGTCGCCTGCAGATCGGCCGCCTCGGCGTCCCAGAGCGTGGCCGCGTGGCGCTTGGGGACCACCAGGCAGTGGCCGGTGTTCAGCGGGTTGATGTCCATGAACGCGAGGGTGGCGCCGTCCTCGTAGATCTTCGTCGACGGAATCGCCCCGTCCCGGATCTTGCAGAACACGCACTCCGCGCTCATGAGGCTCCTCCTAGACGACAACGGTCCATTTGTGGTCGTCGGCGATGGCGCCGTACTGGATCGACACGATGGTGTCATAGAGCTTCTGCGCCGTCTCGCCGATGCGGCCGCCGTGGACGACCAGCCGCTCGCCCTTGTACGCGAGCTCGCCGACCGGCGAGATGACGGCGGCGGTGCCGGTCGCCCACACCTCCTGCAGGCTGCCGTCGCGCGCAGCGGCCACGACCTCGTCGATGGTGATCGCGCGCTCGGACACGCGCATGCCCCATTCACGCATGAGCGCCAGCGCGGTGTCGCGGGTGACGCCGGCCAGGATGGTGCCGGCCAGCGGCGGCGTGATCACCTCGTCGCCGATCTTCAGCATGATGTTCGACGTGCCCACCTCCTCGACGTACTTGTGGTGCACGCCATCGAGCCAGAGCACCTGAGTGAAGCCCTCGTGCTTGGCCTCCTCGGCCGCGTAGAGGCTGGCCGCGTAATTCGCCGACGTCTTGGCCTCGCCGAGCCCACCGGCCACCGCTCGCACGTAGTTGTCGATCACCTTGATCTTCGTCGGCGCCAGGCCCTCGGGATAGTAGGGCCCCACCGGCGAGAGGATCACGTAATAGAGGTACTCCTTCGCCGGCCGCACGCCGAGGAACGGCTCGCTGGCGATGACGGTGGGGCGGATGTAGAGCGAGGTGCCGACCGACGACGGCACCCAGTCGCGGTCGACATCGACCAGGGTCGTCCACGAGCGCAGGATCAGCTCCGGATCGATCGGCGGAATCGTCATCCGGTGCGCGGTCCGGTTGAGCCGCTCGACGTGCTTCTGCGGCCGGAACAGCCGGATCCTGCCGTCCTTGCCGCGAAAGGCCTTGAGCCCCTCGAAGAGCGACTGGCCGTAATGGAGAACGGCGGTGGCCGGATCGAGTGGCAGCGGCCCGTACGGCTCGATCCGCGGGTCGTACCAGCCCTTCTCCTCTTGAAAGTTCGCGACGAACATGTGGTCGGTGAAGACGTTGCCGAACGCGAGGTCCTTGTCCTTCGGCTTGTCCTTCTTCGTGGTCGTCCTGGTGATGCGGATCGCGTCTGTCATGACTGACTCTCCCCTCGCGCGTGCAGCAGCTTCTTCACCTGCGTGCGGTGATCGAGCAGGTGCAGCCGTGCCGTCAGCGCGTAGCCCTTCCAGCCGAGCTCGGCGTCGAACTGCTCGGGCTCGACGGTGCCATCGGCAAGCGTCCGATTGATGATGAGGATGGTGCGGATGGTGAGGCCGGCCTTCGGCTCCTGGCGCGCGGCACGCGAGAGCAGCCGCGCGAGCTCCGCGTTCGCCTCCGCGAGCTCCGCCTTCAGCTCCTCCCACGGCACGCGATGCGCGGCGCCCGACACGAGCGCCTCGTACACGGGCGGGGCCGGCGGCCGGCGGCCGTCGAGCAGATGGCGCAGCTCGTCGGCGTTGCGAGCCGTCGTCTGCGCCAGATGATCGACCACCTGCGCCGCCGTCCACTCGCCCGGGATGAGCACGGTGCGCGCGTCACGCTCGTCCAGCTGGTCGACGAGGGCGTCGAATTCACCGGCGGCGGCGTGGAAGCGCGCGATCACCTGCTGGGCGGGCATCGCGTCTGCCCGCACGGTGAGGTAATCGAGCGCCTTCTGACGCTCCGGCGAGACTGCGTCCGCGACGGTCATGGCGTAGTCCTTCTCCTCAGAAGATGATCGGCTCGCGGTAGAGGCCGAACACCTGCCGGTAGACGTCCGAGATCTCACCGAGGCTCGCGTAGTCCTTCACCGCGTCGACGAGCACGGGCATGACGTTGCCGCCGTTGCGGCACACGTCGGCCAGCTGCTTGAGGCGCCGCTCGATCTTGCTCATGTCGCGGGCCGCCTTGAACCGGCCCACGCGCTCGATCTGCTCCGTCTCGACCGCCTCGTCGATCTTCAGGAAGTTGATCGGCTTGTCCTCGCGCATCACGTACTTGTTCACGCCGACCGTGACCTTCTGGCCGCGGTCCTCCAGAAGCTGATAGTGGTAGGCGGCATCCGCGATCTCCTTCTGCGGATAACCGTTGTCGATGGCGCGGATCATGCCGCCCATGGCATCGATCTTGGCGATGTAGTCCATCGCCGCAGCTTCCATCTGATCGGTCAGCTTCTCGAGGTAGTACGAGCCGCCGAGCGGGTCGGCCGTCAGCGCCACGCCCGTCTCCTCGGCGATGATCTGCTGCGTCCGCAGCGCCACCGTCACCGCGTCCTCGGTCGGCAGCGCCCACGTCTCGTCGTAGGAGTTGGTGTGCAGCGACTGCGCGCCGCCGAGCACCGCGGCCAGGGCCTGGACGGCCACGCGCGCGATGTTGTTGAGCGGCTGCTGCGCCGTCGCCGACACGCCGGCCGTCTGCGTGTGCGTGCGCAGGCGCATCGACTCCGGCTTTTTCGCGCCGTAGCGCTCCTTCATGAAGCGCGCCCACATGCGCCGCGCCGCGCGCAGCTTCGCGATCTCCTCGAAGAAGTCGTTGTGGATGTCGAAGAAGAACGAGAGCCGCGGCGCGAAGCTGTCGATGTCAAGCCCGCGCGCCAGCGCCGCCTCGACGTAGCCGAGGCCGTCCGCCAGCGTGAAGGCGAGCTCCTGCACCGCCGTCGAGCCCGCTTCGCGGATGTGGTAGCCGGAGATGGATACCGGGTTGAAGCGCGGGACGTGCTTGGACGTGAACTCGATCATGTCGGTCACGATCCGGACGGCCGGCTCCGGCGGACAGATCCATTCTTTCTGCGCGATGAACTCCTTCAGCATGTCGTTCTGCATCGTCCCGCCGATGCGGTCCCACGAGACGCGTTGCTTCTCGGCGATGGCGAGGTACATCGCCAGCGCCACCGATGCGGTGCAGTTGATGGTCATCGACGTCGTCACGTCGCCGAGCGGGATGTCGGCGAAGAGGCGTTCGAAGTCGTCGAGGGTGGAGATGGAGACGCCTTCCTTGCCGACCTCGCCGCGCGCGCGGGGATGATCGGCGTCGTAGCCCATCAGCGCCGGCATGTCGAACGCGGTCGACAGGCCCGTCTGCCCTTGCGCCAGCAGATACTTGAACCGCTCGTTCGTATCCTCGGGCCGCCCGAATCCGGCGAACATGCGCATCGTCCACAGCCGGCCGCGATACATCGTCGGGTAGACACCGCGCGTGAACGGGTACTGGCCCGGACGACCGAGCTTTTCGTCGTACGCGCCGGCCACGTCGTCGGGCGTGTAGAGCGGCAGCACGGGGATGCCCGAGAGCGTCTCGAAGCGGACGTCGCGTTCCGGGGTCTGACTCATCAAGTCCTCCGGTCGGTCAATCGGGTAACGTCCTCGACGCCGAGGCCGAAGATGTCGGGCGCGTCGACACCCATGAGGGTCAGATAGGACGCGAGCTGGCTACGGTGATGGACCTCGTGCTCGCACATCGCCATGAGAAGGCGCCAGCCGCGAATGGGCCGACCGCCCGGCTCGAGCGCGGGCCGCGACTCCGCCAGCGCCGCGTCGCCGGCGCTGGCCAGCGCAGTTGTCGCCGCGGCGTGACGCGCGTCGAGGAGCGCCAGCCCGTCTGCGAGCGTGGCCGCGCGCGTGCGCTCATGCCCGTCGTAGCGCCACACGCCCCCCGCCACCACACCGCTGAACATCGACTCGCTGGCCGCCACGTGGCGCACGATGTCGCCGCACGTGTACTCGCCGTCCTTCGGCGCCCAGTCGATCATCTCGGCCGGGATCGCCCCGAAGAACCCGATCGTCCGGCCCCGCACGCCATCGAAGTACTCGGTGAACTCTCGCATCGTCGCGATCACTTGAGCACCTCGCGCGCGATGACGAGCTTCTGGATCTGCGAGGTTCCCTCGTAGATCTGCGTGATCTTCGCGTCCCGGAAGTACCGCTCCACCTCCGCCTCGCGGATGTAGCCGTAGCCGCCGTGGACCTGGACGGCATCCGTGGCAACCTTCATGGCCGTCTCGGCGGCGAAGAGCTTGGCCATCGATGCTTCCTTGGTATAGGGACGGCCGGCGTCCTTGAGCGTGGCGGCCTTGAGCGTCATGAGGCGCGCGCCGTCGATGGCGGTGGCCATGTCGGCGATCATCCACTGCACCATCTGGTGCTGGCCGATCGGCACCCCGAACGCCTTGCGCTCGCGCGCATACGTGACGGACCGGTCATAGGCGCCGGCCGCGATACCGACCGCCTGCGCCGCGATGCCGATGCGCCCGCCGTCAAGCGTGGCGAGCGCGATGTGAAAGCCCTTGCCTTCCTCGCCGATGCGGTGGTCGGTGGGCACGCGGCAGCCGTCGAAGACCAGCTCGGCGGTGTCGGAGGCCCGGATGCCGAGCTTGTCCTCGGTCTTGCTGACCGACAGGCCCGGCGTGCCTTTCTCCACCACGAACGCCGAGATGCCACGGTGCGCTCGTGCCACGTCCGTCTGCGCGAACACGAGCACGAACGACGCCTCGCGCCCGGTGCTGATGAACATCTTGCGTCCCGTGATGACGTAGGCGTCGCCATCGCGCCGCGCCAGGGTGTGCTGATTGCGCGCGTCGGAGCCCGCCTCCGGCTCCGTCAGCGCGAAGCAGCCGAGCGCGTGGCCGGAGGCCACCGGCTTGAGGAACCGCGCGCGCTGCGCGTCCGTGCCGTGTTTCCAGATCGGATCACAGTAGAGCGAGTTGTTGACGGACATGACCACCGCGTGCGACGCGCAGGCTTTCGCGATCTCCTCGAGCGCCACCACGTACGAGACCGTGTCGGCGCCGCTGCCGCCCCACTTTTCGGGAACCATGATCCCGAGCAGGCCGAGCTCACCCATCCGCTTGACGGTCTCGTGCGGAAACCGCGCGTCGCGGTCGATCTCCGAGGCGATGGGCGCGATGTGCTCCTGCGCGAACTCGCGCGCCATCGTCTGGACCATTTGCTGCTCGTCGGTGAGCTCCAGGTGCATCACTTGCCTCTGTATAGGAGCGCTGTTTCCCCCTCGGCCGTGGGTGGCCTGAGAGAGATGGGCGCGGCTGCGCTTCCATTCATCGCGTCATCTCATCGCGTCATCGCGCGTTTACTTTTCTAATAGCTTCTTGAACTCGTCCGTGAGCGCCGGCACGACCTCGAAGAGGTCGGCGACGATCCCGTAGTCGGCGATCTTGAAGATCGGGGCGTCCGGATCCTTGTTGACGGCGACGATGACCTTCGACGTCCGCATCCCGGCCAGGTGCTGGATGGCGCCGGAGACGCCAAAGCCGAGATAGAGCTTCGGGGAGATCGTCCGACCCGTCTGACCGATCTGGAAGCGATGCGGCCGCCAGCCGGCATCGACGGCGGCGCGCGAGGCGCCGACGGCGGCGCCGATGACCTTGCCCATGTCCTCGAGGATCACGTAGTTCTCGGGGCCTTTCATCCCGCGGCCACCGGAGATGACGATCTCGGCTTCCGTCAGCTCGGGCAGGCCCGTCGACGTCTCCTCCCGCCGCTCGACCAGCTTCATGGTCGCCGGAGGAATCGTGACCGTCGGCTTCTCCACCGCCGCGCTCTTGCCGGCCTGCGCGTCCGCCGGCTTGAAGACGTTGGGGCGGAGCGTGGCGATCCACGGCGTCTTCGCCCACGTCATCTTCGCGAGCAGCTTGCCGGCGTACACCGGCCGCGTGGCCACGAGCTGATCACCGTCCATCGCCATGCCGACGCAATCGGCGGCGAGTCCGACCCCGAGCCGCGCCGCCAGTCTCGCGGCGAGCTCACGCATCTTGCTCGTCACCGGCGCGACGATGGCCTTCGGCGACTGTTGCGTGGCCAGCTCGGCGAGCACCGGCGCCCACACCTCGCCGCGGTATGGCGAGAACGCAGCGTTTTCAAGCACCCAAACTTTGCTGGCGCCCCAGCCCCCGAGCTGCTTGATACCGTCGTCGGAGACCTTGTCGGTCAGCCATACCGCTTCGACGTTGCCGCCGGAGAGCCGGGCGGCCTCGCCAAGCACCTCCGCCATGACCTTCTTGGGGGAGCCCTTGCGATCGTCCTCGACGAGACACCAGAACGCGTTGGCCATCTCAGATCGCCTTCGCTTCCTCGCGCAGCGCGCGAACCAGCTCTTTCACCGCGTCCTTTACCTCGCCGGGGATGACGCGCCCCGGCGGCCGCGGTGGCAGGGCTTCCAGATTCTTCACCGCCAGCTGCGGGGTGCCGGTGACGCCGAGCTCCGCCGCCTTCACATCCTTGATCTCTTTCTTCTTGGCCCCCATGATTCCCTTGAGCGTCGGATACCGCGGCTCGTTGAGTCCTTTCTGCGCCGACACGACGGCGGGGAGCGGCAGGTCGAACACCTCGAGCCCGCCCTCGACCTGACGTCCGATGCGGATCGTCTTCGCCTCGGCGTCCACCGCTTCCTCCATGATCCACGACGCCGCCGGCCAGCCGAGGATCTCGGCGACCTGCGCGGCCACGGCGCCCATGTCGTCGTCGATCGCCTGGCGACCACAGATCACCAGCGCCGGCTGCTCCTGCTTGATCACCGCGGCCAGCGCCTGCGCGGTCAGCAGCGTGTCGGCGTTCGCGAGCGCGGGATCGTTCACGTGGATCGCGCGATCGCAGCCCATCGCGAGCGCCGACCGCAACGCTTCCTTCACGCGATCGGGACCGAGCGAGACGGCCACCACCTCGCCCTGACCGCGCTTTTCCTTGATGCGCAGCGCCTCCTCGACCGCGAACTCGTCGTACGGCGAGACGATCCACGTGATGCCGGCCGTGTCGATCGCCTTCGGATCGCTGCCCGAGATCTTCACCTGGGTGGCGGTGTCCGGCACCTGCTTGACGGCAACCACGATCTTCATGACGTCGCTCCTCGCTCGGACAAATCGTAGTGGAGTTCCCGCGTGATGCGAAACCGGTCACCCGGGATGTAAACGCGATCGAAGACGACCGGCGCGCCGCCGGCGTCGTAGGAGACACGCTCGGACTCGAAGGCCGGCACGCCGGCCAGGCACCCGAGCTCGCGCGCCTCGCGACGGCCGAGGCGCACGGCGGAGACACTCTCGCGCGCGCGCTCGATGGTGACGCCGAGCTTGAACTCGAGCACCTGGATGAGCGGGGTGACCGTGAGGTCCGCCTGCAGCACGGGCTCGCCGACGGCCGGCGGCAGAAACGAGCGCTGCAGACTCATCGGATGGCCGTCGACCAGCCGCAGGCGCTCGAGCACCACCGCGCGCCCACGCGCGCGCAGCCCGAGCGCGTCGGCCACGCGGCGATCGGCGGCGGCGATGCGGGTGCCGATCATGCGGGTCGTCACATGCTCACCCTGGGCGGACAGGTCGCCGGCGAATCGGCGAAGCTGCAGGATGTCGTAGTCGATCGACGGCGCGGCGACGAACGTGCCGAGTCCGTGGCGGCGGGCGATGAGGTTCTCGCGCTCGAGGAGCTCCAGCGCCTGGCGCAGCGTCATGAGCGTCACGCCAAACGACCGCGCGAGCGCGCGCTGGTTGTCGAGTCGCATGCCCGGCGTCAGGTCGCCTTCGCGAATGCGGTCGCGAAGCGACTCGGCGATCCGGTGATACCGCGGAACGCGTGGCTTCACTCCGACTCCTCTGTCGGTGTTCTAGAACTCCCCGCTGCGAGCCATGCCGCCGGGCGCCGAACGGAAAGACAGGGACGACGAGAAGTTGAGCGCGACGGCGGTACCGGCGTCATTGTACGGCCGCTCGCTGCGCCGGCGCAAGCACTGCGGCCCGGCCGGGGCTGGCAAAACAGGGCAAGGCTTCACCCTGGAGTCGGCAACAGTGTGCAGCTCACGCCACAGCGACGCGGCCGGCGCCCCGAAAATCGCAGAAATCTCGCCGCTCCGGGTTCGGCATTCCGCTTGCTCTTGCAGTGCAACGAGCAGACGAACGGAACCGCGGATCCGGCACCCGCCGGAACCGCATCGCTTAGCCGAACGCCGGCTCGACCGCGCTCACCCGCCCCTGTGAGCGCGGTTTTGTTTTTTACTTCTCTTCGGCGAGTCGCTGGCTCAGGCCGACCAGGGCTTCGAGCTTGCGGAGGGCGGCGCCGGAGTCGATGGCGTGGGCGGCGAGGCTCACGCCTTCCTTGAAGTCGCGGGCTTTGGCGCCGGCGACGAGGGCGGCGGCGGAGTTCATCAGAACGATGTCGCGCTTCGGGCCGGCCTCGCCGTCGAGGATCGCGCGGATGATGCGCGCGTTCTCCTCGCGGTCGCCGCCCATCAGCTCGGCGATGGTCGTCCGCGGGAGACCGAAGTCTTCCGGCCGCACGGTGTAGGAGCGCACCATGCCCTCGCGCACCTCGGACACGCGGCTCTCGCCGGTGTTGGAGATCTCGTCGAGGCTGTCCGCACCGTGCACGACGAACGCGCGCACGGTGCCGAGCTCGGCCAGCACACGGGCGAGTGGGTCCGTGAGCGCGGCCGAGTAGACGCCGATGATCTGGGCATTGGCCGACGCCGGATTCGTGAGCGGGCCGAGCATGTTGAACACGGTGCGGATCGCCATCTCGCGTCGGACCGGCATCACGTGCTTCATCGCGGTGTGCAGCAGCGGCGCATAGAGGAAGCCGATTCCCACCTCGTCGACGCAGCGGGCCACCTTTTGTGGTGTGAGGTCGAGGCTGACGCCGAGCGTTTCCACGACGTCGGCCGAGCCGCACAGCGAGGAAACCGAGCGGTTGCCGTGCTTGGCGACGTTGAGCCCGGCCCCGGCCACCACGAACGCGGTGGCCGTGGAGACGTTGAAGGTCCCGGTGGCGTCGCCACCGGTGCCGCACGTATCGATGAGCATCTCGCGATCGGTGCCGGTGAGGCCGGCGACCTCGTCGTCGTGGACGCGAATGCGCACGGCCTTCTGCCGCATCACCTGCGCGAATCCGATGAGCTCCTCGACCGTCTCGCCCTTCATGCGCAGCGCGGTCAGGAAGGCGGCGATCTGCGCGTTCGTCGCGGCGCCGGACATGATCGCTTCCATGGCCGCCGCCGCCTCGATGCGCGAGAGGTCCTTGCGGTCGACCAGGTGCCGCACGGCCTCGGTAATGATGGGGCTCGTCATAACGCCCGATCTTAACGCAGTCCGCAACACGTGCTAAGGTCACCGCCCATAGCGGAGCCACACTCCACCTCTCTCAGGCCACCCACGGTGGAGGTGGAAACAGCGCTCCGATACAAAGGAGGTCGCCATGCGCGGCATCGTATTCCTCGGCAACCGCAAGCTCGAGCTGCAGAACTTCGCCGATCCCACGCCGGGGCCGGGCGAGGTGATTCTAGAGATGAAGGCCTCGGGCATGTGCGGCAGCGACCTCCATCCATACAGAGCGGTCGGCAACGCGGCCGCCGCCCTCGGCCTCGGCGCCGGGGGGCCCGTGATCGCGGGTCACGAGCCGTGCGGCGTGGTGGCCGCCGTCGGCGCCGGCGTCGATGCCTCGCTGGTGGGCCAGCGCGTGATGAATCATCACTACAAGGGCTGCGGCCGCTGCCGGCACTGTCGGCTCGGCTGGTCCCAGCTCTGCCGCAAAGGCATCACCGTCTACGGCATGACCGGCCACGGCGGTCACGCCGCGTTCATGCTCGCGCCGGCCTTCACCTGCGTCCCGCTCCCGGACGAGCTGTCGTTCGAGGAAGGCGCGTCGGTATCGTGCGGGACCGGCACCGCCTATGGCGCACTGAAGCGGATCGACGTCTCGGGCCGAGACACGCTCGCCGTGTTCGGTCAGGGACCGGTCGGGCTCAGCGCCACCATGCTGGGCCGCGCGATGGGCGCGCGTGTCATCGCCATCGACGTGGTGCCCGAGCGCCTCGCGCTGGCACGCGAGCTGGGCGCCGAGGAGACGATCAACGCCCGCGACACCGACGCCGTCAAGGCCATTCATGATCTCACCCACGGTGAAGGTGCCGAGACCACCATGGATTGCTCCGGCTCCGCGGAGGGACGCCTCGGTGCGCTGCAATCAGCAGGCACGTGGGGCCGCGTCGCGTTCGTCGGTGAAGGCGGTCAGGTGACCATCGACGTCAGCAAGCACATGCTGCGCCGGCAGCTCACCGTCCACGCGTCGTGGACGTTCTCGAACACCGGCCAGGAGGAATGCGCCCGCTTCGTCGCCGATCGCAAGATCCCGCTGAAGAAGCTGCTGACGCATCGCTTCCGCCTGGATCAGGCCGACGAGGCCTACCGCGTCTTCGACACCCAGACGACCGGCAAGGGCGTGTTCTTCTTTTAGAGGAGCGGAGTAGAGGAGCGCCCATAGAGGAGCGCCCC
>DASTCJ010000166.1:0-14988 GCA_035605575.1 Candidatus Methylomirabilota bacterium
CGCGGGCGCCGGCACGGTCAACGAGTGCTGCCAGCTCGGGCTGCCTGCCCTCTACATCCCCCTGCCCGGCACGCGCGGCGACGAGCAGACCGCCAACGCGCGGCTCGTCGGCCGCGCCGGCGGCTGTGCGATCCTGCCGCAGGCCTCGCTGACGCCAGCGCTGCTGCTGGAGCGCATCCAGTCGCTGCTTGCCGATCCCGGCCGTCTCAAGGAGATGGGCGAGCGCGCCCGCACGCTCGCCGTGCCCGACGCCGCCGAGCGCCTCGTCACCATCCTCCTCGAGACCGCGCGGCGGTGACTCGCCGCGCGTGCTTGCCGGCGGCGACGAGCAGCGCGTGGAACTCGTTGAAGAGCGCCGGATCCGAGGGCAGGTGTGCCTCGAGGAAGGCGCGAGCCGCCTCGTACCCCGTGGCCGGCGGCAGCAGGCGGTGCGCGGCGAGGAACCGCCGCGTGTACGCATCGGCGACGAACACCGGCCGGTGCGCGGCGTAGAGCAGGATCGCATCCACCGTCTCCGGTCCGAGGCCGGACACGGTCAAGAGCTCTCGGCGCAGCGCGGAAAGCGGCGCGCGCCGCAGCGCCTCGAAGCGGCCGTCGAAGCGGATGAGCAGCCACGCCGTGAACGCGTGGAGCCGCCGCGCCTTCAGGCGATACGTTCCGGCCGCACGGATCACCTCCGCGAGCTCGGCTTCGGGCACGGCCGCCAGCCGCGCGGGCACCAGCAGACGGCGGCGTCGCAGCGCGGCGACGGCGCGGGCGGCGCTCGTCCACGCCGTGTGCTGCGTGAGGATCGCGCCGACCGCGATCTCGAAGGCGGAGCGGCCGGGCCACCAGTCCTGCGGGCCATGGTGACGCAGCAGATCGCGATAGAGCCGCAGCAGCCGCGCCTTGATCGGATCGTACGGCGGTCCGGGAATCGTGCGGCGCGCGCGGAGCACCGGGCGGACTGACGGCATGCTCGGCGTCATCCTCGCGCTCCAGGCGCTGACGCTCGCGGTGAGCGGGCCGGCAACGTCATCCGAGTACCTGCCGCTCCGGGTGGCCGAGGCCGAAGGCTACTTCGCCCGCGAGGGCCTGGCGGTGACGCTCAAGACCACCCGGGCGGAGCCGGGAGCGGCGGAGGCGCTCGCCCAGGGTCAGGCCGATCTCGCAGCGACGTCGCTCGACGCGATCCTGAGTTTCGGGCCACGCACGGCGAGCCAGTCCCCGCAGCTGGTACTCGGCCTCACCGCCGCGCCTCCGGTCGTCCTCATCGTGGCAGACGCGCACAAGACGATCGTACGCTCGCTCGACGATCTGCCGGGCACGCGGATCGGGGTCAGCACGCCCGGCGCGCCCGAGCAGGCGTGGTTTGCCTGGCTCCTCGCCCGCTCGGGCCTGAGCGTCGCCCAGATGTGGATGGTGAGCCGCGGCGAGCGCGGCGTGCTGCAGGCGGTGGAGACGGGCGACGTCCACACCGCGCTCGTCCCCGAGCCCGCCGCTTCGCGGCTGATCGCCGCGGGCTCCGCGCGGGCGCTCGTCGACCTGCGCTCGCCGGAGGCTGTGCGGCAGGCCATCGGGGCACCGACGGTCAACGCGGCCGTCTTCGTGCGGAGCGATCGACGGCCCAAGGAGCGCGACCTCACCGCCTTCGCGCGCGCCGTGCTCGCCGCTCAGCGGCGCATGGCCGCCGGCGACGGCAACGGCCTCGCGAGCCGGCTGCCACCGGCCGTGACGACGGGACCGGAGGCGTTCGAGGCGCGGCTCGCCGCTTGCCGGGATCTCTACCTGAAGAACGGGCTCGTGACCGTGGAGCAGGTGCGCGAGACGCTGATCGTCATCCGCGCCCACCTGCCGCTGCCGGTCACCGCGCGCGTGCCACGGCCGGAAGACCTCGTTCACGTGGAGGCCGTCCGCCGCGCCGTCAGTCAGCCGCGGCGCTGACGGCGAGCCCGAAGAGCCGAAGCAGCGCCGCCGTCGTCGCCAGCGGCAGGCCCACGACGTTGCTCCGGGAGCCCTCGAGCGCGGCCACCAGCGCGCCGCCGACCCCCTGAATCGCGTAAGCACCCGCCTTGTCGAGCGGCTCGCCGGTGGCGACGTACCGCGCGATCTCCGCCTCGGAGTACTCGCGCATGCTGACCCGGCTGGTGACGGTTTCGGCGGCCTGCCGGCCGCTCCGCGCATCGGTCACCGCCACGCCGGTCATCACCTCGTGAACGCGGCCGCGAAGCCGGCGCAGCATGGCGGCGGCCTCGACCGGATCGGCGGGTTTGCCGAGCGGTTCGCCGTCGATCACGACCACCGTGTCGGCGCCCAGCACGAGGCCGGTCGGGTGGCGCCGGGCGACGGCGCGGGCCTTGCGAAGCGCGAGCGCCGCCACGGCGGCCGCGAGCGGGCCGGGATCGAGCGTCTCGTCGACGTGGCTGGGCTCGATGGCGAAGTCGACGCCGAGCGTTCGCAGCAGCTCATGCCGGCGCGGCGACGCCGAGGCGACGATCAGGCGCGGGCCGTCGCTCAGAGACGGCGAAGCGCGACTGCCGCGATGACGATGCCGAGCACCCCGACCACGTTCACCTTGAAGACGAGGCCGAAGGTCAGCGCGAGAAAGCGGAGATCGAGGGTCGCGGGGCTGGTGAGACCAATCGACGGCCCCTTGGTGAAGAACTCGCGCAGCGAGCCGGACGTCAGACCGCCCAGCAGCTCGCCGAGAAGGGAGCCGACGACGAGCCCGGCGAGAACGACCAGGACGATGACGCCGACGCCGCGCGAGCCGCCTGCCACCGCGCTAGGTGACGATCAGCGGATTGGCGTCGGTGACGATGCGGGTCTGCGCGTCCAGGGCGGTCCGGATGTGGCGCGGCAGGCTGTAGACGTGCTGATGGGTGAGGCCGTCCCAGTACTCGAGCCGGGTGCTCGGCAGGCGCTCGGCGATCACCTTGTCGACGGTGGCCGGCGACTGCGACCGCGGGTCGACCTTCTTGGTCGCCGTGATGAACCCCCAGGGCGTGCCGAAGCACGACATGAAGATCTGGTAGGCGGCCACGATCGGAAAGACCTCGCGGAGCGTTCGATGGATGCAGGTGTAGAAGTCGAGCTCACCGAGCTTCGTCATCCCCGCCTGGAGTGTCATGGCGCCGCCGGGCGTCAGACGGTCGCGGACCAGCGTGTAGAACTCCTTGGTGAACAGCATGCACGCGGGCCCCGCCTCGAGCGGCTCGACCAGGTCAACGCTGATGAAGTCGAAGCGCTCGCTGCTCTTTTCGAGGTAGGCGCGGGCGTCCTCCGTCCGTACCTCGGTCCGCGGGTCGTCGAACGCACCCTGATGCATCTCGGGGAGGTGCTGCTTGCAGAGCTCCACGACCTCGGCGTCGATGTCGACCATGACGGCCCGGCGCATGCTCGGATACCGCAGCATCTCTCGCAGGGTCGCGCCTTCCCCCCCGCCGATCACCAACCCGGACTCCGGCCGGTTCTCCGTGGCGAGCAGGCCGGGATGGACCAGGCCTTCGTGGTAGATGAAGTCCTCGGCCTGGGACGACTGAATGCGCCCGTCCAGCACGAGGAGCTTTCCGTACGCGAAGGTGTCCATGATCTCGGCGTGCTGGTACTTGGTCTGGGTCTCCACGATGGTGCGGCGGATGGCGTGGGTGTGGCCCTCGACGCTCGTGGTGGGCTCGAAGAACCACTTGTAATACTGCTGGTTGATCAACTGACGGCGACCGAGGCCTTGTTGACGATCGGCGCCGAGGCGTTCAGGAACATCCCGCGCTGAACGTCGACGACGGAGGTCCGCTCGGCCGCGAACTGCTCGACCAGGTAGTTGGCCGCCACCTCGGGGTTGAGCACGTCGCCGCACGAGAAGATGTCGACCGCGGCGTAGCGGTACTCCGGCCAGGTGTGGATGGACAGGTGGGACTCGGCGATCACGACCACCCCGCTGATGCCGAACGGGTTGAACTCGTGGAAGACGACGTCGACGATCGTGGCTTGTGCCCGCTTCGCCGCCTCGACCAGGGCACTCTTCACGGCTTCGAGGTTGGTGATCGCGTCAGGATCGCAATCGAACAACTCCAGAAGCAGGTGACGTCCCAGGGCGTTCAATCCGATGACCCTCCTTTGTCCGTCCCGTCCATCTACCGCACCTCTCCTGCGACGAGCCGTCTCGCCGCCGCTTCTGCGACGAAAATTGTTTCCGCCGCATGCAAAAACTAATTGACTGTAGGGTCCGTTCGTGACCATTGCAAGAAAAAAACGCGCGGCGGCGCGATTTTTTCGCCGCGCTCACCCGCCGCGCGCGCGTCGCCGCGCGTGGACGCTGGCGGGCGCCGTCATGCGCCGGCGCTGACGCGCGTCGGCGCCGTCATGCGCGCGCGCCGCGACGCTCGCCGGAGACCGCAATCGCGCGTGCCGACGCTCGTGGGAGCACTCCGGCGCGCGCCGCGAGCTCGCCCGAGCGGCCGGCGCGCGCGCCAGCGCGCAGTTTTCTCTTGCATTGCACCCGCGCGTCGGTAAATTGCTTTTACAGATTTTGTTGATGGGAGGCGAGAACCTCACGGTGACGAGGAGGCGCGAATGACTGGGAAGGTCACGATGGCGGCGGTGACGGCGGGTCACGCGGAAGGCGGCACCACCCTCAACGCGTTCGACAACGCACTTCTCGCAGCAGGCATCGGCAACATCAACCTCATCAAGGTCTCCAGCATCCTGCCTCCGGAAGTGCCCGTGATCGATCTGCCGAAGATCAAGCCCGGCGCCATCGTCCCTACCGCCTATGCGGCCATGACGAGCGAGACGCCCGGCGAGACGGTGGCGGCGGCGGTCGGCTACGCCATTCCCGATGATCCGGCCAAGAATGGCGTGATCATGGAGTTCCACGGCGTCGCGTCCAAGGCCGAGGCCGAGCGCCAGATCAACGCGATGCTCGACGAAGCCTTCCAGGTCCGCGGCGAAATGATCAAGGAGCGCCGCGTGATCGCCGTCGAGCACACCACCGTGCAGACCGGCTGCGCGCTGGCGGCCATCACCCTGCTAGCGGACGAGGACCTCGTCTAGCGGCGCTCGGCGCCCCGGGCAGCATGCGATCGGTCTCGCCGCGCTTCATCGCCTGCTACGATCGCCCGCTAGCCGACGCCCGCGTCGCCATCTACGGGATCCCGTTCGAAGGCCGCGTCAACCTCCGCAAGGGGGCGGATAGCGGCCCGCTCGACCTCCGGCGCGCCTCGGACTCCATCGAGACCTACTCGCCGTTCCTCGACCGCGACCTCGACGACCTCCGCCTGGCCGACATCGGCGACTGTGAGATGCCCGACGGCGCGCCGCCTCGCGAGCAGCTCGACGCCGCCCGCGAAGAGATCCGCGCGTGGTGGAAGCCCGGCCTCATCCCCTACATGCTCGGTGGCGATCACACCGCCACCGTGCCGGTCATCGAGGCCATCGCCCCGTCGTTTCCCGAGCTGCGCATCCTTCAGCTCGACGCCCATCCGGATCTGCGGGAGGAGTTCCTCGGCGAGCGCTACAACTACGCGTCCGCCATGGCCCGCGTGATGGACACGGTGTCTCCGGAGCGCGTCTACCAGGTCGGCATCCGCACCGGGGCCCGCGAGGAGTACGCGCGTCCCCGGCCGCGTTTCTTTCCGGCCTTCGCCGTCCACCCCGTGGAGGCCGTGCGGGCGATCCTGCCGGAGCTCCGGCGGCATCCGCTGTACGTCACCATCGACGTCGACGTCCTCGACCCGGCGGAGGCGCCGGGCACCGGCTCGCCCGAGCCCGGCGGCTTGCGGGTCCCGGAGCTGATCGAGATCGTCCGCATGCTGGGCGAATGCGACGTCATCGGCGGCGACCTGGTCGAGGTCGCGCACGCATGGGATCCGAGCGGGCGGACCGGCATCGCGGCCGCGTGGGTCATTCGCGAGGCGCTGCTGACCTGGTGGGGCGACCGCCGGTGAGGAGCGGGCGCGAGCGGGAGTACACGGCGCCTCGCCTCTACGAGATCGCCTTCGACATGAACCGCAAGGGCGAGGTGGACTTCCTCGTCCACTGCTTCAAGCGCTTCGCGCGCCGTCCGGTCCGCCGCGTGCTCGACATCGCGTGCGGCACCGGCCCGCATCTGATCCGGCTCGCCGATCGCGGCTACGAGATGTCGGGCCTCGACCTGTCCGCCCGGAACATCGAGTTCCTTCGCGAGCGGCTGGCCGGCAAGGGCCACGACGGCGAGCTGATCGTGGGCGACATGACCGACTTCCGTCTGCGGCGGCCGGTGGACGCCGCCATCTGCATGCAGGATTCCCAGGGACACCTGCTCACCAACGAGCAGCTGGTCTCCCATCTGCGGAGCGTGGCACGCGCCGTCCGCCCGGGCGGCCTCTACGTCTTCGACCGCTACATGGTCTCGTCGTGGACCGATCCGGCGCGCCGCTGGTCCTGGTCGCGCCGTCGCGGCAACGTCATCGTGCGCGCGTCGTTCTCCGCGCTGAACAACGTCAACCCGGTGAGCCAGGTGTTCCGGGAGCACATGGTGCTCGAGGCCATCGAGAACGGCACGCGCCGCGTGTACCGGCAGACGCATCTATCGCGGATGCTGTTTCCGCAAGAGCTCAAGGCGCTGGTCGCGCTCGCCGGCGGCTTCGAGTTCGTCCAGTGGTTCTTCGGCTTCAAACCGCACCAGGTCCTCGAGCGCTCGAAGCATCCGCTGCTGATGGTCGTCGTCCTCCGCCGCACCCGCTGAGCCTCCTGTAAGCTGCGCGCGTGTCGACTGCGGCCGTCCTCCGGCTCAAGCGTGGCCACGACCGCGCGCATGTGCACCCGTGGATCTTCAAGGGCGACGTCGCCGACGTCGCCGGCGGCGAGCCCGGTGCGGCCGTCACCGTCATCGACTCGAGCGGACGGTTCGTCGGACGTGGGCTGTTCAATCCGCGGCCCGGACTCTGCTGCCGCATCGTCACCTGGCGCGATGAGCCGCTCGACGACGCGTTGTGGCGCGTGCGGATCGCCGCGGCCGTGGCGCGCCGCCACGGCCGAACCGGAGCCACGCGGCTGGTCTGGAGTGAGGCCGATGGCCTGCCGGGACTGGTCGCCGACCGCTACGGACCGGTGGTGGTCGTGCAGTGCCTGACGCTCGGCATGGCGCGCCGCCGGGCGGCGCTGGTGGCCGCCCTGCGCGCTGCCGTCGGCGACGTGGCGGTCTTCTCCGCGGACGACGCCGCGTCGGCGGCGCTCGAGGGCTTCACGCCGGCGTCGGGCTGGCTCGACGATGCCCACGGGCCCGACAGCGTCATCGTCGACGAAGGCGCGGTCCGGCTGCGCGTGCGCCTGGGCGGCGGCCACAAGACCGGGCTCTACCTCGATCAGACCGACAATCGTCTGCGCGTCGGCTCGCTGGCCTCGGGTCGCACGGTTCTCGACGCGTTCGCATACACCGCAGGGTTCACCTGCCAGGCGCTCGCCGCCGGCGCCACGCACGCCGTCTGCCTGGAGTCTTCGAAGGAGGCGCTCGCCGGCGCCATCGACAACCTCGCCGTCAACGGACTCGCCGACCGCGTGGCGGTACGCGACGCCAACGCCTTCGACGCGCTGCGCGAGCTCGAGCGGAGGCGAGCGCGCTTCGGGCTCATCGTCCTCGACCCACCGCCGTTCGCGCGCACGCGCACCGCGGTGCCGGGGGCGCTCCGCGGCTACAAGGAGATCAATCTGCGCGCGGCCCGGCTGCTCGAGCCGGGCGGGATCCTGGCGACCTTCTCGTGCTCGTACCACGTCAGTGAGAGCGCCTTCGAGGACACCGTGCGGAGCGCCGCCGTCGATGCGCGGGTGCGGCTGCGGCTCCTCGCGACGCTCGGCCAGAGCGCAGATCACCCCGCGGTGCTCACGGTGCCGGAGACCCGGTATCTGAAAGGTCTGCTGCTGGAGGCCTGTACGGATGGCGGGCCGGTGGTACGCTGATCTCAGTTACCGCCTTCACCGGAGGGATCCCATGAATGCAGGCTCCACCGGCGCTATCGCCAGCTCCCGCCTCCGGATCGTTCGCAGCCGTCAGCGCATCCGCGCTTCCCGCGTCCTCATCCATCCCGTGACCGGAGGAGACGGCTCCGGGCCCACGGTGTCGCCGATCGATCTCCGCCGGCGCATCCGGGGCATGATCCTCACCGGCCAGCTGCCACCCCTGCTCGACCGGCGCTCCTGGATCGGCCAGGGCCACGGGGAGCCGTGTCTGCTGTGTGAGCAGATGATCTCGTCGGCGCACTGGGAGCACGAGGTCGACGTCCCGCCCGTCGGCGAGATCCGCGTGCACGGCGTCTGCTTCCGTATCTGGCTCGAGGAGTCCGAGCAAGTCCGAAAGATCGCCTAGGCTTCACCAGCGCCGCGTCTCGCCGTGGGCGAGAACCCAGACGCGGCTGTCGGGCAGATCGTGCGCGCGGACGGCGGCGGTGAGGCGACGCGGCGGCTCGTCGATCGGCTCCTCGGCCAGGTCGAACGTTCCCCAGTGCATGGCGACGAACGTCCGCGCCCGCACGTCGGCGAAGAGGCGCAGCGCCTCTTCGGGCGTCGTGTGCGTATGGGCCATGATGGCCGGCGGCTCGTAGGCGGCGATCGATACCAGCGCCAGATCGAACGGTCCCAGCCGCTCGCCGATCCGCCGGAAGCCATCGTAATACCCGGTGTCGCCGGCGAAGAACAGCCGCCTGTCTCCGGCCGCGATGGCCCAGCCCGCCCACAGTCGCCGGTTCATGTCGAACGGCGTGCGCGACGACCAGTGCTGCACCGGTGTGGCCGTGAAGGTCACGGTCCCGACGCGCGCGCTGTCCCACCAGTCGAGCTCCTCGGCATCCGGGATCCCGACCGAGGCAAACCACGCCTTCAGCCCGAGCGGGACGAGAAAGCGCGGCCGATGAGTCGCGGCCAGACGCTGCACGGTCGGCCGGTCGAGATGGTCGTAATGGTCGTGCGAGATCACGACCGCGTGGATCGGCGGCAAATTTTCGAACGCGACGCCCGGCGGATTGAGGCGCCGCGGTCCGGCGAATGACACCGGGCTCGCGCGCTCGGAGAAGTGCGGATCGGTCAGGATATTGACGCCCTCGAGCTGCACGAGCAGCGTGGCGTGGCCGATCCACGTGACGGTGGCCGCCTGGCTGTTCGCGCGCAGCGCGCTGCCGTCGTTGGCGACACGCGGAAAGCCCGGCGACGACCGGTCACCGCCGATCGCCGCCCACAGCCGGCGGACGCGAAAGGCCTGCAACGACCAGAACGACGGGCGCGCGAAATCCGGATTCTCGTTGGCGAAGCCGCGCGCCCGATGATGCGCGGGCGCCTTCGGCACCGGACCGCCCACGCCGACGCAGCCGCTGATCGTGAGGAGCACGGCGAGGCCGAGCCCCGCCACGCGCCGGCCACGGCTCAGCGCGCTTCCCCGGTCGGCAGCTCCACCACGAAGGCGGCGCCGCCCTCGGATCGGTTCTCGGCGTACAGCCGGCCGCCATGCTGGCCAATGATGCCGTAGGAGACCGAGAGCCCGAGGCCGCTGCCCTCGCCCGGCGGCTTGGTCGTGAAGAACGGATCGAAGATCCGCGGCAGGATCTCGGGCGGAATCCCGGAACCGTTGTCGATGACCTCGATCACCACGCGGTCGCGTCGCGGACGCACGCGCAGGATGAGGACGCGATCAATGGTGACCCGCACGAGCGCCTGGTGGGCGTTCTGAACGAGGTTCAGCAGCACCTGCTGAATCTTGTTTTCGTCCGCCCACACCGGTGGACACGGCGTGAACTCGGTGACGACGCGAATCTTGTCGCGATCGAGCTGATAGCGCTTGAGCGCCAGCACGCGCTCGATCTGGTCGGAGATCACGCAGGGCCGTCGCTCCGGTGGGTAGTTCCGCGCGAACAGCAGCAGGTTTTGCACGATCCGCGCCGCCCGTGACGCCTCGTCGGCCATCATCTCCACGCGCTCCCGCACGGGGACCGGCACATCGCTGCGGCCGAGCAGCAGCTGCGCCTGGCCGAGAATCGTCGTCAGCGGATTGTTGATCTCGTGGGCCACGCCCGATGCCAGCTCGCCGACCGCGGAGAGCTTCTCGGCGTGGACGAGCTCGGAGTAAAGTCGCGCGTTGTCGAGCGCGATGCCGACCTGATGCGCCGTGGCTTCCAGCAGGGCGACCTCTTCGCCGTCGAATGGATCGGGCGTCTGGCGTCCCAGCGACAGCATCCCGAGCAGGCGCCCGCGCGCCTGGATCGGCACGGACACGAAGCCGTGGATGTGATCGCGGCGCACGGCGTCCTCGGCGCTCGGCAAGACATCCGGCGAGCCTTGCACGTCGGTGACCAGCACGCTCTTGGCGGCGGCGGCGGCGCCGCCGATGAGACCCTGCCCTACCGGCAGCGACCGATTGACGTCACGGAGCCGCGGCGAAAGCCCGCGGTGACCACGCAGCTCCAGCGCGGTGCCGTCGGTGGAGAGCAGATGCAAGCTCGCGATCTCGTGGCCGGTGACGTGTGTCAGCGCCTCGAGCGCGGTGCGCAGGACGGCCTCGACGTCGAGCGTCCGGCTGACCGTCTCTGCGACGGTATAGAGAATCTTGAGGTGGGGCTCCACGCCGCCGGCTCAGATGGGCGGCGGCGTCCGGCGGATAGCGCCGGCGACCACACGGAGGCGTGCCTCCATGCCGCGAGTTTATCAGGCCGCCTGCCGCGCGACCCAATCGTAGACAACCGCGAGCGCAGCATCGAGCTTGCTGGCATCCGGCGCGCCCGCTTGAGCGAGATCCGGCCGGCCACCGCCACGGCCGCCGGCGAGCTGCGCAACTTCCTGGACCAGCTTGCCGGCCGGGAACCGCTTCGTCAGATCCCTGGTGACGGCGGCCACGAGCGCGACCTTGCCGTCGACCGCGCTGCCGAGACAGACCACGCCCGAGCCCAGACGGTCGCGCAGCGTATCGGCGAGGGCGCGCAGGCCGTCGGCGTCGAGGCCGTCGACGCGTCCGGCCACGACCGCGACGCCGTGCACCTGCCGCGCGCCGGAGACGAGATCATCCGCCTTCGAGCGCGCGAGCTTCGTCTCCATCTCCGCGAGCTGGCGCTCGAGCGTCTTCTGCTCGTCGAGCAGCTTGCGCAGTCGCTGTGGCGCGTCCTCCGGCGAGATCTTCAAGATGTCGCCGATCTCCTTCAGCACGCGCTCGCGGCGGGCCACCGCTTCCACCGCGGCCGTGCCGGCCACGGCCTCGATGCGCCGGACGCCTGCCGCCACCGCGCCTTCCTCGGCGACTTTGAAGAAGCCGATCTGCCCCGTGGTGTCGAGGTGCGTGCCGCCGCAGAGCTCGACGGAAAAGTCCCCGATCTTGATCACGCGCACGCGATCGCCGTACTTCTCTCCGAAGAGCGCCATCGCGCCCGCCGCCAACGCCTCCTGCAGATTCATCTCGGAGTACGTGACGGGCGTGTTGGCCTGCACCTGCTCGTTGACGAGCTCCTCGATCTGCTCGACCTCGCGATCCTTCACGGCGCCGCCGTGCGAGAAATCGAAACGCAGGTGATCGGGCGCCACCAGCGAGCCGGCCTGCGCCACGTGAGGGCCGAGCACCTTGCGCAAGGCCGCGTGTAGCAGGTGCGTGCCCGTGTGGTGCTGGCGCAGGCCCTGGCGGCGCGGCGAGTCGACGGTCACCGCGACGTCTTCGCTCTCACGAAAACCGCCCTGGCGCACCGTCACGCGATGCACGATGAGCTTCGAGCCACGGTAGTACGTATCGACGATCTCACCCTGTCCACTGCGACCGACGAGCGTGCCGGTATCGCCGATCTGGCCGCCAGACTCGGCGTAGCCCGGCGTGCGATCGAGAATCACTTCGACCTCGTCGCCGGCGTTCGCCTCGCGTATGCGGCGGCCGCCGGCGATGAGCGCCAGCAGGGTGGCCGGCGTCGTCAGCGTCTCGTAGCCGACGAATTGCTGCGGCCGCGCCAGCGCGCCCTGCACCTGCTGATAGAGCGCCACCGTCTCGGCGGCGTCGCTCTCGGCGCCGAAGGTCGCCTTCGCGCGCGCCCGCTCGCGCTGCGCTTCCATCTCGAGATTCCACGTCGCCTCGGTGTCGGCAGTGGCCTTCCAGCCCTGGTCGACGAGGATCTCTTCCGCCAGATCGCGCGGGAAGCCGTACGTGTCGTAGAGCGTGAACAAGAAGCGCCCGTCGATCGGACGGCCGCCGCCCGCACCTTGCACCTGGGCGTATTCGTCGATCCGACGCATGCCGCTGTCGAGCGTCTTGGCGAACTGCTCCTCTTCCTGCCGCACGACCTCGACGATGCGGTCACGTTCGCGCACGATCTCCGGATACGCGCCGCCCATGACGTCGCCCACCCACGCCACGCCGCGCCAGAGGAACGGCTCCGTGAGGCCGAGCTTGCGACCGTGGCGCATCGCGCGGCGCATGATGCGCCGAAGCACGTAGCCACGCCATTCGTTCGACGGCATGACCCCATCGGCGATGAGGAACGTCGTCGCGCGCGCGTGATCGGCGATGACCTGCATCGAGACGTCCTGCTCGCGCTCCGCGCCGTAGCGCTTGCGCGCCAGCTGCGCGACATGCCCGATGAGCGGCGCGAACAGGTCGGTCTCGTAGGACGAGCGCTTGCCCTGGAGCACGGCGGCGATGCGCTCGAGGCCCATGCCGGTGTCGATCGATGGCCGCGGCAGAGGCGTCAGCGTGCCACTCGCGTCGCGATTGAACTGCATGAAGACCAGATTCCAGATCTCCAGCCAGCGATCGCACTCGCAGGCCGGCCCGAGGCAAGCGCGCCCCGCCGCCGCCTCCGCGCACGGCAGATCGTCGCCCTGGTGGAAGTGCACCTCCGAGCACGGGCCGCACGGTCCGGTGTCGCCCATCGCCCAGAAGTTGTCCTCTTCGCCGAGCCGGAGGATCCGGTCGTCGCGCAGGCCGGCGACGGACTTCCACAACCCGAACGCTTCATCGTCGTCGCGGTAGACGGTCGCCTTCAGCCGCCGCGGGTCGAGGCCGAAGTCCTTGGTCAGCAGCTCCCACGCGAAGCGGACGGCCTCCGCCTTGAAGTAGTCGCCGAAGGAGAAGTTGCCGAGCATCTCGAAGAAGGTGTGATGCCGCGCGGTGCGGCCCACGTTCTCCAGATCGTTGTGCTTGCCGCCCGCGCGCACGCACTTCTGGCAGGTCGTGGCGCGGACGTACTCGCGGCGCTCCTCACCGAGAAAGACACCCTTGAACTGCACCATGCCCGCATTGGTGAAGAGCAGCGTCTGGTCACCGACCGGGACGAGCGGCGACGACGTCACACGCGTGTGCGCGTTCCGCTCGAAGTACTGGAGAAACGCTTCTCGGATGTCGGCGCCGGTCATGAGACGGTCATTGTACACGCTCCGCTCAGTCCTCCGCCGTCACCCCCGCACACTCGCGGACGACCCGCATGACGATCGACGCCGCGAAGCCGCGGCGCAGGAGGTAGTCGCGCAGCCGGGGCGCCAGACGCTCCGGCCGCCCGCGGCGCAGCGCCGGCAGCCGCCGGCGAGCCGTCTCACGCGCCCGGGTGAGCGAGGACGCCGCGTCGACTTCGCCGAGCGCGGCATCAATGATCGCGCTCGCCACGCCGCGGGCGCGCAGCTCGGCTCGCAGACGTGCTATCCCGTAACCGCGGGACGCGCGCGTGTTGACCCAGTGTCGCGCGTAGCTGGCATCATCGACATAGCCGCGCGCCGCGAGATCGGCGACGACATCCCCGGCGACGTCGGGCGGAGCGCCACGACGACGCAGCCGCGTCGTGAGCTCGGCGCGGGTCCACGCGCGGCGCGACAGCAGGTCGCCCGCCGCGAGGCGGGCGGCCTTGGCGTCGAGAACTTTGCGGGGCGCTACGATTTCAGCGGCGCCGGGGCTCTGAGCCCGAGCGTCTCGCGGATCTTCTGCTCGAGCTCGAACAGCGCGGTCTGATTTTCTTGCAGCCACTTCTTGGCGTTCTCACGGCCCTGCCCGATGCGCTCGTTCTTGTACGTGTACCAGGTGCCCGACTTCTCGATGATGCTCTGCTCGACGCCGGCGTCCAGAATGGTGCCGGCCTTGGAGATGCCCTCGCCGTAGATGACGTCGAATTCCGCCTCGCGGAACGGCGGCGCCAGCTTGTTCTTCACCACCTTGACCTTCGTTCGCACGCCGACCGACTCGGTACCGACCTTGATCGCGTCCTGACGCCGGATGTCGAGCCGCACGGAGGCATAGAACTTCAGCGCGCGGCCACCGGTCGTCGTTTCCGGGGAGCCGAACATCACGCCGATCTTTTCGCGAATCTGGTTGATGAAGATCACCACCACGCCGGAGCGGGAGATGGCGGCGGTGAGCTTGCGGAGCGCCTGGGACATGAGGCGTGCTTGCAGACCGGGGAGCGAATCGCCCATGTCGCCGTCGAGCTCGGCGCGGGGAACGAGCGCGGCAACGGAGTCGACCACGATGACGTCGACGGCATTGGAGCGCACGAGCGTCTCGGCGATCTCCAGCGCCTGCTCACCCGTGTCCGGCTGCGAGATCAGCAGCTCGTCGGTGTTGACGCCGAGCTTCTTGGCGTAGATGGGATCGAGCGCGTGCTCGGCGTCGATGAAGGCGGCGATGCCGCCCAGTCGCTGGGCCTCGGCCACGATATGAAGCGCCAGCGTGGTCTTGCCCGACGATTCCGGCCCGTAGATCTCGACGATGCGCCCGCGCGGCACGCCACCGACACCGAGGGCGACATCGAGCGACAGCGCGCCGGTAGGGATGACGGCGATCTCTTCGAGCGGGCCGCCGGCGCCGAGCCGCATGACGGAGCCCTTGCCGAACTGCCTCTCGATCTGGGAGATGGCCAGTTCCAGCGCCTGCCGCCGATCGCTCTTCACTTCCGCCATGCGCCCGCTCCTTTGTGGTGGCCCGGTCGTTTTCGTGGAATGACTGCCAGCATTCTAGGAGCCCCAACGGGTGGCGTCAATGTCCGATCAAGGACACAGTACTTGGGGCTACGTCTCCTCCTGGACGGCGTAGCC
>DASTCJ010000195.1:0-10434 GCA_035605575.1 Candidatus Methylomirabilota bacterium
GACGGCCGCTACGGCGGCCGCGGAAACCATGAAGGCGAGCGCGCCCTCGGGGCGCGTGAGAGTCGCCAGCAACAAGGTGACAGAGGCGGCGGCGAGCTGAGCGGGTTCCCTGGAGTGCGCCCATGAGATGAGGAGCCCAACGGACACGAGCACGAGCATTCCGAAGAGACTCGTCTCCATGCCGCTGGTTGCCCACGTCGCGAACGGCCCGACGACGGCCAGCATCACGGCGGGCAGCAACGCGACACCTGCGGGCAGCGCGAGCAGCCGATGCGCAACCACGTAGGTGCCGACGAGCGTCACGATGCTCGCTGCAACTCCCACCAGCTGACTGACGAGCACGACGTCGTATCCGGCGCGAATCGCCCACGCGCAGAGCAGGACACAGGCGAAATTCGTGTACCCCTCGACCGGCGGTTCGCCGATGTTCCAGACCAGACCGTGGCCCGCGGCGAGATGCTGCGCGAAGCGAAAGCTGATGAATGCGTCTTCAGCGACGCCGCGGAGGTAGAATGCGTGAAGGCCGAAGCCGAGCAGAGTAGCAAGGAGCGCCAGCACGATCTCCGGAGCATGGTCAGGTGGGCGGCTGCTTGATCCGTCTGATGCCAAGGCCGATCGCAGAATCTACTGTTCCCGAACCTCGCACGCAACGGTGAAGTGAGCGTCACCAGAGCGCCCCGGGCTCGCGGCCCGGGACGCCTGATGTGAACGAACGAAGACCTAGCAGGGCTCCGAGCGCAGCGTCAGCTCGATTTTGTCGCCCTTCTTGTAATCGCGCAGTGTCTCCGCCGAGCCCTTGAACTCGTGCGTGGACCCGTTCGAACCCTTCACCGTGATCATGCCGCTGTTCGGATCGACCTTCTCGACCCGCCCCTCGATCTTCTCGGGGGCCTTGGCCTTCGCCCCACCGGCGGAGCTTGTCCCGGCGGACGCCGAGGGCTGGCAGTTCGGTTTCGTGCCCTGGGCGAACACCGGCGTGACGATGAGCATGGCAGCGGCGACGAGCGCCGCCGCGAGTGTCAGAGTCTTCATGGCGGCTCCCGTTAGTCCTTCTTGGTGATGTCGTAGATGGCGCCGCCCACGGCGCCGACGCCGGCGCCGATCAACGCGCCCTTGCCCGCTCCGTAGCCCGTTCCGGCGCCGACCGCGGCGCCCGCGCCCGCTCCCACCGCCGTACCCGTAGCCGTGCCGCAGCCCGAGATCGCCATGGCGAGCATGGACATCCCGACCGCGGAAGAGATCAACGTCTTCATGACAATCCTCCCGTCATTCGCGGAGTTGCAAGCACCGGACCAGCGACGCGGATTCCGGCGCTATCCGTGTGTCAGACGGGCGTCGAGCGGGATCTGTTCAGCCGAGGCGGATGTCGAGCCAGCCGTGCGGCGTGACGCGCAGGCGCTCGCCCTCGCGCACGAGCACCGTGGTCGTCGCCGACTCGAGCAGCGCCGGTCCTTTCGTTTCCCAGTCGGCAGGGACTTCGTCGAGACGAAACACCGGGACGTCGAGCCAATCCCCGAGATACACGCGGCGACGCGCGGTCTTCGGTGTCGCGCGCCGCTCGGTCACGCCCTGGCCGGTCGCGAGGGGCGGCAGCTCGCCGACAACGGCCACGCGCGCGTTCACGATCACGACCTCCTGGCCCGGCGCGCTGTAAGCGTAGAGGTCCTCGTGCCGTCGGTGGAAGCGCGCGGTGATCTCGTCGAGGAGGTCGGCGCGCTCGAGATCGACACCGTCGAGGCTCACCTGGATCTCGAAGATCTGCTCGCCATAGCGCATGTCCACCGAGCGCCGCACGCGGACAGGCCCGTCGAACGCGCCGAGCCGCTTGCGGCCGTCGGCCTCCATCTGCGCGAAGATGCGCCGGAGCGCCGCCGGCGCGAGACGCGACACCTCGCTGACGTGCGAGCGGACGAGCTCGTACCGCAGATCCGTGGCGAGCATCCCCCACGCCGACAGCACGGCCGCCACGCTGGGGACGACGACACGGCGGATCTCGAGCAGCCGCGCCACCTCGGTGATGTGCAGCCCCGCCGCGCCGCCGAAGGACACGATGGCGAACTTGCGGGGATCGACGCCGCGCCGCACCGAGACGATCTTGATGCCCTCCGCCATGTTCGTGTTGACGACCTTCGAGATGCCCTCGGCGGCGGCGACGCGCTCCGTCCCGAGCTGCTTCGCCACACGGTCGATGGCGGCCTCGGCCGCCCGGCGGTCGAGGCCGATGCGCCCGCCCAGAAAGTTGCCGGGATCGAGAAACCCGAGGACGACGTTGGCGTCGGTGACGGTGGCGCCGGTGCCGCCCTTGCCGTAGCAGGCGGGACCGGGGTCGGCGCCCGCGCTCTCGGGACCGACGTGGAGGATGCCGCCCGCGTCCACGCGCGCGAGCGAGCCGCCGCCGGCGCCGAGCGTGTGGATGTCGAGACTCGGCAGCGCGACCTTGGCGATGCCGACCGTCTTCTCGCCGGTGAGCTGCGGAACGCCACCCTGCAGCAGCGCGATATCCGTGCTCGTCCCGCCCATGTCGAACGTGATGAGGTTGCCCTCGTCGAGCAGTCGGGCGGCGTAGCGTCCAGCGGCGAGACCACCGGCAGGTCCCGAGAGCACGGCGCCGGCCGCCAGCCGCGCCGACTCCTCGATCGGCGCCACCCCGCCGTGCGACTGCATGATCAGGACGTCGCCGCGATAGCCGGACGCCCGAAGCCGCGTGCGAAGGCTCGTCAGGTATCGCGCGAGACGCGGGCCGACATAGGCGTTCACGACCGTCGTCCAGATCCGCTCGTACTCCTTGATCTGCGGCAGCACCACCGACGAGAGCGACACGTACGCCTTCGGCAGCCGGCGCGCGATCGCGCGGGCGGTGGCGACCTCGTGCCGCGCGTTGCGATACGCGTGCAGATAGCAGACGGCGACGGCCTCCACGCCGGCGTGCGCGAGCGTGGCGAGCGCTCGGGCGAGCGACGGCGCCGAGAGCGGGATGGTGACCCTGCCGTCGAAGGCCATGCGCTCTCGGACCCCGAGGCGCCACGCGCGCGGGACGAGCGGCACCGGCGGCGGCATGCGCACGTTGTAGCGATCGTCCTTCAGTCCTTCGCGCATCTCGATGATGTCGCGATGGCCCTCGGTGGTGAGGAGCCCGACCTTCGCGCCCTTGCGCTCGAGCAGCGCGTTGGTCGCGACGGTGGTGCCGTGAACGATGCGTTCGGTCCGCGCGAGCAAGCCGTCGAGATCCGTCCCGCACTCGGCGGCCAGCAACCGAAGGCCTTCGACGAGACCTTCGGACTGATCGCGCGGCGTCGACGCGCATTTCGCGATGACAACGCGCCCCGTCTCGTCGACGGCCGCCAGATCCGTGAACGTCCCTCCGACGTCAATCCCGATTCGGAGCATCTCGTGGCGCCCTAATACAGCCGCTTCGCGTAGCCCTCGTCGAGGTGCCGGGCCAATTCGTCGACCGTGCACGCGGGCTTCGCGGCATCCCAGAACATCTGCGCCGCGCTCGGCAGGTGGCCGATCGCCGGCCAGCGGTCGGGCTGCCAGAGTGACGACCGGATGAAGGCCTTGGCGCAATGCAGATAGACTTCCTCGACCTCCACGCCGATGGCCAGGAGTGGCCGCTTGCCCTGCGCTTCCATCGACGCGAGCAGCTCTTCGTCGCGCGTGACGCACGCGCGCCCGTTCACCCGGAGCGTCTCGCGGCGACCGGGAATCAGGAAGATCAGGCCAACGTGCGGGTTGCCGAGAATGTTGCGCATCCCGTCCAGGCGCTTGTTGCCGGGGCGGTCGGGAATGGCCAGATGGCGCTCGTCGAGCACGCGCACGAAGCCCGGGCCGTCGCCCTTCGGCGAGACATCGCACTGCCCTTTGGCGCTCGCCGTGGCGACGAGCACGAAGGGCGCGTGGGCGATGAAGTCACGACAGTGCGCGTCGAGCGCGCTGATCTGCTTCTTGAGCGCTAGCTCGCTCGGGGTACCGACCAGCGCCCGCAGTGCCTCCTCCGACGTCACCACGTCACGGAACATCGAGCTCCTCCTCTCCGGCCTCGGGCCGCACCTCGAAGGCGTTCAGCGTGCAGGCCAGCATCGCATAGTAGCCGATCGTGGCCGTGAGCTCGACCAGCCCCGGCACGCCGAGCCGCGTGCGGAGCGCGGCCACCGTCCGATCGTCCGCTCGGTGCGTGCCCAGCAGCTGCGTCACGTAGCGCACGATGTCCGCGTCGTCGGCGGCGAGCCCGGCCGGCGCGCGGCGCTCGCGGATGGCGGCGATCGTCTCGGCGCTGAGGCCGGCCTTGCGGGCCTCGCGGACGTGATACGCCCACTCGAAGTGGCAGTCGAAGTGACGCGCGACGGAGAGGATGACCAGCTCTCGGTCCACCGCGGAAAGCTGCGAGTCGAACCGGATGTAGGCGCCGAGCTCCGCCGTCCGATCGGCGAGGATGGGGCTGTGCAGGAGCGCCGCGAATGGGCCCACCACGCTGCCCCGGCTCTTGGCGATGCGCGCCCAGACATCGCGGTACGCCGCGGGGATCTCGTCGGCGCGCGCGATGAGGGGAATGCGCGGCATCAGTCGATGGCCGCGTGCATGGCGTTGCTGATGCGGTCCATGCGCTCGCTGTGCCAGGGGTCCGGCACGCGATTGTTCGTGAGATATGCGAACGACACGCCGGAATCGGGGTCGGCCCAGCAGTACGACGAGCCGACGCCGCCATGGCCGAACGTGCGCGGCGATGCGAGCGAGCCGAGACCGCGGATCGTGTCGGTGGTGCCGCGAAGGTGCGGACCGAGCGCGCGATGCATCGGCATGCCCATGTAGCCGTCGACGCGATCGCCGGTGTAGTTGCGCAGGACGTAGGCGATCGTGCGTGGCGAGAGCAGCCGGCGCCCGTTCAGCACGCCGCCGTTCAGCAGCAGCTGATAGAAGGCCGCCATCGCGCGCGCGGTGGCGTAGCCGCCACCGCCCGGAGAGCCCGCGCGGCGGAAGCGCGCGGTGTTCTCGTCGGCGCGCTTCACGGCACGACCACCGGCGTCCGGCTCGTGCATGTCGGCGGCGCGCTTCTGCACCGCGTCCGGCACGCCGACGAAGAGCTCGTCGCCGAGCCCGAGCGGCCCGATCAGCTCCTCGCGCAGAAATCGCCGGTAATCCAGCTTCGTCACGCATTCGATGAGCACGGCGGCCGTCCAGTGCGCGGCCAGACGGTGATAGTGCACGCCCGAGCCCGGCGCCCACTCGAGCGAGAACTCGCAGACCGTCTTGCGCAGGAGCTCGTGATCGTCCCACGCCAGAGCGGGCACCTCGGCGTTCGGAAAGCCCGCCTGATGCGAGAGGAGCTGGATGATCGTGATCTCGCCCTTGCCGTTCGCCTCGAAGCCGGGCACGTGCGCGCTCACCGGATCGGTGAACGCCAGCGCACCCCGATCCGCGAGCAGCCAGACGCCACACGCCGTGAGCACCTTCGTGTTCGAGTACAGCAGCCAGAGCGTGTCGTCGGTGGCGGGCACCCGGGTGGGATCGAGCCGCGCGTCGCCGAACGAGCGCACGAGCGCGAGCTTGCCGTGCCGCGCGACCGCGACCTGCGCGCCGGGATAGCGACCGTCGGCAACGTGCCGCGTGATCTGCGCGAGCAGTCGATCGAGGGCGCCGCCGTCGAGGCTCAGCGTGTTGGGTGTCGCCAGCGTCAGCGGAAAGCTCATGCGGATCCCCGCGGGTAGCCGAGAGTCTTGAGCGATTCGGTGATCTCGGTCAGGATCGCCGGATCGTCGATCGTCGCCGGCGCGGTGTATTCCGTCCCGTCGGCGATCTTCTTCATGGTGGATCTCAAAATCTTGCCGGAGCGCGTCTTGGGCAGGCGCTTGACCACCGCCGCCGTCTTGAACGCCGCCACCGGCCCGATCGTCTCGCGGACCTTGTCCACGAGCTCGCGCACGATCTCCGCCTCGGAGCGGCTCACACCGGCCTTGGTGACCACGAAGCCGACCGGCACCTCGCCCTTGATGTCGTCGGCGACGCCGACGACCGCACACTCCGCGACGTCCGGATGCGCGGCCAGCACTTCCTCCATCGCGCCCGTCGACAGTCGATGGCCTGCGACGTTGATGATGTCGTCGACGCGGCTCATGATGTAGAGGTAGCCGTCGGCATCCTGATAGCCCGCGTCGCCGGTGAGATAGAAGCCCGGGTGCTTGGCCAGGTACGATTTTTCGAAGCCGGCATCGTTGTTCCACAGGGTCGGCAGGCAGCCGGGCGGCATCGGCAGCCGGATGGCGATCGAGCCGATCTGGCCGCGCGGGAGCTCACGGTTCGCGTCGTCCAGCACACGGACGTCGTAGCCCGGCACCGCCTTCGTCGGCGAGCCGGGCTTCACCGGCAGCATGCCGAGCCCGACACAGTTCGCGGCGATCGGCCATCCCGTCTCCGTCTGCCACCAGTGATCGACCACGGGCACGGCGAGGCGCTCGCGCGCCCACAGCAACGTGTCGGGGTCGCAGCGCTCGCCGGCGAGGAACAGCGTGCGGAAATTCCGGAGGTCGTGCCGCGCGATGTGCGTGCCCTCGGGATCCTCCTTCTTGATCGCGCGGAACGCGGTCGGCGCCGTGAACAGCGCGTTGACGCCGTGCTGCGCACAGAGCCGCCAGAACGCGCCGGGATCGGGCGTGCCGACGGGCTTGCCCTCGTAGAGGATGGTCGTGCACCCCTTGAGCAGCGGCGCGTAGACGATGTAGGAGTGGCCGACGACCCAGCCGATGTCGGAAGCGGCCCAGAACGTCTCGCCCGCGCCCATGCCGTACACCGCATTCATCGACCACTTCAGCGCGACGGCGTGGCCGCCGTGGTCGCGTACCACGCCTTTCGGGATGCCGGTGGTGCCCGACGTATAGAGCACGTAGAGGGGATCGGTGGCGGCCACGGGCACGCATTCGGCGGCCTCGGCGCCGCTCACGAAGTCGCCCCACTCGAGGTCGCGGCCTCGCGTGAGCGGCGCAGTGAGTTGCGGGCGCTGCAGGATCACACAGCGGGTCGGCTTGTGCGCGGCCAGCTCGATGGCGCCGTCGAGGAGCGGTTTGTAGGCCACCACCCGGCCGGGCTCGATGCCGCACGACGCGGAGAGAATCAGCTTTGGTCGTGCATCGTCGATGCGCTTGGCGAGCTCGTTGGCGGCGAAGCCGCCGAAGACGACGGAGTGGACGGCCCCGATCCGCGCGCAGGCCAGCATGGCCATGACCGCCTCGGGGACCATCGGCATGTAGATGATGACGCGATCACCGCGCTCGATCCCCTGCCGGCGGAGCGCTCCCGCAAGCCGCGCGACCGCGTCGCGCAGCTCGCCGTAGGTGAACACGCGCACGGTGTCGGTGACGGGGCTGTCGTAAACCAGCGCGCGCTGCTTGGCCCGGCCGCGATCGACGTGAATGTCGAGGGCGTTCTCACAGGTGTTCAGCGTTGCACCTGTGAACCACCGGTAATAGGGCGGCCGCGCCGGATCGAAGACGCGGTCCCAGCGGCGATGCCAGTAGATGTCCTCGGCCGCCGCCGCCCAGAACTCCTCGGGCTGCGCCAGCGAGCGGGCGTAGGTCTCGTCGTACACGCTGCGAGTCATGAGCCGTGGCAGTGAAAGTAGGCGAAGTCGCACGCCAAATCAACTCGCCGGCACGCTCGATGCAATCTCGACACACCGAGGAGGATCGCCATGGCGGAGTATGAAAACTGGCGGCCCTGGCCGATCTGGAGCGCGGTGTGGGTGGGCGCGCTCGCGGCACTGGCCGTCGGCTTGATCATCGGTCTGATCGGTTACGCGGTCGGCGCACACCAGATGGCCGGCCCGCGCGTCACTACCTGGAAGAACGTACGGCTGATCACCACCATCTTCAACGTCGGCGGCGCATTCTTCGCCTTCGTCGCCGGCGGCTGGGTGGCGGCCCGGATCGCCGGGTTCCGCCGCGCGGAGCCGGCGATGCTGCACGGCGCCGTCGTCTGGCTCATCGCGGTTCCGATCCTGATGGTGCTCGCTGCGCTGGGGGGCACCGCGGCCTACGGCGGCTGGTACGGCGGCCTGACGGGCTCGCCCACGTGGGCGGCCCAGGTGCCGGCGGCCGGCGGTGATGTCGCCGCGGCGGTGCGGAACACCGCGCTGGCCACGGTCACGGCGCTGTTGCTGGGTCTCGTCGGCAGCGTGCTCGGCGGCTGGATGGCCTCCGGCGAGCCGATGAGCTGGACCTATTACCGTCGCCGGACGCTCGACGCGGAGCGGCCGCGGCGCGTCGCATAGAGGAGACGAGAGATGCTGTACGTGCTGATGTGGCTCTTGGGAGTGCCGCTCACTCTCATCGTGCTGCTGTTCCTGCTCGGCATCGGTCGCTGAACGCACGCGAGCGCCCCGGACCGAGCCGGGGCGCTCGCGCGGTGCGTCTCAGCGCTCGACGCTGCGGATCACGAGGTCGAGGAACGCCTCGACCTCCAGCATCCTGATGTACCGATCGATGTCATCCGCGAGCGCGGTCAACCCGAGCGACCTCAGGCTGTCGGCCGCGCTGCACAGATAACCCGCCGTCGAGAGCAGCTCTGCTTCGCGTGGACTACCCATTGGCCAAGAGGAATGAAGGGAATCGCACCGGCTGTCAAGGTCGAAGTTGTCCACATATCCACAACAACGTGAGCGAAGAAATTCCCAGTGACGGCGGGAGTTTCCGAATCGTCCCGACGGCTACCCCTTCACGCTTCCCGCCGTCAGTCCCTCGACCATGTACTTTTGCAGATAGATGTAGGCGGCGATGACGGGTAGCGTGGTGAGCACCGCGCCCGCCATGAGATAACCCCAGCCGTACACGTCGCCGGTGATGAAGCTGGCGAGCCCGACGGGCAGCGTGCGGAGCTTGCCGTCGGTGATGAAGACGAGCGCATAGAGGAACTCGTTCCACGCCTGCGTGAAGGCATACAGTCCGGCCGCCAGCACCCCGGGCGCCGACAGCGGCAGCACCACCCGATAGAACGCTCCGAACCGGGTCGCGCCGTCGATCATGGCCGCCTCCTCGAGCTCCTCGGGGATCGACTCGAAGTAGCCCATGAGCAGCCACGTCACGAAGGGCACCGTGAACGAGGGATAGGCGGCGATGAGACCGCCCAGGCTGTTGGCGAGCCCGAGGTTCCGCATCTGCGCGTAGAGCGGAATGAACAGGATCGACGGCGGCACGAGATACGTGATGAGCGTGGCGCTGGCCAGGAATCCGCGACCGAGGAAGCGCAGTCGTGCGAGCGCATACGCGCCGATGGTACCGACGGCGGTGGCGAGCAGCGTGCTGCTGATGGCGACCGTCGCGCTGTTGCCATACCACTTCACGAAATCGGTCTTGGCCAGGAGCTGCTCGTAGTTCTCGGCGACGAGCGGTCGCGGCCAGAACATCGAGATGAGGCTGCGCATCTGCTCCTCGTTCTTGAACGAGGTGACGGTCATCCAGTAGAACGGGAACAGGACGACGATGGCGAGCCCGATCAGCACGCCATACGACAGGCCGGCGTGCACGGCGGACACCCGCGCCGCCTTCATCGCTTGCGCGCCTTGCGCATGTACCGGGCGAGCACCATGATCGTCACCGCGAGCGCGGGCAACAGGTAGAGCGCCACCGCGATCGCCTCTCCGAGCCGCTGGGCGCCGAACGCCGTCTCGTAGGTGAGCACCGGCATCACCATGGTCGTGCCGCCCGGCCCGCCCTTGGTGAGGATGTAGACGATCTGGAAATCGTTGAACGTCCAGATCGTCGACAGCAGGACGACGATGATCAGGATGTTCTTGATCCCGGGCAGGGTAACGTGCCGGAAACGCTGCAGCGCGGTGGCGCCGTCGACGGCGGCCGCCTCGTAGAGCTCGGCCGGGATCGCCTTCATGCCGGCCAGGAACGAGATGCCGAAGAACGGAAACCCACGCCAGATGTTCACCGCCACCACCGACGCCATCGCGGTGCCGGGCTCGGACAGCCAGCCAACGCCCTGCGGCATGACGCGCAGCACACGAACGAGCACGTAGTTCAGCACGCCGAGGCTGCCGTCGAAGATCCACAGAAAGTTCAGTGCGGAGACGACGGTCGGCGCCACCCATGGGATCAGCAGGACGCCCGTCCAGAACGACCGCCAGCGGATTCGCGAGGTCAGCACGAGCGCCATGACGACGCCCAGCACGAGCTTCACGCCGACGGAGCCGAACGTGAAGATGAACGAGTTGACGACGGCGCGCTGAAAGAATCCGTCCCACGTGAGCCGGATGTAGTTGTCGAAGCCGACGAAGACCGGCGGCAGCCCGACGAGCTTGTGGGTCATGCTCAGGTAGATCGCGTAGGTGAACGGATACGCGACGAGCGACAAGACCAGCAGCACGATGGGCGTGATGAACAGGTAGCCCATGCGGTGGTCGGGCCCGAGCACGCGCTTGAGCCCAAGCGCCAGGCCACC
>DASTCJ010000237.1:0-15621 GCA_035605575.1 Candidatus Methylomirabilota bacterium
CCGTCCCCGGCACCGGCGCCTCCGAGCCGCTGCCCGTTCAATCGCCCTGAACGAGGCGAGCCCCGCGCGTCGCGGCGGGGCGCTATGCTGGCCGCGATGCCGCGCGGGCTCGTCTCTGCGCTCCGGCGCCGGATCGCCGTCAAGCTGACGCTCACGCTGGTGGGCTTCGTCGCCCTCGCCGTCCTCGCCGCCGGTGTCTATCTCAATCACGCGCTGGAATCCTTCGCGGTGGAGGCGCTGCAGGCGCGGCTCGTGACCGCCGCGCGCCTGCTCGACGACGAGGCGCGCGCGTTGCTGACGCAGGACAGCGCTCCTGCCGCCGTCCACGCGTTCGCGGCGCGGGGCGCCGAGCGTAGCGAGGCGCGCGTGACGCTGATCGCCGTCGATGGCCGCGTGCTCGGCGACTCCGACGTCGAGCCGGCCGGGCTCGCGCGGCTCGAGAACCATCGTGAGCGGCCGGAGGTGCGAACGGCGCTTGCGGGCAGCGTCGGCCGCGATCTGCGGACGAGCGCGTCGATCAAGACGCCGCTGATCTACGTGGCCGTCCCCGTGCGTGACGCCGGCCGTGTTTCCGGCGTCCTGCGGCTCGCGTTGCCGCTGACGGCGGTGACGTCATCGTACGCGGCGCTCCATCGCGTCATGCAGGCGGGCGGCCTGGTGGCGCTGGCGGTGGCGTTCGGCATCGGCATGTTCGTGGCCGGCCGAGTCACACGGCCGGTGGTGGAGATGCAGCGCATCGCCCACGCGATGAGCGAGGGACGGTTCGACGTCCGCGCCCCCGTGCGCTCGGTGGACGAGATCGGCGGTCTCGGCCGCGCGCTGAACCTCATGACGGCGCGGCTGCGCGAGAAGATCGGTGACCTGGAGGAAGAGCGCGCGAAGGCACGCGCCATCCTCGACGGCATGGTGGAGGGCGTGATCGCCGTCGACGGCCACGAGGCGATCGTCCTCATGAACGAGCGCGCGCGCGCGATGTTCGGCGTCGGCGCGGGCCGCGGCGAGGGCAAGCCGTTCCTCGAGGTGATCCGCAACGCGGAGCTGCACGAGGTCTTTCGTCAGAGCCGCCGGGCGCCCGCGGACGCGCCGCTGGTGCGCGAGCTGCGCTTGCGCCATCCCGTGCCGCGAATCCTCCAGATCAACGCGGTGCCCGTGCGCCTGGCCGGCGGCGCCGAGCCCGGCGTCGTCATGGTCCTGCACGACCTCACCGCGCTGCGACGGCTCGAGCAGGTCCGCACGGAGTTCGTGGCCAATGTCTCGCACGAGCTGCGGACGCCGCTGACCGCGATGCAGGGGTATCTCGAGACGCTGCTCGGCGGCGCCCTCGAGGAGCCCCAGAACGCACGGCGCTTCCTCGAGATCGCCTTTCGGCACACGGAGCGGCTCGGCCGCCTGCTCAACGACCTCACCGACCTGTCCAACATCGAGCTCGGCAAGGTCACGCTGCGCCTGGCGCCGGTGCGGCTCGCCGACGTGGTCGATTCCGTCTTCGAGATCATTCGGCCGAAGGCCGAAGGCGGTCATGTGGGACTGATCACCGACGTGCAGCCGCCCGACCTCACCGTGCACGCCGATCACGATCGTCTCGCGCAGATCCTCATCAATCTCGTGGACAACGCGGTGAAGTACACGCCCGAGAACGGCTGGGTCACCGTCCGCGCGCGTCCACTCGACGCCACGCGGGCGGAGATCCGCGTGCGGGACACCGGCATCGGGATTCCCGCCGCCGACCTGCCGCGCATCACCGAGCGCTTCTACCGCGTCGACAAGGCGCGGTCGCGCGAGCTCGGGGGCACCGGGCTCGGCCTCGCCATCGTCAAGCATCTCGTGCTCGCGCACGGCGGCGAGCTCGGTATCGACAGTCAGGAAGGCGAGGGGACGACGGTGCGATTCACGCTGCCGATGAAGCCGCCGCCACCGACGCAGCTGTCGCTGCCGATCCGCTCGGTCGAGCGGGCGCCGGAGCCCGGCGTGGAGCCACGCGAGGAGGGGCGCGCCTAGCAGCGCCGCTCGGGGACATCTGCCGCGACACGCGGCGTTCACCGAACATTTACGTCGCCGTCATCGTCCCGTAACGCGACGGCCCGAGACTAGGCGCTGATGAAGGCCGCCGTCGCATCCCGCCAGCACCCGCGCGTGCTCGTCGTCGAGGACGAGCGGGACGTCGCCGAGCTGATCCGCTACAACCTCAGCAAGGAAGGCTACGACGTCATCGTGGCGCCGACCGGCGCCGACGCGCTCAAGGAAGCGCGCGCCACCCGGCCCGACCTCGTCTTGCTCGACATCATGGTGCCGCACCTGAACGGCTGGGAGGTCTGCCGGCGGCTCAAGCACGACGCCGAGACGCACAACATCCCCGTCATCATGGTGACCGGACGGGTGGAAGAGGGTGACAAGGTTCTCGGCTTCGAGATGGGCGCCGACGACTACGTCACCAAGCCGTTCTCGCCCCGAGAGCTCGTGGCGCGGATCCGCGCCGTGGCGCGGCGCGGTCAGCCGCCGGTCACGGAGAAGAAGGTGCTTGTGAAGATCGGCGACCTCGAGATCGATCGCTACCGCTTCGAGGTGCGTGTGAAAGGCCGGCCGGTGGAGCTCACTCCGAAGGAGTTCGAGCTGCTCGCCATCCTGGCCGGCGCCCCGGGTCGGGTCTTCGGCCGCGAGGAGCTGCTCGATGCCGTGTGGGGACGCGACGGCTTCGTCGAGCCCCGCACGGTCGACGTCCATCTGGCTCGCCTGCGCGCGAAGTTCACGACTGCGCGCCTGCCGGTGCCCGCCATCGAGACGGTTCGTGGTGTCGGGTATCGGTTCAAGGAGCCCAGACAACCATCAGGAGGTCACGAATGAGGATGAAAGGCGGGATCGCCGCGACGCTCGCCACCGCACTGGCGGCTGCCACCGCACTGGCCCAACCGGTGAAGCTCGACCCCGAGCTCCTGCACTACAAGACCGTCAGCGGCGTGAGCGGCAACGTCTCGAGCGTGGGCTCGGATACGCTGAACAATCTCATGACCCATTGGGCGGAAACCTTTCAAAAATTTTATCCAAACGCGAAGGTCCAGATCGAGGGTAAGGGCTCCTCGACGGCGCCGCCGGCGCTGATCAGCGGCACGGCGCAGCTCGGCCCGATGTCGCGCGAGATGAAGGGCACCGAGCTCGATGCGTTCGAGAAGAAGTACGGCTACAAGCCGACGCCCATCCGCACGTCGGTCGATGCGCTCGCGGTGTTCGTCAACAAGGACAACCCGATCAAGTGCCTGTCGTTCAAGCAAGTCGACGGCCTGTTCTCGAAGAGCCGCCGCCAAGGCGGGGAGGACATCACGACCTGGAAACAGCTCGGCGTGACCGGTGAGTGGGCCGCCAGGCCGGTCAGCCTCTACGGCCGCAACTCGGCCTCGGGCACGTATGGCTTCTTCAAGGAGCACGCGCTGAAGAACGGCGACTTCAAGGATAGTGTGAAGGAGCAGCCCGGATCCGCGGCCGTCGTGCAGGGTGTGACGGTCGACCGATTCGCCATCGGCTATAGCGGCATCGGGTATGCCACGGCCGGCGTGCGCGCGGTGCCGCTGACCGACAAGGACGGCGGCAAGTGCATCGAGGCCACCGCCGACAACGCCTACGCCGGCACGTACCCGCTGGCGAGATTCCTCTACGTGTACGTCAACAAGGCGCCGGGCAAGCCGCTCGACCCGCTGACCCGCGAGTTCGTGAAGTTGATCGTCTCGCGTGAGGGCCAGGAGGGCGTGCTGAAGGACGGCTACTTTCCGATTCCGGCCGCGATCGCCAAAGAAGAGCTGAACAAGATCCAGTAACGTAACGTGGCGAGCCATCTCGATGCGGTGACGGCGGGCGGGCCGGAGATTCCGGCCCGCCCGCTCGTCGTCTCGCGGACACGCACGAGCCGTCGCCTGCTGCTGGACCGCCTCGCCTCGCGCACGGTGGTCGTGGGCGGCATCGCGATCATCTGCGCGATCTGCGCCATCCTCTTCGTGATCGTCGGCGAAATCTGGCCGCTGTTCCGACCGGCTCGGGTCGAGACCGCCGGTCGGTTCAGCGCGCCGGCGCCGGCGCCCGGCCAGACCCTCGCCGTCGACGAGTACCGCGAGACGGCGGCGGTGGTGACCGCGCGGGGGCAGCTGGCGCTCGTGCCACTTCGCGACGGGATGTCCGCGGCATCGCCGATCGCGCTCGAAGGGCTCGGCGCTGCCGGTGTCACCGCGGTAGGCAGGTATGGAGCCGATCGATTTGCGGTCGGCACGGACGACGGTCGTGTCGTGCCGTTCACGCTCACGTACGACGTCACGTACGATGCAGGGGTCCGCCGGGTTACCGCGAAAGCAGTCTTCGAGCCGCCCGTGCTGTTCGATCCGGGCCAGCACCGACCGATCCGCGCGGTGGCGGCGGCCGCGGCCCCCGGTGGTCCGATCACGGTGGCGCAAATCGGTCCCCGCGAGATCGTCATGGAGACCGTTGTCGAGAAGAAGGCGCTCATCGGCGGCACACGGCGGGAAGAATCCCGCCGCGCGCTCTCCGTCCCGATCGAGGGCGAGGTGACCGCGCTCCAGATCGACGGGCGCGGCGACGATCTGCTCGTCGGGACATCGACGGGTCAGCTCGTGCGCTACGACCTGCGTGATCGTGACCAGCCGCGAGCCGCCGAGACGGTGACCGTCGGCGCCTCGCCCGTCAGCGCGCTCGCCTTTCTGATCGGCGATCGCACGCTGATCGTCGGGCAGGAAGACGGCGCGGTGTCGAGCTGGCAGGTCGTTCCGCCGGAGACGGGTGGTGCCCGGCGGCTCACGCGTGTCAACGACTTCGCGCCTCACCACGCGGCGATCGTCGCGGTCAGCGTCTCGCGACGCGACAAGGGCTTCGTGACCGCCGACGCGCGAGGGACCGTGAAGCTGCATTACGGTACGTCGGGTCAGTCGCTGCTGACCTTCGGGGGCCCCGCGGCGCTTCGCGCGGTCAGCTTCGCGCCGAAGGCCGACGGCGTCCTCGCGATCGACGCCAATGGCGCGCTCGCTCAGTGGCGCCTCGACAATCCGCACCCCGAGGTCACGCTGAAGACGCTCTTCGGCAAGGTCTGGTACGAGGGCTATAGCCGTCCCGAGTGGGTCTGGCAATCGACCGGTGGCACCGATGACTTCGAGTCGAAGCTCAGCCTCACCCCGCTGATCTACGGCACGCTCAAGGGGACGATCTACGCGCTGCTGTTTGCGGTCCCGCTCGCGCTGTTCGCGGCGCTCTACGTGAGCGAGTTCATGCATCCGGTCCTCAAGGGGTACGTCAAGCCGGTGGTCGAGCTGATGGCCGCGCTGCCGAGCGTGGTGCTGGGATTCCTGGCCGGTCTCTGGCTCGCCCCCGTGGTCGAGCGCGTGGTGCCCGGAATCTTCATGCTCGCGCTGGTGGAGCCCGCGATGATCCTCGCCGCGCTCTTGCTCTGGCGGGCCGTGCCCATCGCCGTCCGTGGCCGTCTGCGCTCGGGCAGCGAGGTGTTTCTCCTCCTGCCGGTCGTGGTGTGCGGAGCGTGGGCGGCCCTCGCGCTGGGCGGACTCATGGAGCAGCAACTTCTGAGCGGCGATTACCGTGGCTGGCTCCTCAGCGCGCTCGGCCTCACCTACGACCAGCGCAACTCGCTGGTGGTCGGCGTGGCCATGGGGTTCGCGGTGGTGCCGATCATCTTCACGATCGCCGAGGACGCGCTTGCGAACGTGCCGCCACACCTGCGCGCCGGCTCGCTCGCGCTCGGCGCCACACGCTGGCAGACGGCGGTGCGCATCGTGCTGCCCACCGCGAGCCCCGGCATCTTCTCGGCGGTGATGATCGGCCTCGGACGCGCGGTCGGAGAGACGATGATCGTCCTCATGGCCACCGGCAACACGCCCGTGATGGACGCCAACATCTTCAGCGGATTTCGTGCGCTCTCCGCCAACGTCGCCGTCGAGCTGCCGGAGGCGCCCGAGGGGGGAACGCTGTTCCGCGTGCTGTTCGTCGCCGCCTTCCTGCTCTTCTGCCTCACCTTCGCGCTCAACACGGCCGCCGAGATGATCCGCCTGCGACTGCGGCGCCGGTACCGCTATCTATGAGACACGGACTCTGGCGCAGCGGCGAGCCGTATATCTGGCTGACGGCGGGCGCCCTCGCCACCGCGCTCCTGATGGTGGGCGGGCTGCTGGCCATCATCGTGGTGAACGCCGCGGGATTCTTCTGGCCGTCGGAGGTCCTGCGACTGACGCTCGAGAACGGCACGGTGCTCACCGGCCCGGTGGCCGACCGTGAGCGGGTGCCCGGCGCCGCCGGTGCGTGGCGGCTGAAGCTCCATGTCGCGAACCGCGATCTCTACGCCGCGGACTTCGTGTGGGTTGACGAACGGAACGTGGTGCGGCGCGAGCGCCCGGCCGACATCGCCGTGATCGAGCGCACTGAATGGGGCCTTCTCATCGGCCGCATCGTGGCGCTCGAGGAACACGGCACGATCCTCGCGTCCGGCCCGGAAGCGTGGGCCGAGATCGAGCGTCGTCTGCCGGCGGCCGGCGCGCTGCGCGCCGAGATCCGGACGCTCGAGAAGCGCGAGATCGGCGCCGTCAATTACGAGCAGGAACGGATCCGGCTCCGGCTGCGCGCGCTCGAACGGCGCGGCGTGACCGCCGGTCCGGACGTCGAGCGCGCGCGGCAGCGAGCGGCGACGCTGGAGGCGCAGTACGCCGCGCTGCAGACGCGGCTCACCGCGCTGCGCGCGCGCGAGACGGCGGCGGTCGTCGTCGCCGTCGAGGGGGGCCAGAAGAAGGCGCTGCCGCTCACGCAAATCCTCGACGTGTCGTTTCCCAATACGATGGGGCCGATCAGCAAGATCGGCCGGTATGCGGCCGGTGTCTGGAAGTTCGTCAGCGACAACCCGCGCGAGTCGAATACCGAGGGCGGCGTGTTTCCGGCCATCTTCGGGACCGTCATGATGGTGATGCTGATGTCGGTCGTCGTCACGCCGCTCGGCGTGCTGGCGGCGTTCTACCTGCGCGAATATGCGCGCCAGGGTGCGTTCGTCAGCGCCGTCCGGATCGCCGTCAACAATCTCGCGGGCGTGCCATCGATCGTCTTCGGCGTCTTCGGGGTCGGCTTCTTCATCTACGGCGTCGGCGGCGCCATCGATCGCATCTTCTATCCGGAGGCGCTACCGACGCCGACCTACGGCACCGGCGGCATCCTGTGGGCGTCGCTGACGCTGGCCCTGCTCACCATTCCCGTCGTCATCGTCGCCACCGAGGAGGGCCTGGCCGCGATTCCCGGCGGCACGCGCGAGGCCTCACTGGCGCTCGGCGCCACGAAGCTGGAGACGACATTGAAGGTGGTGCTGCCGGCCGTGATGCCGTCCATTCTCACCGGTCTCATCCTGGCCATGGCGCGCGCGGCCGGCGAGGTGGCGCCTCTGATGATCACCGGCGTGGTCAAGCTGGCGCCTGCCTTGCCGATCGACGGCTTCTGGCCGTTCGTGCACCTCGATCGCAAGTTCATGCACCTCGGCTTCCACATCTACGACGTCGGCTTCCAGTCGCCGAACGTCGACGCGGCGCGCCCCATGGTGTTTGCCACGACGCTGCTGCTGCTGGCCATCGTTGTCGTGCTGAATCTCTTCGCCATCGCGACACGCAACCGTCTCCGCCGGAAGTACGCCACGGCGGCGGTCTAGGAGGATGTTCATGAACGCAATCATGGAAACCGGCATGGTCGAGATCGAGCACCTGAGTCTCTGGTATGGCGCCAAGCAGGCGCTCACGGACGTGAGCATGACCGTCCCCAAGCATCGCGTCACCGCCTACATCGGGCCCTCGGGGTGCGGCAAGAGCACGCTGCTGCGCTGCCTGAACCGCATGAACGACCTCGTGGACGGCGTGCGCATCGAGGGGACGATCCGCATCGGCGGCACCGACATCTACGACGCCGGCCTCGACGTCACCGAGCTGCGCAAGCGGGTCGGCATGGTCTTCCAGAAGTCGAATCCGTTCCCGAAGTCGATCTTCGAGAACGTCGCGTACGGGCCGCGCATCCTCGGCGTCCGCAATCGCACGGATCTCGACGGCATCGTCGAGCGCAGCCTGCGCGGGGCGGCGCTCTGGGACGAAGTGACCGACCGCCTGCACGACAGCGCGCTCGGCCTGTCCGGCGGCCAGCAGCAGCGGCTCTGCATCGCGCGCGCCATCGCCGTGGAGCCGGATGTGCTGCTCATGGACGAGCCGTGCTCCGCCCTCGATCCGATCGCCACTGCGAAGATCGAGGAGCTGATGCTGGAGCTGAAGAACAGCTACACGATCGTCATCGTGACGCACAACATGCAACAGGCGGCGCGCGTCTCGGATTACACGGGCTTCATGCTACTCGGAGAGCTGGTCGAGTTCGGCGTCACGCGTCAGCTCTTCACCAGTCCCCGCGACAAGCGCACGGAGGACTACATCACCGGGCGGTTCGGGTAGGAGCGAGGGGCGCGTATGCAACGACACTTTCACGAGGAGCTCGACGCGCTGAAGCAGACGCTGCTGGCCATGGGTGGCCTCGTCGAGGACCAGATTCGCCGGGTGATGGTCGCGCTGCTCGAGCGCGACGGCGATCTCGCCCGGGAGGTCATCGAGCGGGACCGCCAGGTCAACGCCTACGACGTCGAGATCGACGAGAAGTGCGTGGAGCTGCTCGCGCTCTACCAGCCCACGGCCGGCGATCTGCGCTTCATCACCACCGCCATGAAGATCGTGACGGATCTCGAGCGGATCGGAGATCAGGCCGTCAACATCGCGCAGCGCGCCCTCGAGCTGAACGAGGAGGCCCAGCTCAAGCCCTACATCGATCTCCCGCGGATGGCCGAGAAGGCGCAGCGCATGGTCAAGGAGAGCCTCGACGCCTACGTCGGGCGCGACACGGCGCTGGCACGGCGCGTCTGCGCCGAGGACACTGCGGTCGACGCCCTGAAGGAACAGATTTTCCGCGAGCTGCTGACGTTCATGATGGGCGACGCGCGCACCATCCCGCGCGCCATCCGCCTCATCCTGATCTCGCGCTTCCTCGAGCGCGTGGCCGATCACGCGACGAACATCGCCGAGATGGTCATCTACATGGTCGACTCGAAGATGGTGCGACATACGTATTGAGTGACAACATCCCACACGCGCTGCCGTTCGCGGACGTCGTGGTCAGCATCCCGCCGTCGCAGTGTCGGCCGCCCTCGCCCGATGTGGGATACTCACACCGTGCAGGCGATCCCCGGTCTCGTTGTCACGTTGGTCACGTTGGGGTTGACACTGCTGGCCAGCGCCGCGATGGCGGAAGAGCGCACGAATGGCTTCTTCGACGTTTACGCGGGACTTGCGGTCCTACCCGAATCGGACGTGCCCGACTGGACGTTCGCGGATGTCCTTCCGACGCTCGGCGCGCGCGCCGGCATCTCGTTCAACGACACGTGGGCCGTCGCGCTTCGTACATGGTACTTCCAGTCGGACGCGAAGGAAGAGCAGACCTCGGCGAGCGATCTCGCCGTCCTCGGTCTATCACTGGAGCTGCTCGGCCGCTGGCAACTCGACCGACGATGGGCGACATACGCGTTTCTCGGTCCCGCCATGGCAGTCACCACGCTCGACCGGCAGCGCCGCAACAGCCGAACCGAGGACGATGCGCGGAGCGTGGCGCCCGGAGCGTCAGCGGGCGTCGGCGTCGACGCGCACCTCGTCGGTCGTCTCAGCGCGTTTTCCGAGGTTCACGGCAGCCTGTTCTACCCGTCCTTTCATTTTCCCGATCGGACTATTACGCCGCGCCTGCTGAACTTCAATTGGCTGGTCGGCCTGAGAATGGGATTCTGACACCGAGCTTCAAGAGCAGGCGGTCAGGGTACGATGGTGGATGAGGCCTTGTTTCCGATGCCCTTGAGGGTGTCGACGACGAGGTCGAACGGACACGTCAGGAACGCGCGCTCCTGCTTGGGGTTGTTGACCGGGCCGCCTCTGATGACCCGCTTGAACACGTGGCCATTACGCCACACGATCGCGAACGTCCGGTCCTCGCCCAGCTCGAGCGAATCGCGGCGGTTGAGACAGATGCGGTCCACGACGTTCTTGAGATCTTTCTCGTAGTACTCCTCCCCGTAGTGAGACGCCATGAAATCGGCGTAGGCCTTGATCTCCTCCGGTTTCTGCAACGGCGGCGGCGCCACGCTCATTCCCACCGCGGCCAGGGCGTCGTTGCCATACAGCGGCTTGGTGTCGGACGCCGCTGACGGCCGTCGGCGTCGGTAAAGATGCTGAAGCCCTTGGCCCTGACGTCTGCGATGGTATCGCCGGGAACTCCGTTCGCCTCGTTCGTCTCCTGGATCGTCATGAAGCGATCCACCATGCGCAGCAGGTGGACGAGACCGTCGTCCGGGACCGCGCGCTTCGCCTCCAGCACTTCCGGGCTATCGCACGGCAGCCTGAAGAGCCCGGTGGTCTTGAAGTCGAAGGACTGCTTGCGGAGGATCGGCGCGGTCGCACAACCCGCCGCGACCACCGCCAGAAGCAGCAAGACTGCCAGCCTCCTCATTAGCTCGGCCCCCGCCCAACAAGCAAAGGCCTTGCCAGGCGTTGGCTTCAGCCAGGCTGCCTTTGGAAGAGCACCGTAATTTGGCGTTTCCAAATGCCCGGGCCCGCGACGCCGATCGTGGCTGCGGCCTGGTTTACCCCGCGGCTGGCTGCCGCAGACTGTGGCAATCGTGCCCCACTCGCCGGAGCCGCTGTCCCTCTGCGCGAAGGCGCGGCCTCAGCGTGTCGCCGCGCTTGGCGACGGCGAGTGTGCCGTATCCTACGCGGAGTGCGCGCGGCCGCGCTCGTGCTCCTCGTCGTCAACGTCGTCTATGCGACCGCCTCCGTCGTCACGCGCATCGCGCTCGATGGCCTGCCGCCCGCGCTCCTTGGCTTCGCACGCCTCGCCATCGCCGCGCTCGTGCTGCTGCCGCTCGCACGCGGAGAACGGCTGCCCGCCGGTGAAGGCCTGCGCGTCGTCACCATGGGTGTCATCGGCTTCGCCATGGCCTTCGCGCTGATGAACTGGGGTATCACGTACTCCTCCGCGACCAATGCGGCGCTGCTGATCATCGTCGAGCCGCTCACCATGCTGCTCTTCGGATCCGCGCTCCTCGGCGAGCGCCTCACGCGGCGGGAGGCGCTGGGCGCGGCGCTGGCCGTGCTTGGCGCGCTGATCGTGGTGGCCGACGGAATTCCGGGCGTCACGCTGCGCGTGCTGCCCCGCTGGCGCGGTGACGTGCTGCTGGCGGCGGCGGGTGTTGCATATGCGGTGTACTCGCTGCTCGGACGACCAGTGCTCACGCCGTCCAACACCACCGCGGTCACCGCGCGCTCGATCCTCTCGGGCGCCGTGGCCATGGCACCCCTGGTCGTGCTCGAGTGGGCCGCCGGCGTGCGGCCGACGCCGAGCGTGGCGGCGCTGGCCGGCGTCCTTTATCTGGGCGTCGTCATTACCGCGCTCGGATACCTGGCGTGGAACTGGGCGCTCGCGCGCACGGAAGCTGCCCGCGCCGCGGCGTTCCTCACGGTACAGCCGGTGGTTGGCGCGGTGCTCGGCGCAGGCCTGCTCGGCGATCCCGTGAGCGTCTACACGGCCGTCGGCGGTGTGCTGATCGTCGCGGGTCTATGGATGTCGGCGGCTGCGCAGCCGTGAGGTACACTGACATCGTGCCCGATCGTCGGTACACGCTGCAGAACGACGAGGCGAATCGCCTCATCAGCGAGCTGGTCGATGTCGCAGCGATCCCCACGGACCGTCGCGGATATTTCCAGCACCTGCTCACGACCGTCATGAAGCTCCACGAGGACGGCGCGTCCACGGGCGATCTCAAGGTCACGAACACCGCGCTCAAGGAGCTGCGCTACTCGTACAAGGTGTTCGCGCCGTATCGCGATGTCCGGAAGGTCACCGTGTTCGGCTCCGCGCGGACGCTGCCCACGGCCTCGGCCGCGATGGCGGCGCTGATGTTCGGCCGGCGCATGGTCGAAGAGGGCTGGATGGTCATTACCGGCGCCGGCGCCGGCATCATGGGCGCTGCCCAGGAGGGCGCCGGCGGCGAGCGCAGCTTCGGCCTCAACATCCGGCTGCCGTTCGAGCAAGAGGCCAATCCGTGGATCGCCTCCGATCCCAAGCTCATCACCTTCAAGTACTTCTTCACGCGGAAGCTGTTCCTCGTGAAGGAGGCGAGCGGAATGGCCGTCTTCCCCGGCGGCTTCGGCACGATGGACGAGGTCTTCGAGGTGCTGACGCTGATGCAGACCGGCAAGGCGACGATCATCCCGGTCGTGCTCGTCGAGACCGATCAGACGCCGTACTGGCGGCGCTGGGACACGTTCATCCGCAGCACGCTGGCCGAGCAGCGCCTGATCGACGGCGACGATCCGTTCTTCTATCGCATCGTCGACACCGTCGACGATGCCGTGCGGGAGCTGACGACGTTCTACCGCGTCTTTCACTCCGCGCGCATCGTCGGCGACGACTTCGTCTTCCGGCTCAACCGCGCGCTGTCCGACGCCGACGTGGCGGAGATGCAGCGGCGCTTCGACGACATCCTGAAGGGCCCCGTCGACCAGGCGCCCGGCCCCGTGCCTCAGGAAGCCAACGAGTATCCGGACAAGGCCCGCCTCATCGTCCCGTTCAATCGCTCGTCGTACGCGCGTCTGCGCCAGCTCATCGACTTCGTCAACTCACGCTAGCCGCGTCGTCGGAACAGGCCGGGGTACGTGAGCACGAGCCCGTCGGCGTCGACCTCGATGTCGGCGGCGAACGTTCCGTCCACGGCCTCGTAGCGATACCGTCGGCGCGGCTCGACGCAGATGTACCGCTGATGATCGAGGTCGACGCGCAGCGCCGGGGCGCGAACGTACACGACAGCGATCTCGCGGGCGTCGCCCGCGGCCAGGTCGAGCCGGCGGATGGACAGCGTGTTCGTGAACGGCGTGATCGACAGATCGACGTCGATGGCGCCGTCGAGGTGCGGCAAGCGCGCGCCCTCGCCGTCGGTCCAGCGCCCGCGACCGTCGCCGCGCAGTCGTACCGTCCGCCCGCTATCGACGATCTCCACGTCGACCTCGCGACAGCGCCATTCCGCATCGCACTCCACGCGATAGCGCACGGCGTACGGCGGCTGGTCGGCGACGATGCAGACGGCCACGGCGACAATGGCCGTGGCGCGTTCGGTGAGGACGAGGTGCTCGAGGCCCCGACCCGACCAGTCTTCCCAGCGCGCGACGCGCACGCTACTCGGGCTCGGGGCGCTCCACGAGCGTCTGGCAGTTCGTGCAGACCCAGGTGCGCAGCAGGCTCTTGGTCTCGATGTCGCGCCGCAGCGTCCACGGAATTCGAGCCACACGGCCGCACACGTCACAGCGCTCCGGCCGCGCGCCCGGCGGGATCGTTTGCGGCAGCCACGGGACTTTGGCCGGCATCGTCGGGATCATAGCATCGCGAGCGCGCGCCACGCCGCGGCGTGCACGGCGCGGAACGGCGTCGGCTCGAAGGCGCTGCCGGTGGCCGACGTGGCGGAATGCTCCATGCCGGTGGCATAGAACGTGGCGCGCCAGCCGAGGCCGTCGTAGCGCGTGAGGCTCAGGTCGTAGCCCTGGCGCGCCATGCCGTGGGTGACGTGTCCGATCCCCGACCACGTCGACAGCCAGGCGTGCAGCGCGGCCACCGGCGGGGGCGCCGTGGCGACGGGCAGCAGCGCGAAGCCCAGCGCGGCGATCAGCAGGGCGCGGCGGTCCGATTCCATGCGGTTTACAATACGGCCATGCGGCGCTTCCGTGTGAGTTTGGCGCAGATCAACCCGACCGTGGGTGACATCGAGGGCAACGTCCGGCGGGTGATCGACGACATCGGCCGCGCGCGCACGCTCGGCGCCGATCTGGTGGCCTTCCCCGAGCTCGCCGTCACCGGCTACCCGCCGGAGGATCTGCTCTTCAAGTCGGCGTTCATCGAGGCGAACCTGTCCGGACTGCGCGACATCGTGCAGGCCGCGCGCGGTCTCACCGTCGTCGTCGGTTTCGTGGACAAGCGACAGGACATCTACAACGCCGCGGCCATCATCCACGACGGCACGCTGGCCGGCGTCTATCACAAGCAGTTCCTGCCGAACTACGGTGTCTTCGACGAGAATCGCTACTTCCAGGCCGGGCGCGAGGCGCCGGTGTTCGCCCTCGGGGAGACGTGCTTCGGCGTCAACATCTGCGAGGACATCTGGTATCCGACGGGCCCGACCACGCGGCAGGCGCTCGCCGGCGCCGAGCTCATCGTCACCATCAACGGCTCGCCGTTCCACGCCGGCAAGGCGCAGTTCCGCGAGCGCATGGTGGCGACGCGCGCCGCGGACGACGTGGTGTGCCTGGCCTTCATCAACATGGTCGGCGGTCAGGACGAGCTCGTCTTCGACGGCGGCAGCGTGATCGTCAACGAGCGCGGCGAGGTCATCGCGCGCGGCCGCCAGTTCCAGGAGGAGATCGTCACCGCGGACGTCGATCTCGATGCGGTGTTCCGCGCGCGGCTTCAGGACTCTCGGCGCCGCAAGGACGTGCTCGAGCACGACGCCGCGGTGCCGCGCATCGCGCTGACGCCGCTCGCGCGGAGCCACCGGCCGCACGCCATCGCCTCCGCGGTGGCGCCGCCGCTCGAGCGCGTCGACGAGGTCTTCCAGGCGCTCGTCTCCGGCACGCGCGACTATGTGCGCAAGAACGGATTCAAGCGCGTGGTGATCGGCCTCTCCGGCGGGATCGACTCCTCACTGGTGGCCGCCATCGCGGTGGAGGCGCTGGGGCGCGAGAATGCGACCGGCGTCACGATGCCGTCGCCGTACTCCTCGCGCGGCACGCGTGACGACGCGCGACGCCTGGCGAAGAACCTCGGGATCGAGTTCCTGCGGCTTCCGATCACGCCCGTCTTCACGGCGTTCAAGCGCACGCTGGCCGAGCCGTTCAAGGGGCTGAAGGAGGATGTCACCGAGGAGAACATCCAGGCGCGTATCCGCGGCACGCTCTTGATGGGCCTGTCCAACAAGTTCGGCTGGCTCGTGCTGACCACCGGCAACAAGAGCGAGATCGCGGTCGGCTACTCCACGCTCTACGGCGACATGGCCGGCGGCTTTGCGGTGCTCAAGGACGTGCCCAAGACGCTCGTCTATGCGCTCTCGCGCCACGTGAACGGGCGCGCCGGCAAGCGCATCATTCCCGACTCCGTCCTCGAGCGCGCGCCGTCGGCCGAGCTGCGCCCCGACCAGAAGGACCAGGACTCGCTCCCGCCATATCCGGAGCTCGACGCCATCCTCGAGGCCTACGTCGAGGAGAGCATGAGCGCCCCGGACATCATCGCCCAGGGCTTTGCCCCGGACACCGTCCGCCGGGTCATTCGCATGATCGACGGCGCCGAGTACAAGCGCCGCCAGGGGCCGATCGGTGTGAAGATTACGCCCCGCGCCTTCGGCCGCGATTGGCGGCTACCGATCGTGAACCGCTTCCGCGAGAAGTAGGCTCGGGCGCCGATAACGGCGCATCTGCTTCGTTGGCTCGTCGGCGCCGCCCTGCGGCGTAGGCGGCCTACGCCTCAGGCGTCGCACTCCTC
>DASTCJ010000046.1:0-14919 GCA_035605575.1 Candidatus Methylomirabilota bacterium
CCGCTCTGGCAGGCGTCGCGCGTCTTCCAGAACCTCGGCCTCGACCAGATCTGCCGTTATGGAGCCGTCACCCTGCACCGCCCGGCGAACGTGGACGATCCGCGGCGTCTCGACCAGATCCTCGGTGCACTGCACGAGATCGCCCGACACGTCGCGCTGATCTTCCCGGTACACCCCCGCGTCCGCAGCCGGCTCACCGGCGCAGACGTCACGTGGCTCAGCGCAGCGCAGCCGGTCCCCGAGCGCGGCATCGTCTGCACGGAGCCGCTCGGATATCTCGACTTCGTCGCCCTGCTCAGTCGCGCCGCCGTGGTCTTGACGGACTCCGGCGGCATCCAGGAAGAGACGACCATTCTCGGCGTGCCTTGCCTGACGCTGCGGGAGAACACCGAGCGTCCGGTGACCGTCACGCAGGGGACGAACCGAGTGATCGGGATCGCGCGCAGTCGGATCATCGACGCCGGCCTGTACGCGCTCGCCCATCCACCCGCCCGTCGGGCGGCGCCACCTCTCTGGGACGGCCACGCAGCCGCGCGGATCATCGACACCCTGCTCGGCGTGCCGGTCGAGGTGGCCGCGTGAGCGCGCTGCGCCGCGCCGTCGAGGCCGCACGAGCGCGGCTCGGCCGGCGACCGGGCGCTCTCGTTCACGTACTGTTCTGTAAGACGGACCACTTCGAGCCGGTGGCGGCGCGCCGCTCATCGGTCGCGCGCGAGCGGGCGCGAATGCGCACGTGGCTCTCGGAGTATCCGCGGCTGTCCGCGCGTCACTGGGACTCCGATGGCGTGGCGCCGCAGCACACGTGGTTCTACCCCGCCGAGGCATATCGCGCCGAGTACGTGGACCAGCTCTCGCAGCTGGTCGCGCAAGGCCTCGGCGAGATCGAGTTGCACCTGCACCATGGCGGCGACACGTCCGCGTCGCTCCGGGCCCGCCTCGAGCAGGGCATCGAGCGTTTCAACGCGCACGGCGCGCTGCTGACCACTGAGACACCTCGGCGGCGCACGTATGCCTTCATCCACGGCAACCTGGCGCTCGACAACGGCCTCGGCGATGCGAGCCTCTGCGGCGTGAACGATGAGTTGACGATTCTGCAGGAGACGGGCTGCTACGCAGACTTCAGCATGCCGACCGCCCCTGAGCGAAGCCAGGCCCGAAAGGTCAACGCCATCTATTACGCGATCGACGACCCGCTGCGACCCAAGTCATACGACTGGGGTGAGGACGCCGCCGTGGGGCGCAAGGACCAGGACGGCCTCCTCATGATCACCGGACCCCTCACATCGAACTGGCGGCAGCGCAAGCTTGGCATTTTCCCTCGGCTGGACATCGCCGAGATCACCGGTCGGTGGCCCGGGACGCCGGATCGTATCGAGCGGTGGGTGCAGACCGCTATCCACGTGCAGGGCCGTCCCGAATGGATCGTGGTGAAAGTCTCCTGCCATGGCGCCGAGGAACGCTCGTTCGATTCCCTGCTCGGGGCCGGCGCCGAGCGCATGCACGCTTATCTCGAGGCGCGCTTCCGGGATCGTTCCGGCTTCCGTCTCCACTATGTAACGGCGCGCCAGCTCTACAACATCGTGAAGGCCGCGGAGGCGGGATGCACCGGCGATCCCGACGAGTACCGCGATTTCATCATTCCGCCGTATGTGAACCAGATTCACGCGCGAGGAGGCTCGCATGGCGCATGACATCGCGTTGGGCGACGTCCCAGGCGGTCCGGAGATGACGGTGGAGACTGCATGGCGCGATGCCCCCGCCCGCGCCCCGGACCGATCGGTTCCCTTCTGGGGACTCATGATGTTCACGTTCGTGCTGTTCGTCGCCCCGCAGAACTTCCTGCCTGGGCTCGGCGGCCTCATGCCAGCCAAGCTGGCGATGGGCGTCGCGATCGCGGCCTACCTCATGAGCGACCGGAAGTTTCCGGTCACGCCGACGGTCCAGTGGGGCATCGCCTTTATCGTCTGCGCCATCGTGTCGATACCTCTGGGCTTCTGGCCGGGCGGCAGCGTTGCCGTGTTCTTCGACCTGCTCGGCAAGAGCCTGGTCGTGTTCCTGCTCATCGCCAGTGTGGTCGACACACCGCGCCGCTTGAAGGTTCTGCTCGGCTCGATGATGGCGTGGGGGACGTTCGCCGCGGTGTACGCCGTCATTCAGTACCGGAGCGGCGAGCTCGATCCGACCGGCCAGCGCATCGCCGGGTTCAATTCACCGCTGGCGACCAATCCCAACGATCTCGCGTTGACGCTCAACATCTTGCTGGGACTGGGGCTCGGGCTCCTCCCTGCCGTTCGTCCAGGCCGAAATCGCATGCTGCTGCTCGGTGCGTTGGCCGTGTTGGTGGCCGGCGTCGTGGCAACATTCTCGCGCGGCGGCTTCATCACGCTCGGCGTGGTCGGCATCGTGTGGGCGGTGCAGGCCGCACGCACGCGGGGTCTCCGTGCGCTCGGCGCGGTGCTGCTGGTCGCCCTCGTGTTCGGGCTTGCCGCGCCCGCGCAGTACGTCGATCGGCTCACCACCATCTTTGATTCGGAAGCCGATGCGACCGGATCGTCGTCCGAGCGCTGGGAGCTCATGGAAACCGCCCTCAGTTTGATCGCGGAGCGGCCGCTGTTCGGCTTCGGCCTCGGCAACAGCCGGCACGTCACGGTCGTGCGCGGAGGCCCCGACCGTGAAGCTCACAATGCGTATCTCAAAGTCGGTGCCGAGATGGGCGTGGCCGCGATGATCGTATACACGCTCTTCGTGCTGTCAGCCTTCGCAGCCGCGCGCGCTGCACGGCGGCGGCTGGCGAGATACCCCGAAGGCTACGAGGCTGCGCACATGGCCGGCGGCATTGCGCTCGCCGTGGTGGCATACGCGATAGGAGCCTTGTTCTCGCCCGTCCCTTATCACTTCTATTTCTACTACCCGGCGGGCCTCGCCGTCGCCGTGGCCGTGATGGCTGGCCGCATCGAGCTGGCGGCGTCAGAGCCGACAGCCGTGCCGGCCCCGGAGTCCGAGGCCTGAGATGTGCGGGATCTACGGCGTGTACTTCGCGGACCGGGGTCGCCGTGTGCACGAGGAGACGCTGCGGGCCATGGGCGATGCGATCAGGCATCGCGGTCCTGACGAATCCGGGTTGCTGACGGACGGCGCCTTCGGCTTCGGGATGCAGCGCCTGAGCATCATCGATCTCAAGACCGGGCACCAGCCGATCGGCAATGAGGACGGTTCCGTGCACGTCGTCTTCAATGGCGAGATCTACAACTACCGCGAGCTCGCGCGCGATCTCGTCGAGCGCGGCCACGTTCTCGCCACGACCTCCGACACCGAGGTCATCGTCCATCTCTGGGAAGACCATGGCGCCGACTGCATCCGGTATCTCAGCGGGATGTTCGGTCTCGCGATCTGGGATACGCGCAGCCGGACGCTCTTCATCGCGCGTGACCGGCTCGGTATAAAGCCGCTGTATTACGCGGAGACGCCGGCCGGTTTCGTGTTCGGCTCTGAGCTGAAGGCGCTTCTTCGAGTGCCCGACGTCGCCTTCAGCGTCAACGCCGATGCTGCGCTGGCCTTTCTGCGGTGGGGGTACGTGCCGGACCCGCTGGCAATTCTCGATAACGTGCGCAAGCTTCCGCCCGCCCACACGGTGCTCGTCCGGGACGGCCGGGTCGTGAGCCGGCCGAGCCCGTACTGGGATCTCACGCCGTTCTTTGCCGAGCCGCACCAGGGCTCGGCGACCACCCTCGTCGAGGAGCTCCGCTGGCGTCTGGCGGAAAGCGTGAAGAGCCACCTCGTGAGCGACGTACCGCTGGGCGCGTTTCTCTCCGGCGGCGTCGACTCCACATCGGTCGTCGCGCACATGGCCGCCGAGTACGGCGGGTCGATCAAGACCTTCTCCATCGGCTTCGAAGAGCCGGCCTACGACGAGCGGCGATGGGCACGGATGGCCGCCGAGCGGTTCGGCACCGACCACCATGAGCTCGTCGTGCGGCCTGATAGCGTCGACCGGATCGCCCAGATCGTGTCTTACTTCGACGAGCCGTTCGCCGACGCGTCGTCCATCCCGACGTATTTCGTCTCCCAGCTCGCCCGCGAGCACGTGAAGGTCGTCCTCTCTGGCGACGGGGGTGATGAGATCTTCGCCGGTTACGAGCGCTACGTCGTCGATCACCGGCGGCGCGGCCTCGGGCTCGTGCGCCGGTTGGGCCTGGCGCCCGCGCTCGGCGCGATCAGCCGTGCGCTGCCGGAAGGGGCGCCGGGCAAAGCGTTCCTTCAGGACGCGACCCTGCCGCGCACCGAGCGTTACATCGCGGGGATCACGCACTTCAACGATGCGGCGCTGGCCGGTCTCCTCGCCGGCGACGCGGCGCAGGCACTGTCGAGGCGGGACGCCATCTTTCCGATCCACGTTGCGCGCGGGCGTGGCCTCGCGTTTCCCGCCCGCCTGCAGCATCTCGACGTCGCGACCTATCTTCCCGGCGACATCCTGACCAAGGTCGACCGCATGAGCATGGCGCATTCGATCGAGGCGCGGGTGCCGCTGCTCGACCACACGCTCGTGGAATTCGCCGCGGGTTTGCCCGCTCACCTGGTGTTCGACGACAGCGGCGGGAAGCACTTGTTCAAGCGCGCTCTGGCCGGCCTCGTCCCCGAGGCCATCCTGAAGCGGCCGAAGAAGGGCTTCAGCGTGCCGCTCGCGTTCTGGTTCCGCGACGGCCTGGCCACTTACCTCGGTGACCATTTGCTCGGCCCGGGCGCGCTAGCGCATGGCTGGATCGACCGCACGGCTACCGAGCGGCTCTTCACGCAGTTCCGGAGAACCGGCCGGAGCGGCTACCTCGCGCAGCTCTGGTCACTGCTCGTCTTCGAACTCTGGCATCGCGGAATGCGAGAGGCGACACGGTGAGCCTTCGGGTCGTCCACGTCCTCGACTCCCTTCGGCTCGGCGGCACTGAGGCGCAGGCCGTCGCGCTCGTGCGCGCTCTCGCGGAACGCAGCGTGGTGAACCACGTGGTCTATTTCAATTCGGGGCCGCTCGCCGCCGCCCTGACGGGGCCGGATGTCACCGCCGAACGGCTCGACGTTCACGGCTTCTTCCGGCCGGGATTCGCGCGGGTCGTCGTGCGCCTCGCGCGCGCCATCCGGAACCACCGGGCCGACGTGGTGCAGAGCTACGGCTTCTATACGAATCTCCCGGCACTACTGGCCGGCCGCCTGGCCGGCGCGCCCGCGCTCGTCGCCGGGCGCCGCGGCGTCGGCACGCATCTCACGCCGGCCCAGCGCCGCGTCGACCGGCTCGTCTGTCGACTGGCGCATCGCACCGTGGTGAACGCCGAGACGCTGCGCGCGCGGCTGCTCGAGCAGGAAGGCGCCCGCCCGGACTCGCTCGTGGTCATCCCGAACTGTGTGGTCGAACGGGGTCCAGTGAAGGCCGCGCAGGATCCCATCGTGGGCATGGTCGCGAACTTTCGGCCGCCAAAAGATCACACCACGTTTCTGCAGGCGGCGGCGCGCGTGGTGGAGGTGGTCCCGACCGCGGAGTTCCACCTCGTCGGCGCCGGCGCTGACGAAGCGGCCGCTCGGCGCCTTGCCGACAGGCTGGACCTCGGCGGCCGCGTGTCGTTCCTCGGGGCGCTCGAGCCGGACGCGGTGTGGGCGGCGATCAACCGCTTCGCCGTCGCCGTGCTGTCCAGCCGCAGCGAGGGCATGCCGAACGCGGTCCTCGAAGCAATGGCCGCCGCGCGTCCCGTGGTCGCCACCGCGGTCGGCGATGTTCCGGCCGTGATCCGTGACGGGGTGACCGGCCTTCTCGTGCCCGCCGGCAACGCGGCGGCCCTCGGCGCGGCCATTGCTCGGGTCTTGAAGGACCCAACGCTGGCGGCCAACCTCGGGGCCGCCGCCCAACGCCATGCGCTTTCCACATATGGATCGGCGCGGATGGCGGAGGCATTCCTACGGCTGTACCGCGACCTTGGGGCGAAGCGTGCCGATGGAGCGCCCGGCATTGGTTAGTGGGCGCCGCCTTCGGCAGACCGTCGCGCGGATCGCGGGAATGTCATGCGCCGAAGTACGACACCGCACCGCCGTCGAAGTCCGTCGGCGACTCGGCTGGCTGCCCTGGATGGCGGCGGCTGCCGACCGCGAAGACCCGTGGGTAAGGCGATTTGCTGCGGATTCGACCGCGCGCGCCGCCCTGGCGTCGGCGCTCTCGCGGCAGCTCGCGGCGCGCCTCTACGGTGCCGAGTGGTCGCCCACGCGCCTGGCCGCGAGCCTGCGCGCCGCGGGCGCTGCCGAACGCATCATCGCCGAGGCCGAGGAGCTCCGTGCGCATCGCGTTCGGCTGCTTGGGTACGGCGTGCGCGATCTCGGACTGCGCATCGACTGGCACCGGGATCCCGTCACTGGCTACCGGTGGCCGGCGCAGCACCACGGGCGAATCGATCGCGGGGTCGGCGACGGCAAGGTCATCTGGGAGCTGAGCCGCCATCAGCACTTCCTCGTTCTCGGCGCGGCGGCGGCGCTCACGGGCGATACGGCGTACGCCGACGAGGTCGCCGAGCAGCTCGCGGGATGGATCGAGCAGAACCCGACCGGCATCGGGGTCCATTGGGTCGAATCCATAGAGCCGGCCCTCCGGCTGCTGGCGTGGCTGTGGACGTTACCCCTGGTCCTGCATGCCCCGCGGTTCACACCCGACCTCTGCGTCCGCGTGCTGCGCTCGTTGGTGGCGCAGGCGCGACACATCGCCGCGAATCTGTCGACGTACTCGAGCCCCAACACGCATCTGCTCGCCGAGGCGCTGGGGCTCTTCGTCGTCAGCACCGCGCTGCCCGAGCTGGAGGCAGCATCCGAGTGGCGGAATCGCGGGCGCGCCATCCTCGAGCGCGAGATCGACACACAAGTCGGCGAGGATGGGTTCTACCGTGAGGCGTCGACGTACTACCACGCCTATGCCGTTGAGATGTACCTCCTCGCGGTGGTCGTGGCCGAGCGCAACGGCGTGGTCATCGCACCGACCGTGGGCAGCGGGCTGGAGCGAATGCTCGAAGCGCTGGCCTGGCTCACGCGTCCCGACGGCTCGCTGCCGAACGTCGGCGATGCCGACGGAGGACGCACGCTGCGACTCGGCGCGCCCAATCTCGTGCGCGTCGCGGAGCTGCTGGCCAGCGGCGCCGTGGTCAGCGGGCGAGCCGAGATGCGCGCGGGTCTGCCGGCGACGGGCGAAGAGGCGGCGTGGCTCTGGCCCGACGGGCTCGAGCGCGTGCGGCGCCTGGGTGTCGCTGCCGCGCCGCGCGGCTGCCGATATTTCCCACAGGCGGCGCTCGTCGTGGATCGCCGGCTGGTGGACGGCGACCAGCGATGGACGCTGTTCGACGCCGGAGACCTCGGCATGCTGTCGGGTGCTCACGGCCACGCCGGCTGCCTCGGCCTCGGCCTCTATGCCAACGGCCGGGCGCTCGTCGTGGATCGCGGCACCAACGTCTACAACGGGGCGCCGGCGTGGCGCCAATACTTCCGTGGCACCCGCGCTCACAGCACGGTCGTGGTCGACGCCCGCGACCAGGCCGAGCCGGCGGGTAATTTCCGCTGGGCGACCCGCTACAACTCGCGGATCGTGCGCCACATCGCGACGCCCGACTACACGTTGGTGACCGCCGAACACGACGGCTACCGGCGTCTGTCAGTCGTTCACGAGCGCACGCTGCTCAGCGTCGGAGGCGAGTACTGGGTGTGCATCGACCGCTTCACGGGCAGCGGGACGCACAGCGCCGAGTTCCTGTTCCAGCTCGCTCCGGGACTCGACATCGAGCGCATCGGCGTGGCTGTCTTCGCCGTACCGCCCGACGCAGCGGCCGGACTGCTGATCGACCCGGCGGGATTCGAGAAGCCGCAGATGCGCGTGGAGATCGGCGCGACGAGCACGGGCCACGGCTGGCACTCGGACGACTATGGCGAACGGCGACCTGCGCCCACGCTCGCCACGACCGACATGCTGACGCTGCCCGCGGTGCGAGCCCACGTGCTGGCACCCTGCGCCCGAGGCCCACAGCCTCGTCCGATCGTGCATGGCCAGCAGCTAGAGCAGGGTCTCGCGATCACCGTGCATCGCGGCAGCACCACCGATCTCGTCCTTTGCTCGGCCGTGGGATCACGCCTGCTCGCCGCCGCCGGCGCAACGTTCATGGGCGAACTGCTCCACGCACGTCTCGTGGGCGACGACGTCCACAGCTTCCTGGCCGTGCGGGCACGTCGTCTGGACTGGAACGGAGGGGTATTGATGCGGCGAGAACATTCCGCCGACTGGGTGGTCATGGCCGAAGAACAGCAACTCGAGAGGGCGTAGGCATGTGCGGTATCTGCGGCGTGATGAGTTTGAAACCGCCGGGTTCGGACACGCGCGCGGTGAACGAGAGCGACCTGCTTCGGATGCGCGACGCGATGATCCATCGCGGGCCGGACGACGAAGGCGTCTTCATCGGCGACGGCGTCGGCCTCGGCCATCGGAGGCTCTCGATCATCGACGTCGCGGGCAGCCGTCAGCCGATGACCAATCCCGGCGAGACGCTGTGGCTCACGTACAACGGCGAGGTCTACAACTTCCTGGAGCTGCGCGACGAGCTGGAGGCGCGCGGCGTCACCTTTCGGACGAAGGGCGACACCGAGGTCGTGCTCCGCGCGTACGAGATCTACGGCGACGCGGCCGTGGAGCGCCTGCGCGGCATGTTTGCGTTCGGTCTCTGGGACGCGCGGCGACGCCGCCTGCTGCTTGTCCGGGATCCGCTCGGCATCAAGCCGCTCTACTACACCCAGACCGGCGACGGCCTGTTCCTGTTCGCCTCCGAGATCCGCGCGCTGCTGACCTGGCCCGGCGTGCGGGCGGAGCTCGATCCCGGCGCGCTCTGGGACTACCTCGGACAGCGTTACGTACCGGGACCCCGCACGGCTTTCAAAGGAATCAGCAAGCTGCCGGCCGGACACCTGGCCGTCGTGAGCCGCAACGGCCTCGAGATCCGCCGCTACTGGGACGTGCCGCTGGACGGGGAAACGTGGTCCGAGGACGAATGCGTGGCGGCGTTCCGCGACGTCGTCGCCGACAGCGTCCGCCGCGAGTTGGTGAGTGACGTGCCGCTCGGTGTATTCCTCTCCGGCGGTCTCGACTCGACCACCGTGACAGGACTGATGGCGGGCACGGTCAGCGAGCCCGTGCGTACGTTCTGCGTCGGGTACGGCAGTAGCGAGGGAGTGAACGAGCGACCGTATGCACGCGTGGCCGCCGAGCGCTTCAACACCGTCCACCGCGAAGTCGAGATCGGCCTGGCGGAGTTCTGGAGACTGTTGCCGGAGGCCGTGACGGCCATGGAGGAGCCGGTGGCGGAAGCGCCGGCGGTGTCCCTCCTGCAGCTTTCCCGCTTCACGCGGCAGCACGTCACCGTTGTGCTGTCCGGCGAAGGCGCGGACGAGAATCTGGCGGGCTACAACATCTATCAACGCGTGCTGCGAACCCGGCCGCTCGCGTGGCTGCCGGCACTCGGCTCACTGGCCCGCCTGGCGCGGAGCCATCGTGCCGCGCAGGCGGCGGAGTGGATCGGCCGTTCGATCCCGGAGCGCTACCGCGGCGTCTCATCGGTCTTCACCTCCGGTGAACGCGAGAGGCTCTTGGGCCGCCGCGCGCCCGCCGTCGACCCGGCGGCCGAGCACTACGAGCGTACGCGCGCGCTCTCGCCGCTCCAGCAGATGCTGTATTACGACCAGAAGGTCTGGCTCCCCGACGACCTGTTGGTCAAAGCCGACAAGATGACCATGGCGGCGTCGCTCGAGCTGCGCGTGCCGTTCCTCGACCACAAGGTCGTCGAGTGGGCGTGGCGCGTACCACAGTCGCTGAAGATCGACGGTGCGATCGGCAAGGTACTCCTGCGTCGTACATTCGCGGACCTGATACCACCTGCGATCCTCGCGCGCGACAAGGTGGGCTTTGCCATCGGCGGCGGCGGGCGTTTCTCTGATGACGTCGGACGGCAGGCGCGGCGCCTGCTGGTCGACGAGCGCGCTCTCGATGGCCTCGTGGATGGCGCCGAGGTGGCACGGATTGTCCGCCGTCACGGCGAACGCACCGAAAACCTCATGGAGCCGCTGCTCGCGCTCATTGTGCTTGCCCTGTGGCGGCGGATTTTTGTCTCGTAACCACATTTGCCTGGAGACGGCATGGCCGGCGGTGGAGCGGTGAAGGGTACCGAGGTTCTGGTCGAAGCGGCGCTCTCCGCCCTACCACGCATGCTCGATCCGCGCAGCGGGCTGTTTGTCTTCACCGTGCGTCCGTCGGGTCCCTCGGGACAGTCACTACGCTATAGCTGCATCACGCTGATCGGTCTCACCGCAGCCGTCCGGGCGGGGTGCCGGCCGAGGCTCGATCTCGATTGCCTCGTGCACGGTATCTCGGAGCATTGGCGCGACGCTTGCCGTGTGGGTGACCTTGGCCTCCTGCTGTGGTGCCTGTCCGATTACCACCAGAAACTGACGCCGACTCACGAGGCCGTTCTCAAGTACGTTCCGACGACCGCCGATGATCTCGCAGATCTCACGTCGACGGAGCTCGGCTGGCTCGTGAGCGGACTGTCGCGAACGGCGCAGCTGGCGCCGATGCGCAGCGACGTCTGCGACCGAGCGCACACCGCCTACCGGGCTCTGCGCGCAAACCAGATGCACGCCACCGGTCTCTTCTGTTACGGGGGGCGTGCCGGAGGTCCCGTGCTGCGCCGACTGCGCCGTCAGCTCGGATTCTTCGACAACCAGGTCTACGGAATCCACGCGGGCGTCGACTACCACCGCGCGTTCGAGGAGCGCGACGCTCTCGCGATGGCGGAGCGCTGCGCCGAGCAAATCATGACCGCCCAGGGACCGCTCGGTCAGTGGGCATGGCATTATGACGTCCGCACGGGCGCCGTCATCGACCGCTATCCCGTGTACTCCGTCCACCAGCACGGCATGGGCCCCATGGCGCTGAGGGCGATTGCCGACGCGACCGGCCGGCGCTTCGATACTGCCCTCGAGCGAAGCGTGACGTGGATCTTCGGTAGCAATGAGCTGGGCGAGACGATGATCGACGCCGACTGTGGCGTCATCTGGCGCTCGATCCGCCGCCGCGTCGCGCATCGCAAGCTCACCCACGTGTTCAAGCTACTGAACCTGGCCCATCTGCAACGCGTGCGCGAGCGGCTCGCACGGATGGTGAACACGAGCGGTCACCTCGAGCGCGATCTGGAATGTCGTCCCTACGAGCTGGGCTGGCTGCTGCTGGCCCTGACCAGAAGATGAGCCGCGGGCCAATCGCGCTGTCCGCATCTCCATCAGCCGCCTGGAAGGCGATCGCGCGCGACCCCGTCCAGCTGCCGGAGTTCGCGGAAGCCGGTCGCTATCTCGGGTACCGCCCGCACTACGCCCTCCGAGGCGGTGCCGCCGCGCTCGTGCAGATCCGCGACCCGCTACCGGCGCTCGGGCTCTTTGGCCGCGCCTACGTCTACCCGTCCGGCGAGGACGCGGCATTCCTCGGCGACGTCATCGACGCGCTGGCGAGGAGGGGGATACCGTTCGTCCGCATCGGCAACACCATGTGGGGCGTCCGGGAGCGCGGCCACCTGGTCCTGCCGGGCCGCCGCGTGACCGTGATCCCCCGCCACACGCCCGTGCTCGATATCACGGGCGACGAACGGTTGCTGTTCGCCCGCATGGAAGGCGCGCGGCGGAAAATTCGCAAGGCGGAGCGAGAGGGCGTGGAGGTGACGGAGGTACGGAGCCTCGCCGACGTGGAGGCTTATCATCGCCTGTCCGTCGAGACTGCCGATCGTATCCGCACCCGCTCGCGCTTCACCGAGCTGCCGCTCGGCTTCTTCCTCGACATCTGGCGCCGCATGGTGCCGCCGGGTCACGCGCGCTTCTTCCTTGCCCGTCACCGCGGTCAGTTGATCGCGGGCGGCCTGTTCCTCGTCCACGGCGACACGATGGTCTACTACCACGGCGCATCCACCCGCGACCGTTCCCACACGCTGCGTCAGGCGCCGGCCGCGTGCTTTTGGGCGAGCATCCGTGAGGCCAGAGCACTGGGCCTCACACGCTTCGACTTCGGCGGCTGCACCCCCACCGATAATGTGACGGACCCGCGCCACGGTGTGTGGGAGTTCAAGAAGAAGTGGGGCGCGCGCCTCGTCGCCTTCTACAACGCCGAGGTGCTGCTGGCCCCGCGTGTGGTGGCGCTGCAAGACCGTATCGTCGGGCCGCTGTGGCAGCGCCTGCATCCGTTGGTCTGGCGGCTCAGACGGTCTCCCGCGGGCACCGCATGAGGTTGTCGGAGACCCCGCCCCGTGGATGGGACGAGCGGATCGCATTTCCGCTGCAGTCGGTGGGATACGCGCACGCCGCCTGCGCGCTGGGCCACCGACCGCTGTTCGCCGAAGACCAGCACGGAATTGCCCTCGTGCTGCTCCGGCGCGTCCCCATCCCGATGCTCCGCGGCTGGACCGCGCGGGCCAAGGTGTACGCCCATGTCCGAGATGCGGTCTTTCTTCGCGCCCTCGTCGAGCATCTGCGCGCGCTCGGCGTGTCGCACGTGAGATTCGGCGATGCGATGTGGGGCGTGACCGGCTCCGGCGCTCGCGACTGGCGCGCGCTGCAGCGCGTGACCTACCACGCGTTCGTGAACGATCTTCGCCTCTCCGACGCGGCGCTGCTCGCGCGAGTCCGCGCCCCGGTGCGCCGGGATATCCGTCGGGGTCTGTCCTCCGTCGTGGTGAGCGACGTGCGCACCGCCACGGACCTTCGCGACTACATGGCTCTCGCGGCGCAGACGGGAGAGCGGATGCGCGAGCACGACCTCGCCGCCATCTATCCCGAGGCCTACTTCGAGGCCATCTTGCGCGAGATGGTTCCGCGCCGTCAGGCGGCGATGTTCATCGCGCGGGCGGACGACACGCCGGTGGCGGGAGGCCTGTTCATGATCAGCACGGACCGGTTCGTCTACCTGCACGGGTGCTCGACCCGCGACCGCGCCTTGACGCCGAAGCAGGGGCCGTCGGCCATGTTCTGGCACGCGATGCGGTCTGCACGCGCTGCCGGCTGTTCCGTCTTCGACATGGGGGCTGTCACGCCGACGGACGATCCGAGCCATCCGCACTACTCCGTCTATGAGTACAAGAAGGGCTGGGGCGGTCAGCTCGAGGCCGTCCACAGCAGCGAGCTCGTCGTCTCACGGTCAAAGTACCGATTCCAGGAGTTCGTTCTGGTACCTATGTGGGCTCGCCTGCATCCGCTCTATCTCCGGCTCTTCGGTGATCCGCACCCCGGTGCACCGGCATCGATCGTGGGGGCAGCACGGAGGCTTCTGAGATGATTCGCAACGAGTCGATCATCTGTTTTGCTCACGACTGGAAGGGTGATCCGACCAGCAAGACGCACATCATGCGTCTCCTGTCGGAGAAGAACCGCATCCTGTGGGTGAACTCCATCGGCATGCGGCGGCCTGCCGTCTCGCGCCGTGATGCGCGTCGCCTCGTCGTGAAGGGTCGACAGCTCGTTCAGGGACTCGTGCGCGTCAACGCCAACCTGCATGTTGCGAGCCCGCTCGCGGTTCCGCTGCCTGGCGTGCCGGGCGTCGACCGGTTGAATACGATGCTGCTCACCGCGTCGATCCGCCACTTTGCACGGCGCGCGGGCTTGACGCGCCCGATCCTGTGGACGTTCCTGCCGAACACCGTCGGCCTCGTCGGCCGGCTCGGCGAGTCGCGCGTCATCTACCACTGCGTCGACGAGTATTCGGCGTTCGCCGGCGTGCCGCGCGACGCGCTGCGCGCCATGGAGGAGGCGCTCGTCCGGCGCGCCGACCTCGTGCTGGCGTCGTCGGAAACGCTTGCGGCGGAGCGGCGTCGGTGGAACCGGCACACGCACTTCGTCTCACACGGTGTGGACGTCACGCACTTTGCGCAGGCGCTGTCGCCGACGCTCGCGCGGCCGCCCGAAACGGTGGGATGGCGGCGGCCGGTCATCGGCTTCTTCGGCCTGATTGCCGAGTGGATCGACCTCGGTCTGATCGCCGAGATCGCGCGACGGCGACCCCACTGGACGGTGGTGATGATCGGCAAGGCCAACGTCGACACGGGGGCGCTACGCGCGCTACCGAACGTTCACCTGCTCGGCCAAAAGCCGTATGCGACGCTGCCGGCGTACTGTCGAAGCTTCGATGTCGGCATCATCCCCTTCCGCGTCGACACGCTGACGGTGCGTGCCAATCCGCTGAAGCTGCGCGAGTACCTCGCGGCGGGCTTGCCCGTCGTCTCCTCGGACTTGCCGGAGGTGCGCAAGTATGCGGGGCTCGCGCGGCTTGCGGATGGTGTCGACGGTTTCGTCGCCGCCATCGAGACGGCGCTGGCGGAGAACAGTCATGCCGCGCGGAACGCTCGCGTCGCCGCCATGACGCGGGAAAGCTGGGAGGCGCGAGTCGAACAGCTCTCCGATCTCATCGATGACATGGGAGGGCGCACATGAACGCTGTCGGACGCGTTGCGGTGGTCGCGGCGGCGTTCATTGCCGCCGGCTCGGCGGCCGCTCGCGTGGTCGCTGGCTCCGCGGACACACAACCGCCGCACGCAGTCGTCGATACGCGGCCGGTGGCGCAGCGCGGCCGCGTCGTGACCGTGGCCGCGGGCGACAATCTGCAGGCCGTGCTGGAGCACGCGCGCGGCGGTGACACGATCGTGCTGCCGGCGGGCGCGACGTTCAAGGGTCCGCTGACCGTGCCGCGCGTCCCCGGTGAAGGGTGGATCGAAATCCGCTCCGCGGGTGCGGACGGCCTGCCGCCAGGGCGCCGGGTGTCGCCCGGCGATGCGCCGAAGATGGCCCGAATCGTGGGGGGCGACGGCGCGAGCCCGGCGATCCGGACGGCCCCGG
>DASTCJ010000128.1:0-62526 GCA_035605575.1 Candidatus Methylomirabilota bacterium
GGTCGGCTCGCGGCGAACAGCCGAGGCCAGCCAGCGGGTGGCGGAGCAGTTCGCGCGCGACCCGGCGCTGGCCCGCGTGTATCCCGTGCTCGCCGACGTCTCGCTGCCGGACGGCTCCACGGCGTCGGTGCGCGTCCGCCGCATCGCGGACGGCGTCGCGGCGGCGCCGGACGCGTTGGCGGCCGCGCTCGAGGTGGCCATCCGCCGGCAGCTCTCCGCCGTGGCGCGCGACGTCGACAACCTCGCGCTCCGCATCGAGCACGATGCCGAGCTGGTCCGCGGACGCGTCAGGCGCATCGAGCTCTCGGCCGACTCGGCGGTCGTCGCGGACTATCGGCACGCCGATGCGCCGCGGCTTCGTGTGCAGCGGCTCGCGCTCATCGCCGATGACGTCCTGGTGAATCCATTCAGCCTGGAGGGCGCGGGGCGCGCCGAGCTGCTCGACATCGCACGACTTCGCGTCGCGCGCGCGGAGGTGAGCGGCGACGACATCCAGGCGTTTCTCGGTCAGGTCAGGTCCCTTCGCCGTACCCGCGTGCGTCTCACCAGCGACGCGCTGTACGTGACGGCGCGGCAGCGTGGCGCCGACGTGTCGGCCGTGCTGCGCGTCGTCCCGGCCGCGGACGGCGGCGTGGCGTTGCGGGCGGAACGCGCCGCGATCGGCTGGGTCCCGGTGCCGGCGGCCCTCGTGAACTGGCTCGCGCGCGACTACGACCCCGTCGCGCAGCTCACCGCCGCGCTGCCGTTTCCGGTCGACATCGCTCCGGTCGTGCTGACCGAGGGCGCCGTGCGCGTCGGAGACTAGAGGCATGCCGGAATCGCGAGCGGCCAAGCAGGCGCGTGCGCGGAAGATCCTCGACGAGCTCGCGCGCGCGTATCCCGATGCCAAGTGTGCGCTCCACTTCGACGACCCATTCCAGCTCTTGGTGGCCACGATCCTGTCGGCGCAGTGCACGGACGAGCGGGTCAACATGGTAACGCCTGCGCTCTTCAAGACGTATCCGAGCGCGCGAGAGCTGGCGCGCGCGCGGACGCCGTCGCTCGAGAAGGCGATTCGCTCGACCGGCTTCTTCCGCGCGAAGTCACGCTCGCTGCTGGGCATGGCCCGCGGCCTCGTGGACAAGCACGATGGCGAAGTACCCGACGACCGCGAGGCGCTGATGGCGCTGCCGGGTATCGGACTGAAGACTGCCAACGTTGTCCTCGGCAACGCCTTCGGGCGCCAGGCACTGACCGTGGACACGCATGTGTTCCGGGTGTCCCAGCGGCTCGGCCTCGCCCGTTCAGACAATCCCGACGAGCTCCACGACCAGCTGGTAAAGGTCTTGCCGGGAGATCGGCTGACCCCGGCGTCGCATCTCCTGATCTTCCACGGCCGGCGCGTCTGCGTCGCTCGCAAGCCGCTCTGTCCCGTCTGTCCGGTACGGGACCTGTGCCCGTGGCCGGACAAGACCCGCGGTTGACAGTCGCGACCTTTTCCTTTACGGTATGGCGTTGCAAATTTTTCTGCGTCCACGCCCACTTACGTCGAGGAGCCGAGAAAATCACGATGCCGACGCTGATGCCGAAGGAGAGCGAGGTCGAACGAAAATGGTTCGTGGTCGACGCCGACGGGCAGGTGCTCGGTCGGCTGGCCACCCAGGTGGCGACCATACTGAGGGGCAAGCACAAGCCGAGCTTCGCGCCGCACCTCGACGTCGGTGACCACGTGGTCGTCCTCAACGCCGAGAAGATCCATCTGACGGGTCGCAAGCTGAAGGACAAGCGCTATCGCTGGCACACCGGCTACATCGGAGGGTTGAAAGACATCTCCGCCGAGCAAATGCTGCGACGCCATCCCGAGCGCGTGATCGAGTGGGCTGTCCAAGGGATGCTGCCGAAGAACCGCCTGGGGCGCGCGATGGTGAAGAAGCTGAAGGTGTACCGCGGCGCCTCGCATCCGCACAGCGCACAACAGCCGACGCCGCTGACGCTTCGCGGCTCGTCGCGTCCGTCGAAGGAGGATCGGTGATGGCCGCCGTGCTCGATCGGTTTTACGGCACCGGCCGGCGCAAGACGTCGATCGCCCGTGTGTGGATCAAGCCCGGGTCCGGGCGCATCCTCGTCAACAAGCGTGCGTTCGAGGATTACTTCCCCCGCGAGACGCTGCGGATGATCATCGCCCAGCCGCTGGCGATCACGAATACGGTGGGGCAGTTCGACCTGCTCGTCACCGTCAAGGGCGGCGGTCCCACCGGCCAGGCCGGAGCCGTGCGCCACGGTCTGGCGCGCGCCCTCGCGCGCTTCGACGACAAGCTGCGCCAGCCGCTCAAGAAGGCCGGACTGCTGACCCGCGACCCTCGCGCGCGTGAGCGCAAGAAGTACGGCCAGCCGGGTGCGCGGCAGAAGTTCCAGTACAGCAAGCGCTAGCGTGGGCGGCGGCGTGAGCACCATCCGGGTCGCCGTGGCCGGCGCCAGTGGCTACATGGGCGCCGAGCTGCTGCGGCTGCTCCTCGTGCATCCGCACGTCTCGCTCGTCGGCGTCACGTCCGAGCGACTCGCGGGGCAACCGCTGGCCAAGGCCTATCCGCACCTGCGCGGACTGGTCGACGTGACGTTCCACGAGCTCGATCCCGAGTGGCTCGCGTCCGTCTGTGACGTGGCGTTTCTCGCGTTGCCACACATGGAGTCGCAGAAGGCGGTACCGGTGCTGCGCGCGCGTGGGCGGAAGGTGATCGATCTCTCCGCCGACTATCGGTTGCACGACGCGCGGGACTACGCGACCTGGTACAAGACGCCGCACGTCGACGCGACGGGACTGGCCGAAGCCGTCTACGGACTGCCGGAGCTGCATCGCAAGGCGATCGAGAAGGCATCGCTGGTCGCCTCGCCCGGGTGCTACCCGGCCGGCGCGATCCTCGCCACGGCGCCGCTGGTGAAGAACGGGCTCGCGCGACTCGACGGCATCGTCATCGACGGCAAGTCCGGCGTGAGTGGCGCGGGCGCGCAGGGCCGCAACGTCGATCCGATGTACCTCTACACGGAAGCCAACGAGAACGTCCAGGCCTACGCGATCGCCGGCCACCGCCACACCGCCGAGATGGAGCAGGAGCTCTCCGCCATGGTCGGCGACACAGTCCGCGTCTCGTTCACGCCGCACCTCGTGCCCTTGAATCGCGGGCTCTTCACGACCGCCTCCGTGGCGCTGTCGACGTCGATGCGCACGGCGGAGCTCCTCGACGTCTATCGCGAGTTCTACGGCGGCGAGCCGTTCGTGCGCGTGCTCGGCGAGGGCGAGCGGCCGACCACGCGCGCGGTGGTCGGCTCGAACTTCTGTGACGTCACCGTTGTCGGCGATCCGCGCACGGGCCGTGCCACGTGCGTCTCCGCCATCGACAACCTCGGCAAGGGCGGCTCTGCGAACGGCATACAGAACCTGAACATCCTGTTCGGCTGGCCGGAGCGGACCGGCCTCGCTGCGCCCCCCGTGTACCCGTGAGGCCGGCCGGCGATGTCGACTGGCTCGACGGCGGCGTGACCGCCGTCCCGGGCTTCCTCGCCGGCGGCGTGGCCGCCGGGATCAAGCCGAGCGGCAAGAAGGACCTCGCGCTCATCCACTCGCCGTCGCCGGCGCGCTCGGCGGCGGTGTTCACCACCAACCAGGTGAAGGGGGCGCCCGTGCTGGTGTCGATGGAGCACGCGCGCACGGGGGCGCTGCAGGCGATCATCGCCTCGAGCGGCTGCTCGAACGTGTGCACCGGCGAGCGCGGTCTGAAGGACGCGCGCGAGATGGTGAAGCAGGCGGCGGAGCTGCTGCGCATCCCACCCTCACACGTGCTGATCGCCGCCACCGGCGTCATCGGCCAGCCGCTGCCGATGGACAAGGTTCGCGCGGCGATCCCGAAGCTCGTGAAGTCGCTCTCGCCCAAGGGTGGGCGTGAGGCGGCCGAGGCGATCATGACGACCGACACGCGACTCAAGGAAGCCGCGCTCCGCTGCGAGGTGGGCGGGCGAACGGTGACCCTCGGTGGCGTGGCCAAGGGCGTCGGCATGATCGAGCCGCATCTGGCCACGATGTTCTGCTTCGTCACGACCGACGCCGCCGTCGCGCGCGGGGCCCTCGATCCGGTGCTCAAGCGCGCGGTCGACGCCTCGTTCAATCGGATCACCGTCGACAGCGATCAGTCGACGAGCGACACGGTGGCCGTCATCGCCAACGGGCTGGCGGAGAACGCGCCGCTCGACAAGGGCGCGCGCGGCATGCGCGACTTCGCGCTGGCGCTCGACGCGCTCGTGGGACGGCTGGCGCGGATGCTGGTGCAGGACGGGGAGGGGGCGACCAAGCTCGTCTCCGTCACCGTGCGCGGTGCCGCCAGCCGCCGGGACGCGCTCGTGGCCGCGCGCAGCGTTGCGAACTCGCCGCTCGTGAAGACGGCCATCAACGGGGCCGATCCCAACTGGGGTCGCATCATGATGGCGCTCGGCAAGGCCGCCGCCCGCGTGGAGCAGGACAAGGTCGCCATCGCGTTTGGTGGCGACGATGGCCAGAGCGAGCGCCTCGTCGAGCGCGGGATGCTGCGCGAAGGCGTGCGCTTGGACCGCGTTCGCGAGATCATGGGACGACAGGCCCTCGACATCATCATCGACCTGGGGATCGGCCGCGCCGAGGAGCGTGTCTGGACCTGCGACCTGAGCGAGGAGTACGTCCGAATCAACGGGAAGTACACGACGTAGTGCCATCACACACGCCGCGCGCCTGAGGTCGGTGCCCACGGGGGCGTCGTTGCGCGGCGGAGGCCAACCGAAGGAGGGTGCATGGCCGCATTGACGATGAAGGAGCTGCTGGAGGCCGGAGTGCACTTCGGCCATCAGACCAAGCGATGGAACCCGAAGATGCAGAAATACATCTTCGGTGAGCGCAACGGCATTTACATCATCGATCTGCAGAAAACCCTCAAGAAGTTTCGCGAAGCGTACGCGTTCGTCCGCGAGCTGGCCGCCGGTGGCGGCAGCATGCTCTTCATCGGCACCAAGAAGCAGGCGCAGGACACCGTGCTCGAGGAGGCCACGCGCTGCGGCGGCTTCTACGTGAACCAGCGCTGGCTCGGCGGCACCCTCACGAATTTCGCCACCATTCGGAAGTCCATCGCCCGGCTCAAGAAGCTCGAGGAGATGAAGGAGACGGGGGAATTCGATCGGGTCTCGAAGAAAGAGGCGCTCGAGCTCGACCGCGAGCGCGAAAAGCTGGAGAAGGCGCTCATCGGTATCAAGGCCATGGAAACGCTGCCGTCGGCGGTGTTCATCATCGACCCGCGCAAGGAACGGATCGCGGTGGCCGAGGCGCAGCGGCTGGCCATCCCGATCGTGGCCATCGTGGACACGAACTGCGATCCGACGGGCATCGACTACGCCATCCCCGGCAACGATGACGCCATCCGCGCCGTCCGTCTCATCACCTCTCGCATCGCCGACGCGGTGAACGAAGGCCGCGGCACGCTCAGCAAGGACGAGAGCGGCGAGCCGACCCTCGACACCGACGCGGCCGAGGAGATGGAAAGCGCCGAGGCAGAGGTGTCCTGATGGCCGACGCCAAGACGGTCATGGAGCTGCGCGAGAAGACCGGAGCGGGCGTGATGGATTGCAAGGCCGCGCTCACGGCCTCGAACGGCGACCTCGAGGCCGCCGTCGAGTACCTGCGGAAGAAAGGTCTCGCCGACGCCAAGAAGCGCGAGCACCGCGACGCCAAGGATGGTGTCATCCACGCCTACATCCATCCCGGCAGCAAGCTCGGTGTGCTGATCGAGGTCGACTGCGAGACGGACTTCGTCGCAAAGACCGACGCCTTCCAGGAGCTCGTGCGCGATCTGGCGATGCAGGTGGCGGCCACCAACCCCGCCTACGTCGCCCGCGAGGACGTGCCGGCCACCGTGCTCGAGAAGGAGCGCGAGATCTATCGGGGGCAGATGGCGGACCAGAAGAAGCCGGCGCAGGTGCTCGACAAGATCGTGGAGGGCAAGCTCGAGAAGTGGTTCGGCGAGCAGTGCCTGCTCGAGCAGACCTTCATCAAGGACGCGACCGGCAAGACGAAGGTGAAGGACCTCGTCGACCTGACCAACTCGAGGACCGGCGAGCGCGTGGTGGTCAAGCGGTTCGCGCGCTTCCAGATCGGCGGAGGCGGATAGCGTGACGACGGGTGCCGACGCGAGGCGCCCGGCGTACCGACGTATCGTCCTCAAGCTGTCCGGAGAGGCGCTCGCAGGGAGCCTGGGCTACGGAATCGATCCGCCGGTGCTCGATCGGATCGGCGAGGAGGTGCGCGAGGTCGCCGATCTCGGCGTGCAGGTCGCCATCGTCATCGGCGGCGGCAACATCTTTCGCGGCGTGGCCGCGAGTGCAGCCGGCATGGACCGTGCCACGGCCGACTACATGGGCATGCTGGCCACCATCATCAACGCCCTCGCGCTCCAGGACTCGCTCGAGAAGGCCGGTGTGCAGACGCGCGTGCTGTCGGCCATCGAGATGCGGGCGGTGGCCGAGCCGTACATCCGTCGGCGCGCCATCCGCCATCTCGAGAAGGGCCGCGTGGTGATCTTCGCGGCCGGCACCGGCAACCCGTTCTTCACCACCGACACCGCGGGGGCCTTGCGCGCGGTGGAGATCGGCGCCGACGCCATCATCAAGGCCACGAAGGTCGACGGCGTCTATTCTGCGGACCCCAAGGTCGATCCGGCCGCGCGGCGCCTCGAGCGCCTGACCTACATCGAGGTGCTGAACCGGGGCCTCGGCGTGATGGATACGACGGCGATCTCGCTCTGCATGGACAACAAGCTGCCGATCGTGGTCTTCGATCTCATGCAGGCGGGCAACATCAAGCGCATCGTGCTCGGCGAGCCGGTCGGCTCGACGGTCAGCTCCTCGGCAGGATGAAGGAGGACGCATGCAGACGCAGACGGTCCTCAAGGACATGGAAGCCCGAATGACGAGCGCCATCGACGCCCTCGGCAAGGACTTCGCTTCGGTCCGCACCGGGCGCGCGTCGACGGCTCTGCTCGATCCGATCCGCGTCGATTATTACGGCACGCCCACGCCGATCAACCAGATGGCCTCGGTGTCGACGCCCGATGCCCGCACGCTGATGATCCAGCCGTGGGAGGTCGCCCAGCTGAAGGAGATCGAGAAGGCCATCACCAAAGCCGACCTCGGCATCCAGCCCGTGAACGACGGCAAGGTCATCCGCCTCACCATGCCGACGCCCACCGAGGAGCGTCGCAAGCAGCTCGTGAAGCAGGTCGGCAAGATGGCCGAGGACGCGCGGGTGGCCGTGCGCAACGTGCGCCGCGAGGCGAACGACAAGCTCAAGGCGATGGTGAAGGACAAGAAGGCGCCGATCACCGAGGACGACGAGCGTCGCGGCCACGACCAGATTCAGAAGACGACCGACAAGTTCGTCGCCCGCATCGACGAGCTCCTGAAGAAGAAGGAGCAGGAGATCATGTCTATCTGATGGCGGTCACCGCGCCGGCCGAGACGAAGCTCCTCGAGGAAGTGCGCGCGCAGCCCCGACCCGCGCACGTCGCCGTGATCATGGACGGCAACGGCCGCTGGGCCACCGCGCGGGGGCTGCCACGCGTGGCCGGGCATCGCGAGGGTGTCAAGGCCGCGCGCGCCATCGTGCGGGCCGCGGACGCGATCGGACTCCGGTATCTCACGCTGTATGCGTTCTCGACGGAGAACTGGAATCGGCCCGAGGACGAAGTCACCATGCTGATGCGCCTGCTCGAGGAGTCGATCTATCGGGAGCTCCCGGAGTTCATGGAGAACAACGTGCGGCTTCGCGTCATCGGCCGCGCGGCCGGGGTGCCGTCGCCGGTCCGACGCGGTCTGGATCACGTGGTGCGCGCCACGGAAGGCAACACCGGGCTCACGCTGCTGGTGGCCTTCAACTATGGCGGGCGCGACGAGCTGATCGACGCCTTCCGCGCGCTCGCGCGGCGCGTGCACCGCGGCGAGCTCGCGCCCGACGACATCTCGGAGGCCGACGTCAGCGGCGCGCTCTACACCGACGGCGTGCCGGACCCGGATCTCCTCATCCGGACGAGCGGGGAGATGCGGATCTCGAACTTCCTCCTCTGGCAGATCGCCTATACCGAGCTCTGGATCACACCCACGTTGTGGCCGGACTTCGCGCCGGCCGATCTCTACCGGGCCGTCGCGGAGTTTCAGGGCCGCAACCGTCGCTTCGGTGGAGTGTGACGTGGCCATTGTCCTCGAGTCGCGCCCGCCGGTTGCAGCACTCCGAGGCCACGGCATGCTGAGACGTCTGGCGAGCGCGATCGTCCTGTTACCGGTATTTCTCTTCCTCCTCATCCAGGCGCCCGATTACCTCTTCGACGCGCTCGTGGCCGTGGTCGGTGCGCTCGCGATCTGGGAATTGACGCGGATGCTGCAGGCCGCGGGCCGTCCCGTGCATCGCGTGCTGGCCGTGGTGGCGGGCGCGGCCCTCATCGTGGCCTTCGGTGTCTCGCAGCCACCCGACACGTTCGCCCTGCCGGCGTTCGTGCTGGCGCTGACGGTGGCGGCGGTGCTGGCGGCGCCGCTCTGGCGCGGATTGGCGCCGGCGACGGAGCCCGCGGCCCACACGGTGCTGGCGGTGAGCTACGTGGGCTGGCTCCTCGGGTACGGAGTCCTCCTCCATCACAGCGTGCCGCACGGCGATCAGCTCGTCCTTTTTGTTGTGGGCGTAACGTGGATCGGCGAGACGATGGCGTACGTGGTCGGATCGACGTTCGGTCGTCACAAGCTCGCCGCGGTGATCAGTCCGCGCAAGACGGTCGAAGGCGCCATCGCGCAGGTGGTTGCCTCCGTGTTGACGGGCGTCGGCCTCGGTCTGTGGCTGCTCCCCGCGTGCGGGCTGGCGACGGCCGTCGGTGGGGGCGCCCTCCTCGGCGTGGTGGGCCAGGCGGGGGACCTCGCAGAATCCGTCATCAAGCGGAGTGTCGGCACGAAGGACACAGGCGGCATCATTCCGGGCCACGGCGGCGTGCTCGATCGGATCGACAGCCTGCTCTTCAATCTTCCGGCGTTCTACTACTTCTCGCGTCTGGTGGGTTGCGCATGAAGCGCGTCACGCTGCTCGGCGCCACCGGCTCCATCGGCCTCCGCACGCTCGAGATCGTATCGGCGTTCCCCGAGGAGCTCCGCGTCGCCGGCATGGCGGCGCGCGGCTCGAATCCCGAGGCCATCGCCGATCTGTGCCGGAAGTACTCGCCGGCGGCGGTGGCGCTGCTCGAGCCGACCGCGGTGGATGCGCTCGCGCGCCTTTTGCCGCCGCCGCGTCCGGACCTGCTGAGCGGCATCGACGGCCTGGTGGCGCTCGCGCGCGACGTCGACGCCGACGTCGTCCTCTCGGCGCTCGTCGGCGGGGTGGGACTGCTGCCGACAATGGCCGCCATCAAGGCCGGCCGGACGATGGCGCTCGCCAACAAGGAGACGCTCGTGATGGCGGGCGCGCTCATGACCGCCGAGGCGCGCGCGCGCGGCGTGGCACTCCTGCCCGTCGACTCCGAGCACAGCGCCGTCTTCCAATGCCTGGTCGGTCACAACCGCGGCGACGTGCACCGCGTGCTGTTGACCGCCTCGGGCGGCCCGTTCCGCGAGCTGCCGAAGGACAAGTTCGCCGCGGTCACCGTGGAGGACGCCTTGCGGCATCCGACGTGGAAGATGGGCGCCAAGATCACCATCGACTCCGCCACCCTGATGAACAAGGGGCTCGAGATCATCGAGGCGCGCTGGCTGTTCGATCTGGCGCCGAGCCAGGTACAGGTCATCGTGCATCCGCAGTCGATCGTGCACTCGATGGTCGAGTACATCGACGGCTCGGTGCTCGCGCAGCTCGGCGTGGCGGACATGGGCATCCCGATCCTCTACGCGCTCACGTATCCCGAGCGCCGGCCGACACCGGCCGCGCGCCTGGACCTCACGCGCAGCGGACCGCTCACGTTCGAGGAGCCGGACACCGAACGGTTCCCGGCGCTGCGGCTGGCGCGCGCCGCCCTCGACGCCGGCGGCGCGCTTCCGGTGGTGCTCAACGCGGCCAACGAGATCGCGGTGGCGGCATTTCTGGCGCGTCGCATCGGCTTCAGCGAGATCACGCAACTCATCGAGCGGGCACTCGGCGCCGAGCCAGCGGGCTCGCTCGCCTCCATCGAGGCCTGTGTCGACGTCGACACGCGGACGCGCCGTCGCGTTGGCGGCTGGATCGACGCGCGGGCCAAGGGGTGAACTGTGGGTAATATCCTGTCGCGCGGCGGACCGATCGAGATGATCGTGTCCTTCGTCGTTGTCATCGGCATCCTGATCCTCATCCACGAGCTCGGTCACTTCTTCGTCGCTCGCCTGTGCGGCGTCGGCGTCGAGCGCTTCTCGATCGGCTTCGGCCCCGTCCTGCTGCGGTGGCGCGGCAAGGAAACGGAGTACGCCCTGTCCGCGATCCCCATGGGCGGCTACGTGAAGATGATGGGGGAAGAAAATCCGCTCGAGGGCGGTGCCGCGTTGCCGTTCGACCCCCGGAAGGCGTTTGCCCTCAAGCCGCTGTGGGCGCGCTTCCTGATCGTCTTCGCCGGCCCCGGGATGAACTTCGTGCTCGCGGCCGTGATCTTCGCAGCCGTCCTCGCCACCGTTGGACGGCCGGTGTGGCCGGCTGCCGTCGGCAAGGTCGCTGACGGCACCCCGGCGGCCGCGGCGGGGCTCCGCACGGGCGACGTCATCACCGCCGTGAATAGTCAGCCGGTCTCGTACTGGGAAGATTTCGAGCGCGCAGTGGCCGACTCGAAGGGGCGTCCCCTGGCGCTCCGCGTGCGCCGCGCCGACGCCGAGCAAGCGCTCACGGTGTCGCCCCGCCGCAAGGCCGTGATCGATCCGATCTTCAAGGAGTCGCGCGACACCTGGGACATCGGGGCGGGGCCGCAGCTGATCCCGCAGATCAGCTCGGTGGCACCGGACTCGCCGGCGGCGCGCGCGGGGCTTCAGCCCGGCGACGTCGTCGTGGCGGTAGCCGGGCAGCACGTCTATACACCCGAGGACCTCGTCGAGGCCATTCGCACCCGCCCCGGCCAGCCGTTCGATCTCACCGTCGAGCGAGACGGCAAGCGGCTCGTTCGAGCGATCACGCCCGATGCCGCCAAGGACAAGACACCGACCGGCGAGGAGATCGTCGTCGGCAAGATTCAGGCCGGTATCGCCACGAAGGCCGTACGGTTCGAGGCCTACAACCCGGTGCACGCCGTCGTCTACGGCACGCAGCGGACGTGGGACATGACCGTCCTCACCGTCAAGGGCCTCTGGAAGCTCGTGTCGCGGCAGATCGACTCGTCCAACATCGGTGGTCCCATCCAGATCGCCACCGAGGCGGGTCGCCAGGCCAAGGAGGGCGTCGGCTCGCTCGCGCTGTTCACGGCCATCATCAGCGTCAATCTCGCCGTGCTCAACCTGCTGCCGGTGCCGATGCTCGACGGCGGTCATCTCTTCTTCTTCCTCATCGAGGCCGTTCTCGGCCATCCGCTCTCGCTCAAGAAGCGGGAGGCGGCCCAGCAGGTCGGCTTCGTGCTGCTCATGTTGTTGATGGTGTACGCGCTGTGGAACGATTTGAATCGTATCGGCGCGTTCAAGCTCTTCGGAGGGTAGACGGCGAATGATCACGCGGCGAACGACGCGGCAGATCCAGCTCGGCAACGTGAAGGTCGGCGGCGGCGCGCCCATCACCGTGCAGTCGATGACGAAGACGGATACGCGCGACGTGCAGGCCACGCTGCTCGAGATCTGGTCGCTGGAGGCGGCCGGCTGCGACATCGTGCGGTGCGCGGTGCCGGTCCGTGAGGCCGCCGAGAAGCTGGGCGAGATCAAGCGCCAGATCCGGATTCCGCTCGTGGCCGACATCCACTTCAACTACAAGCTCGCCCTGATCGCGCTCCAGCAAGGCGTCGACGGGCTGCGGCTCAACCCCGGCAACATCGGCGGCAAGAAGTTCGTGATGGAAGTGGTCGAGATGGCGAAGGACAAGCGCATCCCGATCCGCATCGGCGTCAACGCCGGCTCGCTCGAGAAGGACCTGCTCGACAAGTACGGCGGCCCCACCGCCGAGGGCATGGTGGAGTCCGCGCTGCGACACATCCGCATTCTCGAGGAGTGCAACTATCCCGAGATGAAGGTGTCGCTGAAGGCGTCCGATCCGCTGATGATGATCGAGGCGTACCGGATGCTAGCCGATCGCGTCGACTATCCATTCCACCTCGGTGTCACCGAGGCGGGCACGCCGGGCGTGGGGACGATCAAGTCCGCGGTCGGCCTCGGCGCCGTGCTGTCGCAGGGCATCGGCGACACCATCCGGGTGTCGCTGTCCGCCGATCCGACTGAAGAAGTTCGCGTCGGCATCGACATCCTCAAATCGCTCGGCCTGCGGAAGGGCGGCCTCACGTTCGTGTCGTGTCCATCGTGCGGGCGCGCCGACGTCGATCTGGTCAAGCTCGCCAAGCAGGTCGAGGACGAGTTCCGCGGGTTGAACGAGGAGATCCACATCGCGGTCATGGGATGCGAGGTGAACGGCCCGGGCGAGGCGCGCGCGGCGGACATCGGCGTCGCGGGCGGCCGAGGGATCGGCCTGATCTTCAAGGGCGGTGAGGTGATTCGCAAGGTGCCGGAGGCCGAGATCGTGACGGCCATGCGGGAGGAAGTCGACAAGTTCATCGCCGAGCGGAAGGAAAAGCTCGTGGGCGCGGCGGCGCCGTGATGGGCCAGTACGAGACGCACGTCTTCGTGTGCACGACCGGCGACCAATGCCCGCACCAGGGCGACGTCGAGGGCTTCGTGAAGTATCTGCGCGGTGAGGTGGCCAAGGCCGGCCGCCACCAGGACATTCGCATCAACAAGGCCGGCTGCTTCTCGCAGTGCGGCCACGGGCCGATGATCGTCGTCTATCCGGAGAACGTCTGGTATCACGGCGTGCAGCAGTCGGATCTCGACGAGATCGTCCGCTCGCACATCCTCGGCGGCAAGCCGGTGGACCGGCTGGTCTATGCACCGGGCGTGCGGGGCGCGAACAAGAAGAAGGACGCCAAGCCCCAATAAGATCCATGCGGCTGTCGCATTCCCTCGTTCCCACGCTTCGAGAGGACCCCGCCGACGCCGAAGCCATCAGCCACAAGCTGATGCTGCGCGCCGGTCTCGTGCGTCAGCTTGCCGCGGGCATCTACGTGTGGCTTCCGCTCGGTCAGCGCGTGCTCGACAAGGTGAACGGGATCATCCGTCAAGAGATGAACGCCATCGGCGGGCAGGAAATGACCATGCCCGTCCTCCATCCGGCCGAGATCTGGCGGGAGAGCGGCCGCTGGGATGCGATCGGCGCCGAGATGTTCCGGCTGAAGGACCGCAACGACCGCGACATGTGCCTCGGTATGACGCACGAAGAGGTCGTCGCCTGGCTGGCCGCGCGCGAGATCCGTTCGTACCGCGATCTCCCGCAGATCTGGTACCAGATCCAGACGAAGGAGCGTGACGAGGCGCGCCCGCGCTCGGGCGTGCTCCGCACGCGCGAGTTCTTCATGAAGGACAGCTACACGCTCGACCCCGACGTGGCCGCGCTCGATCGCTCCTACGCCGCTCACGAGGGCGCGTACCGGCGCATCTTCGACCGTTGCGGCCTCCGCTATCGCGTGGTGCAGTCGGACACGGGCATGATGGGCGGCCTCGGCGCGCACGAGTTCATGGCGCCGAGCCCCGCCGGTGAGGACGAGATCGCCATCTGCGAGGACTGCGGCTACGCGGCGAATGTCGAGCTCGCGCGTGGCGTGCCGACGGTGCCGGAGTTTCCGAGCGGGGCCCGCGAAGAGGTGGCGACACCGAACGTGCGCACCATCGCCGACGTCGCCGCCTTCCTGAAAATCGATCCGCGGCTGACGATCAAATCGCTGCTGTTCGTCGCGCCCAAGGCGGGCCCGGTGCTCGTCCTGCTGCGCGGCGACCACACGCTGCACGAGCGCAAGCTCGCGCGGGCGCTCGGCGAGGAGGCGCGTCCGGCGCATCCCGACGAGGTGCGCCAGCACCTCAACGTCGCCGTGGGGTCGATCGGCCCGGTTGGCGTGCGGGTGACGATCGTCGCCGACGAGGCACTGCGCGAGGGTGCGTACGTGGTTGGCGCGAACCGCGAAGGGTTTCATCTGAAGAACGTGATGCCGGGACGCGACTTCACGCCGCGCTGGATGGACCTGCACACGGTGCACGCGGGCGAGCGCTGCGTGAGCTGCGGCCAAGCGCTCACCGTCGAGCGCGTGATCGAGATCGGCAACATCTTCAAGCTCGGCACGAAATACTCGGAGAGCCTGAACGCGAAGTACCTCGACGAATCCGGACAGGAGCGGCCGATCGTCATGGGCTCGTACGGCATCGGCCCGGCGCGTATTGCCGCCACCGCCATCGAGCAGGGCGCGGACGCCGACGGTATCGTGTGGCCGGCCGCCCTCGCGCCGTTCAAGGTTCACGTGGTGGTCGTCAGCGTGAAGGACGCCGCTCAGATGGCCGCCGCGCAAGGGATCTATCTCGCATGCCAGGCCGCCGGGCTCGAGCCCTTGCTGGACGACCGGGACGAGCGACCCGGCGTGAAGTTCAAGGACGCGGATCTGCTCGGCATGCCGGTCCGCGTGACCGTCGGCAACGCGCTCGCCAAGGAGGGCGTCGTCGAGGTCAAGGAACGGCGTGCTCCGCGGCGCGAGCAGCGCGTCGCGCCGGGCAGCGTCGTCGACACGCTGCGAAGCCTGGAGGTGCTGCGGACGCCCGCCTGAGCCGCGAAACCCCGTCACAGTGCTTGCCTCAGGTGTATCCACGTGCTAAAGTCCTGAAAAAGTGGGCGTTGCCCACTTTTTTACTTTTGCTTGAAGTGATGCAGGAAGACGAACGGCAGCGCCAGATCGAGGAGGTCGTGCAGCCGGTGCTCCTGGATCACGGGCTGACGCTCGTGGATCTGGAGTTCAGGCCGCGCCGACCCCGGGGCGTGCTGCGCCTGTTCGTCGACAAGCCGGGGGGTGTGGGAATCGACGACTGCCAGCGCGTCAGTCGTGAGCTGGGTGATGTGCTCGACGCGTCGGGGCTGATGGCGGAGGCGTACGATCTCGAGGTTTCGTCGCCAGGGCTGGACCGCCAGCTCCGCAAAGATCGGGAATTCCGCTGGGCGGCGGGCAAGCGGGTCCGCTGCTGGCTCGCCGGCGGTGAGGAGATCCGCGGCCGTCTCGTGGGCGTCGACGACGATCAGGTCGTCATCGAGCGGGACGGCGGCGAGGTGCGACTCACACGCGCGAGCATCACGAAGGCGAAGCTCGACGCAGATGTGCCGTGGGAGAAGCGTTCGGCGTAGACATGAATCGCGAATTGATCATGATCATCGACCAGCTCGGACGCGAGAAGGGGATCGACAAGGAGGTCCTCTTCGAAGCGCTGGAGTCTGCGCTGCTGTCGGCCTCGCGCAAGAGCCTGGGTCCCGCTGAGAACGTTCGCGTTCATATCGATCGCAAGACCGGCGCCTTCCGCGTCTACCAGCGCAAGAAGGTGGTCACCGACGTCACCGACCCCGAGGCCGAGATCTCGCTGACGGACGCCAAGCGCTTGAACCCCGAGGCGGAGCTCGACGTCGAGCTCGAGCTCCTGTCCGACAAGCCGCTCCAGGACCTCGGCCGCATCGCCGCCCAGACGGCCAAGCAGGTGATCCTCCAGAAGGTCCGCGACGCCGAGCGGGAGGGCATCTACTCCGAGTTCGTCGGCAAGGAAGGACAGATCCTGCGCGGACTGGTGCACCGCATCGAGAAGCGCAACGTCATCCTGGAAATTGGCAAAGCCGAGGCGATCCTGCCGGAGCGCGAGCAGATCCCGGGCGAGCGCTACAACCCCGGCGATCGCGTGCGGGCGTACGTCCTCGAGGTCCGCCGCACCGCGAAGGGCCCGCAGATCTCCCTGTCACGGACGCATCCCGGCTATCTCGCTCGCCTCTTCGAGACGGAGATCCCCGAGATCCAGGAAGCCATCGTGATCGTGAAGGCGACCGCGCGCGAAGCCGGCGAACGCGCCAAGGTGGCGGTGGCCTCCACCAAGCGCGACGTCGATCCGATCGGCGCGTGCGTGGGGCTGCGCGGCACGCGGATCCAGGTCATCAGCCGCGAGCTGCGTGGCGAGAAGATCGACATCATCGAGTGGTCGCACGACCGGGCGACGTTCGTGGCGCGCGCGCTGTCCCCGGCGAAGGTGTCATCGGTGACGATCAGCGAGGAGCCGGACGAAGACGGTCAGTACGCCGCGCTGGTCGTGGTGCCGGACAACCAGCTGTCGCTCGCCATCGGCAAGAAGGGCCAGAACGCGCGGCTGGCGGCGAAGCTGACACTGATGCGCATCGACATCAAGAGCGAGAGCGAGGTCGAAGCCGAGCGCGCGGAGGCCGAGGAGCTCGAGGCCGGTCGCACGGCGCTCACGACGTTCGTCGGCGCCACGCCGGAGGCGCTGCAGGCGCTCGCCGCGGCCGGACTGACGACGCCGCGCTCCATCGCGGCGGCCGGCCGGGAGCGGGTGATGGAGATCGCCGGCGCCGCGGGCGGCGAGCTTCACAAGGCGGCCGAGGAATGGGTGGCCGCGCGGGCGCCGAAGGTGGAAGACGAGGCGCCGGCGGCGGAGCAGCCCGAGCATCCGCCGATGACCGCATGACGCCACACATACCGACGCGCACGTGCCTGGGTTGCCGGCGGCGACGACCCAAGCACGCGATGCTCCGTCTCGTGCGGCGCGGCGACGGTGGGGTGGAGGTGGACGGCGTTGCCGGCGGTCGCGGAGCGTACGTCTGCTCGACGACGGAGTGTCTCGAGCGCGCGCTCAAGCCGGGACGGCTGGCACACGCATTTCGGAAGCCGAGCGACGCGCGAACGAACTTGATCGACACGGTGGTCCCGCGGAGGTGATGCGACGGTGGCAGCGGCGAAGATAAAAGTCATCGATCTGGCAAAGGAGCTCGGCGTCACGAGCAAGGATCTGATGCTCGCGGCCGAGGAGATGGGTCACAAGGGCGTGCGCGCCATGACCCCGCTCGACACCAAGCTCGCCAACGAGCTACGGACGAAGCTCGGCAAGGGTCGCGAGCTTCCGGAAGAGCCGGTCAAGCCCAAGCGCGTCGTCAAGGCGAAGGTCGAAGGCGCTGAGGCCGCGCCGAAGAAGCCGCGGACGAAGAAAGCCAAGAGCGACGACGCCGAGTCGGTCGAGGTCGCCCCCGCCGCCACCATTGTCAAGCCGAAACCCGTGGAGATCACCGCGGAGCCGCCGACGATCGCGCCGCGCCCGACCGAGATCGCGCCCGAGCCGCCGGGCGTGGCGCCCGTGACGCCGCCGCCGGTGGAGCCCGTGAAGCCGGCCGCCGCGGCCGCGCCGGCGCCCGCGCCCGCGCCGTCGACGCCGAAGGTCGAGCCCAAGATCGTTCCGTTCCGTCCGCTCGAGCGCCCGTCGCCGCCGCCGCCGCCGCGGCCGTCGCCGCGCCATCCGACGGGACCGTTCAGCCAGCCGCGCGTGACCGTATCGCCACCGCGGCCGGCAGCGCCACCGCCACCGCCGCGCCCGGCCGCGCCTGCGCGGCCAGCGGTACCCGCCGCGGCCGCGCCGCTGGCGCGTCCGGCGCCGCCGACGGAGGTCCAGCGTCCAGCCGCGCCGGCGGCCGTGATCGAGCCGGCGGCGCCGCCGGTCGAGATCCGTCGCGAGATGATTCGGGTCCCCGAGTCGGTCACCGTGGCCGAGCTGGCGGAAAAGATGCGCCGCAAGTCGGGCGAGGTGATCAAGACCCTCATCGAGCTCGGCGTGATGCGCATGGTGAACGATCTGCTCGATCCGACGGAGGCCAAGCTCGTTGCCGACAAGTTCGGCTTCGATCTGGAGATTCGCTCCGTCGAGGGCGAGGTGCTCGAGGAAGAGGACACGGATACCGGCACGCAGGCGCTGCGGCCGCCCGTCGTGACCGTCATGGGCCACGTCGACCACGGCAAGACCTCGCTCCTGGACGCCATACGGAAGTCGAAGGTGGCGGAGAAGGAGTTCGGCGGCATCACGCAGCACATCGGCGCCTACCAGGTGCTCACCTCGCACGGCAAGGTGACGTTCCTCGATACGCCGGGCCACGAGGCGTTCACCGCCATGCGCGCACGCGGCGCGCAGGCGACCGACATCGTCATCCTCGTGGTCGCCGCCGACGACGGCGTGATGCCACAAACGCAGGAGGCCATCAACCACGCGCGCGCCGCCAACGTGCCGATCATCGTGGCCGTGAACAAGATCGACAAGCCGGAGGCCGATCCCGATCGCGTGAAGCGTGAGCTCGCGAACCTGAATCTCGTGCCCGAGGACTGGGGCGGGCAGACGATCTTCGTGCCGACGTCCGCGAAGAAGGGCACCGGCATCGACCAGCTGCTCGAGATGACCGCCCTCCAGTCGGAGATCCTCGAGCTGAAGGCCAATCCGAACCGTGCGGCCAAGGGCGTCATCATCGAGAGTCGGCTCGATCGCGGCCGCGGGCCGGTGGCCACCGCGCTCATCCAGAACGGCACCCTCAAGGAGGGCGACGCGATCGTCGTCGGCTCGCACTCCGGGCGTATCCGGGCGCTGATCGATCCGACCGGCAAGAAGGTCAAGTCCGCCGGTCCGTCGGACGCCGTCGAGGTGCTCGGTCTGTCGGGCGTGCCGTCGGCGGGTGACGTGATCGTGGCCGTGTCGGACGAGCGGAAAGCGCGGCAGATCGCCAACATGCGGGCCGATCGCGCGAAGGGCGCCGGGAAGGCGAGCACGCGCATCACGCTCGAGGGTCTGCAGAAGCAGATCGTCAGCGGCGAGGTGAAGGAGCTGCGTCTCATTCTCAAGGCCGATGTGCAGGGCTCGGTCGAGGCGCTCGCGCAATCGCTCGAGCAGCTCTCGACGGACGAGGTGAAGCTGAAGGTCATCCACTCGTCGGTGGGCGCCATCAACGAGAGCGACGTCATGCTGGCCTCGGCCTCCGGCGCGATCGTGCTCGGCTTCAACGTCAAAGCGGAGCCGAAGGCCACCACGCAGGCGCAGGCCAACGGCGTCGACTTGCGGTCGTACAATGTGATCTACGAGGCGATCAACGACCTGAAGGCCGCCCTGGCGGGTCTCCTGGCCCCCGAGATCCGCGAGACGATCCACGGCCGCGCGCAGGTGCGACAGATCTTCGTCATCTCGAAGCTCGGCCCGATCGCCGGCTCCTACGTGGCCGAGGGCAAGATCGTCCGCGGCGCCAAGGCGCGCGTGCGCCGCGGGGACACCGTCATGGGCGAGGGCACGGTGACCTCCCTGAAGCGCTTCAAGGACGATGTCCGCGAGGTGCTGAACGGGCAGGAGTGCGGCATCGGCGTGGAGGCCGTGTCCGGCATCCAGGCCGGCGACATCATCGAGGTGTTCAGCACCGAAGAGGTGGCGCGCACGCTGTAGCGCGCAGGGATCCGACGTGTCGGCCGCGCGCGTGGCGCTGGGGATGGTCGAGCTGCATCTGCCGGACGTCGACTCGCTGAAGGGCAAGCGCCACGTCCTGAAGGGTCTCAAGGAGCGCGTGCGCGCGCGCTTCGAGGTCTCGGTGGCCGAGGTCGACCATCAAGACGTGTGGCAGCGCGCCACGCTGGCGCTGGCGTACGTCTCCGCCGACGCCCGCCACGCCAACGAAGTCGTGTCCAAGGCGATGGACTACATCGAGGACCACGTCGAGGGCCGCGTTCTCGACACATCCGTGGAGATACTGTGATGCAGGGCAAGCGGCTCGATCGCGTCAATCAGCTGATCCGTGAGGAGATCTCGACGCTGCTGCAGCGCGAGCTCAAGGATCCGCGCCTGGGCTTCGTGACGGTGACCGAGGTGGAGACGTCGAAAGATCTCCGGACGGCGAAGATTTTCGTCTCGGTGCTCGGCGACGACGCGCAGTGGAAGGCGTCGATGGCCGCCCTCGAGAGCGCCAAGGGCTTCGTCCGCAACTGGCTCCGTCAGCATCTCGATCTGCGGGTGACCCCGGAGCTCGACTTCCGCGCGGACCACTCGCTCGAGCACGCGGCGCGGATCCAGTCGTTGCTCAAGCAGGTGCAGCCGAACTCGTGAGCGGCAGCGATCGCGTGCCTGGCGACGTCGTGTCGGCGCTGGCGCGGCCGTCCGGACGAGCGCTCATGCTCGGCCACGTGCATCCCGATGCCGACGTGCTCGGGACGCTCCTGGCGCTCGGCGAGGCGCTGGAGCGCCGCGGCTGGGCGGTCGTCGCCGGCGGCCCGCATCCGGCGCCGGGTGCGCTCGACTTTTTGCCCGGCGTCGAGCGCTACCAGGCGATGAAGACGCTCGAGGGGCGCTTCGACGTGGTGGTCCTGACCGACTGTCCGAATCCAGACCGGACCGAGGGACTGATCGACGCCGCGCGCGGCACGACGAACGCGATCGTCAACATCGATCACCATCCCGACAACCGCCGCTACGGCAGCGTGAACTGGATCGACGTGGGGGCCGCCGCCACCGGCGAGATGGTGTACCGGCTGCTCCTGCAGCTGGACGTGGCCCTCACGCCGTCGATGGCGACGAACTTGTTCACGGCCGTGCATACGGATACCGGGTCGTTCCGCTATTCGAACGTCACCCCGGAGACGTTTCGCATCGCGTCGGCGCTCATGGAGGCCGGTGCGGATCCGGCCGCGGTGTCCTCGGCGCTCTACGAGCGCCGGGCACCGGACGCGCTCCGCTGGCTGGGCGAGTCTCTCTCGCGCGTGCGCGTGTCCGACGACGGGCGCGTCGCATGGCTCGCGCTGCCGGCCGGGCTCGTTCCCGACCGGTTCATCGAGGCCGAGGAGCTCGTGAATTATCCGCGGTCCATCGCCAGCGTGAAGGTCGGCTGCTTGCTGCGCGAGCTCGGCGGCGGGCGAGTGAAGGTCAGTCTCCGCGCGAAGGGCGAGGTCGACGTGAACCGCGTGGCGGCGCGGTTCGGCGGCGGTGGCCACGCGAACGCCGCCGGCTGCACGATCCAGGGCACGCTCGACCGCGTCACCGAGCAGGTCCTCGACGCCGTGCGGGTCGCCGTCGCGGCGGGGCGATGATCGAGCCCGACGCCGGAATCCTCGTCGTCGACAAGCCCGCCGGCGTGACCTCCTTCGACGCCGTGGCGGTGGCGCGGCGTGCGCTCGGCGTGCGGCGCATCGGCCACGCCGGCACGCTCGATCCTGCCGCCACCGGTGTGCTGCCGCTGCTCGTCGGTGAGGCGACGAAGCTCACGCCGTACCTCATGGACCACGACAAGGAGTACGTGGCGACCGTCCGCTTCGGCGTCATCACCGACACGCACGATCTGACCGGCCGCGTGCTCGCGACGTGTCCGGTGCCCGGCCTCTCGCGCGAGGGTCTCGAGGTGGCGTGCGCGCGGTTCGTCGGCCGCATTCGGCAGATCCCGCCGATGTACTCAGCCGTGCACCACGAAGGGCAGCGGCTCTACGAGCTTGCGCGGCAGGGGGTCGAGGTCGAGCGCGCGCCGCGCGAGGTCGTGGTCAGCTCGATCGCCGTGGAGGCGCTCGGCCACGCCGTCGCGACCTTACGTATCGTCTGCGGGAAGGGGACATATATCCGTGTGCTGGCGGCGGATCTCGGCGCCGTGCTTGGTTCGGGTGCGGCTCTCGAGCACCTCACGCGCACGCGCGTCGGTCCGTTCACGCTGCGCCGCGCGGTTGCCTGGTTAGAACTCGTGGACGGCGGTCGTCAGGCCGTGCGAGGGCACCTGCTCTCGATGGATGCGGCGCTGGCGGACTGGCCAGCCGCCCGGCTGGACGCCGAGCGAGCGCGGCGGTTTTGCCATGGCCAATCGGCCGATCTTGACGAGCCCCTCGGCACCGCGCGGCTCGTGCGTGTCTACGACACCGGCCAGACGCTCCTCGGGGTCGGCGAGACCGATGCGAGCGGGCGGAGCGTCAGACCAGTGAGAATGCTGCATGCGGATCGTTCGCGGACTTCCGCCCGTCCCGCCTGAGACGCCGCCGTCCGCCGTCGCGCTCGGCGTCTTCGACGGCGTTCACCTCGGCCACCGTGCCATTCTTGGTCTCGCGGTCGCAAGCGCCGGCGCGGCCGACATGCGCTCCGTCGCCTGCACGTTCGATCCGCACCCCGTCGAGGTGCTCCAGCCGGGCCGCGCGCCGCTGCTGATCACGACACTCGAGGAGCGGCTGGCGCTCATCGAGGGCTGCGGTCTCGACGAAGCGGTGGTGCTGCCGTTCACGCGTGACCTCGCGAGCATGGAGCCGGAAGCATTCGTGAAGGACGTGCTGGTCGCCCGCCTCGGCGCGCGCGACGTCGTGGTCGGCTTCAACCATCGGTTCGGGCGCGGCGCCCGTGGTGACGCCGGTCTGCTCGCAAGCCTGGGCGCGCGGCTCGGCTTTCGGACGCAGGTCGCCGAGCCGCTGCTGGTGGATGGCGTGGCCGTGTCGTCCACCGAGATCCGCGGCGCATTGCAACGCGGAGATATCGCCGTCGCCACGCGGCTTCTCGGCCGCATGTATACGTTGTCCGGCACGATCTCGCACGGTGCGGGTCGCGGACGCACGCTGGGATTCCCCACCGCGAACCTCGTCCCGACACGCTCCGTCCTCGTCGCCACTGGCGTCTATGCGTGTACGGCGGAGCTGGACGGTCGCAAGGAGCGAGCGGTCGTGAACGTGGGGGTCCGGCCGACCTTCGGTGAGGTGGCATTGGCGGTGGAGGCATATCTCCTGGATTTCTCGAGCGACATCTATGGTCAGACCATGACCCTGAGCTTCGCCTCCCGGATCCGGGAAGAGAGGCGCTTTCCGTCAGTCGACGCGCTCCGTGCGCAAATCGAGGCGGACGCGCTGGAGGCCCGCCGGCGTCTCTGAGCCGTTCCTTTACTTGATAGGGTCCCCGTGGTATCGTCTTCGCGTATCTGCTGGCAAAAAAAGGTTTTTTGGAACCCGCCCTGGGGAGTCATCTCTGGGATGTGGCGATTGGAGGCCCCCCGATGCCGCTGGCGCTTGACCGCAAGAAGAGCTTGATCGAGCAGTTTCGTACGCACGAGGGCGACACCGGTTCGCCCGAGGTGCAGATCGCGCTGCTGACCGAGCGCATCAACAGCCTGACCGAGCATTTCAAGAGCCACGCGAAGGATCATCACTCGCGGCGGGGTCTTCTGATGCTGATCGGCAAGCGGCGCGGGCTGCTCGAGTATCTGCGGAACAAGCAATCGGAGCGCTATCGCGCCATCATCGAGAAGCTCGGGATCCGACGCTAACAGGGCGTCATGCAGTGAAACAGGCTGGTCCTCGGACGGATGAGAACCCGGGGGCCCACCGCAGGCAGGCCAGTGAGCCGCCTGCCCTATCAGGCGTTCGCCGGGACACCGCCGAACCCCGAGGACACGCACCCAGATGAGTCACACGGTACAGATCGACATCAACGGCCAACCCTTCTCACTCGAGACCGGCAAGGTTGCCAAACAGGCCGACGGCGCCGTGATGGTGCGCTACGGCGGCAGCATGGTGCTCGCGACCTGCGTGGCCGCCAAGACGGCGAGGGAGGGGCAGGATTTCTTCCCACTCACCGTGGAATACCGCGAGCGCGCCTACGCGGGCGGCCGGATTCCCGGCGGTTACTTCAAGCGCGAGGGCGCGCCGGTCAAGAAAGAGATCCTGACGTCGCGTCTGATCGATCGCCCGGTGCGTCCGCTGTTTCCCGAAGGCTTCAAGAACGAGGTCCAGGTCATCTGCCTGGTGATCTCCGGTGACCAGGAGAACGATCCCGACGTGCTCGCGATGAATGGCGCGTCCGCCGCGCTGTGTCTGTCGGGTATGCCGTTCGACGGTCCCGTCGGCGCCGTCCGGGTCGGTCAGGTCGACGGCCGCTTCGTCGTCAATCCCACCACGGACCAGCAGAGGGTCTCCACGCTGGAGCTCGTGATCGCGGGAACCGAGGACGCCGTGTTGATGGTCGAGGCCGGCGCGCAGGAGGTCTCCGAAGAGGTGATGCTCGAGGCGATCGCCTTCGGTCACGGCGAGTGCAAGAAGCTCGCGAAGATCCAGAAGGACCTCGTGGCCCGCGCGGCGAAGCCCCGGTGGGCGTTCGACCCGAAGGCGGGCAAGGATCCGGCCCTGGAGGCGCGCGTGCGCGAGCTGGCGCACGCGAAGATCGCGGCTGCGCTTGCTACGCACGAAAAGCACGCCCGCGCCGATGCGATCAATCGGGTGTTCGACGACGTGTTCGCCGCGCTCGGGGCCGACGAGACGAAGAAGGCGGCCATTCGCGAGGCATTCGAGGTGGTGGCCTCGGCGGAGATCCGCCGGCTCATCGTCGAGCAGGGCGTTCGCGTCGATGGTCGCAAGGTCAACGAGATCCGGCCGATCGCCATCGAGACGGCCTTTCTGCCGCGCGCCCACGGCTCGTCGCTCTTCACGCGCGGTGAAACCCAGGCGCTTGTGGCGGCCACGCTCGGCACGAAGTCCGACGAGCAGAAGATCGAGGCGCTGGAAGGCGAGTCGTACCGTCATTTTATGCTGCATTACAATTTCCCGTCCTTCTCGGTTGGCGAGGTGCGGCGCTTCGGCTCACCGTCCCGACGCGACATCGGTCACGGAGCGCTGGCCGAGCGCGCGGTGGAGGCGGTGCTGCCGGCGAAGGAGGAGTTCCCGTATACGATCCGCGTCGTCTCCGACATCCTGGAGTCGAACGGCTCGTCGTCGATGGCCACCGTGTGCGGCGCTTCGCTGGCCCTCATGGACGCCGGTGTCCCGCTCAAGTCCCACGTGGCCGGCATCGCCATGGGCCTCGTGAAGGAAGGCGATCGCTTCGGGATCCTCACGGATATCATGGGCACCGAGGATCACTACGGCGACATGGACTTCAAGGTCGCGGGCACCGAAAAGGGCGTGACCGCGCTCCAGATGGACATCAAAATCGCCGGCGTGTCGATCGACATCATGCGTGAGGCCCTGGCGAAGGCCCGCGACGCGCGGATGGTGGTGCTCGGCAAGATGCGCGACACGCTCGACAAGCCGCGTGCGGAGCTCTCGCCGTACGCGCCGCGGTTCGTCACCATCAAGATCCGAACGGAGAAGATCCGCGAGATCATCGGTCCCGGCGGCAAGGTCATCCGCGGCATCCAGGAGCAGACGGGGACGAAGATCGACGTCGAGGACGACGGGCGCGTGACGATCTTCTCGCCCGACGCCGAGTCGGTGCAGAAGGCGCTGTCGATCGTGCAGGACATCTGCCGCGAGGTGGAGCTCGACCGGATCTACCTCGGCAAGGTGAAGAAGATCGTCGAGTTCGGCGCGTTCGTGGAGGTCATCCCGAACACCGAAGGACTCTTGCACATCTCGCAGATCGCGGAGTCGCGCATCCGGTCCGTGCAGGATGTGCTGACCGAGGGCGACGAGGTGCTGGTAAAGGTCATCGAGATCGACGGCAACGGCAAGATGCGGCTGTCGAGGAAGATGGCCCTGCGGGACCAGCCCGCGCTCGCCGACAAGGAGCGTCTGAAAAACCCGCAGGCGGCGAATCCACCGAGGGCATAACCGCGTGACCGAAGACTACCGGAAGAGCGTGCTGCCGAACGGCATTCGCGTCATTACCGAGCGCATGCCGCATGTCCGGTCGGTGGCGGTCGGAGTCTGGGTCGAAACGGGCTCGCGGAACGAGGCGGAGGGTCGCGGCGGGATCTCGCATCTGATCGAGCACCTCGTGTTCAAGGGCACCGCCAGCCGCTCGGCGGAGGCCATCGCCCGGGAGATGGACTCCGTGGGCGGCCAGATGGACGCCTTCACGACAAAAGAGCATACCTGCTTCTATGTGCAGGTCCTGGACGAGCATCTTCCTATGGCCGTGGATCTCCTGACCGATATCCTGCTGCATCCGCTCTTCGACGCCGAGGAGCTCGAGCGCGAGAAATCGGTGGTGCTGCAGGAGATCAAGATGGTCGAGGACACGCCGGACGACGTGATCCACGACCTGTTCGCCGCGCAGATCTGGGCCAACCATCCGCTGGGCAAGCCGATCCTCGGCACCCGGGAGCTCGTGGAGAGCTACGGCCGCGACATCATCGCCGCGCACTTCGGCGAGGAATACGTCCCGCCGCGCATCGTCATCGCGGTCGCCGGCAACGTGACGCACGACCAGGTCGTGGAGCTGTTCGGCCGGGGCTTCAACGGCTTCACGCATGAGCCGTCGCCCCGTGCGTCGCAGCCGGCACGGATCATCCCCGGTGTGAACCTCGTGCAGAAGACGCTGGAGCAAGTGCACGTCGTGATCGGCTTCCCGGGGCTGCACCACGCGGCGCCCGAGCGCTACGCCCTGTTCCTGCTGAACGACATCATCGGCGGCAGCATGTCGTCGCGGCTCTTCCAGGAGGTCCGCGAGCGCCAGGGCCTCGTCTACTCGATCCACTCGGGTGTCCAGTCCTATGCCGATACCGGCACGCTCTACGTCTACGCCGCCACCGATGCGCCGAACTTCTCGAAGGTGCTGAAGTCGACGCTCAAAGAGCTGCGCGAGGTGAAGAAGCAGGGCGTCACGCAGGACGAGCTCAAGCGGTCCAAGGACCACTTGAAGGGCAGCCTGATGTTGTCGCTGGAGTCGACGTCGAGCCGCATGAACCGGCTCGCGAAGCACGAGCTGCATTTCGGCTCGTTCTTGACCCTGGACCAGATGCTCCGCGCGATCGACGTCGTCAAGCACGACGAGGTCCAGGCGCTCGTCGCCGAGCTGCTCGACGAGGCACAGATCGCGCTCACGACGCTCGGCCCGCTCGACCGACGAAACCTTCCGGCAGAGCTTCGATAGACTCGGAGGGGGACTCCGTCCCCCTTCCGACGGTCGTCGCACGCCTTTGGCGTGCTCCGCCCTGCCTCCCCCTCGAACAGGACTGCGCCGGCAAAGCCGGCGCTCGAACGTGGCAAGTCCGCTCGCGCTCTAGCCGGCGACCCAGCCGTACCAGCGGTGGCTCGGGGCCGGGCCTTCGTCGAGGTACGCCATCTTCATGCGGGTGAGGTAGTCGTTCGGGATTTCGTTGCGCTTGGCGTTGACGTCGACGGCGAACAGGCGGGCGGCGTTGAGGCCGAAGATGTGCTCCTTCACGACGCGGGTGAGTGGCGCGTACCCATGCCGCTCCGCGAGCGCTTGCGGGATCTCGAAGCGTCGGAAGGCGTCGATCTGCCACTGGGGCGTGCCGTACCAGATCGAGTCCGTGCCCCAGAGCACGTGGTCCGGGCCGAAGGCATCGATCACCTGGCCGAGCAGGTGGGCGCAGGCGGTCGGATTCGTCGTCACCAGCTGCCCGAAGGTCGAGCCGAGCTCCATGTAGACGTTCTTGAGGTTCGCCGCCTTTTTCATCCGGCAGAACTCGCTCGTCCACGGCACGTCGGCCGTTCCGTCGGTCGGGACGCGGAGGAGTCCGGAGTGGTACGCGAGGAAGTCGAGGTCGGGGAAGTCGGTGGCCGCCTTGATGAGGTCGCGTGGATGGTTGTAGTCGGCCACGGGCCCGAGCGGCAAGCCCTTGTGCAGGCAGATCCGCTTGACGCCGAGCTTGCGCGCGCGCTCGAGCATCGGATAGGCGATCTTCTCGTCGTCCACGAACCAGCCGCGGTCGAAGCCTTTCGGCGCGGCGCCGGTATAGCCCTTCCAGGCGTCGACGTTCAACGCCTGCACCTGCTGATCCATGAAGTCCAGATCACGCTGGCCGAGCTGCGGCGTGATCAGTCCGTGCGCGAGCATCCGTCGCGACTGCGTGATCCGGTTGATCTCGTCCCGGAAGTGCGTCATCTCCTTCGGCGGCACCACCGCCTGCTCGGGGTACGGGCCGGGCGGCGTCGATATCAACCCCATCGCCGTCTCGCTGTCGAGAAAGACCTCCTTGACCATGTTCGCCCACGAGAGGTCGGCGAGGGTGCCGCGGTCGGACGCGAGCTTCGGATTCAACCGACGCGCCGAGCGCCGCAGTCCGAGCAACGCTGGCTTTGAGACCCCCCGCCGCGCGACTTCCTCATCCGCCGGATCGTAGCCAGCGCCGACGTAGTGGAGCTGAACGTCGAAGATGAACAGCGGATCACCCGAGCGCGCCTGGAACGCGGCCGGCTCGGCGGCTTCGACGGCCGAGACGTCGAAGAACCGGCCGAAGACGGCATTCATTGCGAGAAGCGAGGTGGCGATGCCGCCGCTCGTGCGGAGGAATTGCCGCCGGGTGAGGCCCAGGCGCGGCGCCAGCCGGCCTGCCTCGGCGAGAATCCGCGCCTCGACGGCGGCCTGGGCCGGCGTCGGCGGTACGGGCGGGAACTCTTCGTTGGACACCAGCCGGGTCGGAAGCGGGATCTCCGTCGTGCTGCCACGGCGGAGTCCTCGGTGAGCGCGGAAGGCGTAGGGGTTCTGCGCCGTCATGGCTGGCTCCTCCCGGTGAGGTGGATGGGGTCCGAGTATACGCGTGCCCGCTATATTGTGGTCTCCCGAGGAGGGCCTACCAATCCGTCGCGTTTTTCGTTAAGGTGAAATCCTCATGATCGATCGGTACACGCGCCCCGCCATGGGAAGCATCTGGAGCGAGGAAGCGAAGTACGACGCGTGGCTGAAGGTCGAGATCGCCGTCTGCGAGGCGTACGGCAGGCAGGGCCGGATCCCCGCCGCGGCTCTCGAGCGAATCCGCGCCACCCGGGTCGATGTCCCGCGCATCCTGGCCATCCAGCAGAAGGTCAAGCACGAGATGATCGCCCTGCTCACGAGCCTCGAGGAGCAGCTCGGCGACGACTCGCGATTCGTGCACATCGGGCTCACGACGAACGACGTCTGGGATACGGCGACGGCGCTGCAGCTCCGTGACGCGGTCGACCTCCTGATCACGGGCCAGCAGCGGCTGCGCAGGGCGCTCGGCACGCTGGCGCGCCGTCATAAGGACACGCTGATCGTCGGGCGCACACACGGCGTGCACGCCGAGCCGACCACGTTCGGCATGAAGGTGGCCGTCTGGTACGTCGAGGCGGGCCGAAATCTCGAGCGCCTCCGCCACGCCCGCGATGTCGTGGCGGTGGGAAAGCTCTCGGGCGCCGTGGGTCAGTTCGCGCACTCCGAGCCGGCGTTCGAGGCAGAGGTCTGCCGCGCGCTCGGGCTCGGCGTCGAGCCCGTCTCAACGCAGATCGTACAGCGCGACCGCCACGCCGAGCTGCTGACGACGCTCGCCATCGTCGCCGCCTCGCTCGAGAAGATTGCGCTCGAGGTGCGCGGGCTACAGCGCACCGAGGTGCTGGAGGCGCAGGAGCCGTTCGGCGAGGGACAGAAAGGCTCGAGCGCCATGCCGCACAAGCGCAACCCCGAGCTCGCCGAGCGCATCTGCGGGCTGGCGCGGCTGCTGCGCGGCAATGCCATGGCCGGCCTGGAGAACGTCGCGCTGTGGCACGAGCGCGACATCAGCCACTCGTCGGTGGAGCGCGTCGTGCTGCCCGACTCCACGATCGCGCTCGACTACATCCTCGACCTCGCCGCCTTCATCGTCGAAGGGCTCGAGGTGGATCCTGCGCGCATGGCCGAGAACCTCGAGGCGTCGTACGGTCTCATTTACTCGCAGCGCGTCCTGCTGAAGCTCACGGAGGCGGGACTGGCGCGGCAGAAAGCGTACGAGATCGTCCAGCGCGCTTCGATGCGTGCCTGGAAGGAGCGCCGCTCGTTCTACGAGCTCCTCAACGAGGATGCCGCCGTCACCGAGCGCCTGGGGCCGGCCGAGCTCAAGGCCTGCTTCGATCCGATGTGGTATCTGCGCAATATCAACGCCGTCTTTCGCCGGGCGGGCCTCGAGGGCCCCCAGGAGGAGCACCAGTGAGCCGCGGCGCCGCCACGCCCCTCGACAACGTCGAGCAGGGCGAGAAGCTCTACGAAGGAAAGGCCAAGATCGTCTACGCGACGTCGAAGCCGGGCGTGGTCATCCAGTATTTCAAGGACGACGCGACCGCGTTCAACGCGCTGAAGAAAGGAACGATCCTCGGCAAGGGGGTCGTGAACAATCGGATGTCGGCGACCCTCTTCGAGCGCCTCGGCAAGGCCGGGGTGCCGACCCACTACCTCGGCACGCTCTCCGATCGCGAGATGCTGTGCCGGCGTTTGGACATCATCAAGATCGAGACGATCGTCCGCAACGTGGTGGCGGGCAGCCTGGCCAAGCGCACGGGGCTCGACGAAGGCACGCCGATCAAGCAGCCGATCGTCGAGCTGTACTACAAATCGGATCCGCTCGGTGATCCGATGATCAACGACGATCACGTGCGCATGATGGCACTCGCCAAGCCGAGCGAGCTCGCGTGGATGAAGCGCATGGCCCTCAAGATCAACTCCAACTTGCGTCCCCATCTCCTCAAGCGCGATCTGCTGCTCGTGGACTTCAAGCTCGAGTTCGGCCGCGCGGGCGGCAAGCTGTACCTCGGCGACGAGATCTCGCCGGATACCTGCCGGCTCTGGGATCGGGCGACGCGCGAGAAGCTCGACAAGGATCGCTTCCGCCGCGACCTCGGTGGTGTCGAGGACGCGTATCAGGAGGTGTACCGCCGTCTGGTGGGCGCGTGAAGGCACGCGTCCTCGTTCGCCTCAAGCCCGGTATCCTCGACGTCCAGGGCGCGGCCGTGCAGCGTGCGCTCGCCGGCCTCGGCTTCGGGGACGTGCGCGATCTGCGCGTCGGCAAGCTCATCGAGGTCGAGCTCGAGGCGGCGAGCGCGGCGCAGGCGCGACAGCGCGTCGACGAGATGTGCCAGAAGCTCCTCGCCAACACGATCCTCGAGGACTACACGATCGAGGCGATCGAAGGTGAGCGCCTTGCCCCCCATGAACCGGTTCGGTAAGATTCCAGACGAGAGGAGAAACGCTCGCTCATGAGATTCGGCGTCGTCGTCTTTCCCGGCACGTGGAGCGATTGCGACTTCCACTACGTGATCTCCGAGGTCCTCCATCAACCCGTGAAATACGTGTGGCATCGCGACCGCAACCTCGCCGATCTCGACTGCGTCGTGCTGCCGGGCGGCTTTTCGTACGGCGACTATCTGCGGGCGGGGGCGGTGGCCGGCAAGTCACCGGTGGTGGAGGCGCTCGGCGAGTTCGTGGCGCGGGGCGGGTTCGTGCTGGGCTCGTGCAACGGCTTTCAGATCCTCTGCGAAGGCGGACTTCTGCCCGGCGTGCTCATGCGTAACGAGTGTCTGCAGTACCGTTGCCAGACCACGCATCTCGTCGTCGACAATGTCGACACGCCGTTCACCCGCGGGCTGCGTCCGGGGCAGGTGCTGACGATGCCGATCTCGCACGGCGAGGGCAAGTACTACGCCGAGCCCGACACGCTGCGCGCGCTGAAGGCGCGGCGACAGATCGTCTTCCGCTACGCGACCGGCGACGGCCAGGTCGTGCGTGCGGCGAATCCGAACGGCTCGCTGGAAAACATCGCCGGCGTGGCGAGCGAAACCGGCAACGTGCTCGGGCTCATGCCGCATCCCGAGCGCGCGAGCGAGACCGTCATGGGCGGCACCGATGGACTGCTGCTCTTCCACTCGCTCCTCGGCACGCTGGTCGAGGACGGAACCTTCCTCAAACGGTGAGCCGGGGCACGGTTGGCCGGAGCTGAGCCGAAGGTCACGCTCGACCTGGCGCGCGGCCTGGGCCTGACGGCCGAAGAATACGATCGGATCATCGAGCGGCTCGGTCGCGAGCCGTCCTACACCGAGCTCGGCCTCTTCTCCGCGCTCTGGTCGGAGCACTGTGCGTACAAGCACTCACGCGTCTTCCTGAAGCGCCTGCCGACCAGCGCGCCGCACCTCCTGCAGGGCCCGGGTGAGAACGCGGGCGCCGTGGACATCGGCGACGGCTGGGCCATCGTCTTCAAGATCGAGAGCCACAACCATCCGTCGTTCATCGAGCCATTCCAAGGCGCGGCCACCGGCGTCGGCGGGATCCTGCGCGACATCTTCACGATGGGCGCCCGGCCCATCGCCATCCTCGACTCGCTGCGCTTCGGTGACCCCGCCGATTCGCGCACGCGGCGGCTCATCGAGGGCGTCGTCTCCGGCATCTCGTGGTACGGAAACTGTTTCGGCTGCCCGACCGTCGGCGGTGAGATCGCCTTTGCGCCCGAGTACGCGGGCAATCCGCTGGTGAACGTGATGTGCGTCGGCCTCGTGCGCGCCGACCAGATCTTCCGCGCGAGGGCTGAAGGAGTTGGCAACCCCGTTTTCTACGTCGGCAACAAGACGGGACGCGACGGCATCCACGGCGCCACGATGGCGTCGGCCACGTTCGACGAGGAGTCGGAGGCCAAGCGGCCGACCGTTCAGGTCGGCGATCCGTTCACGGAGAAGCTCTTGCTCGAGGCCTGTCTCGAGGTGATGCAGACCGGCGCCGTGATCGGCATCCAGGACATGGGCGCGGCCGGCCTGGCGTGTTGCACGTCCGAGATGCCCGCGCGCAGCGGCACCGGCATGGACATCGAGATCTCGTGCGTGCCGCAGCGCGAGACACGCATGACGCCCTATGAGATCTTGTTGTCCGAGAGCCAGGAGCGCATGCTGCTCGTGGCCGAGCGCGGGCGCGAGGACGAGGTGCGGCGCGTCTTCGCGAAGTGGGACCTCGATGCCGTCGAGATCGGGCGTGTCACCAAGGACGGCGCGCTGACCGTGCGACAGCACGGCGAGGTCGTGGCGGTGGTGCCGGTCGACGCGCTCGCCGACGGTCCGCGCTACGAGAAGCCGATCTCCCGACCGTCGTGGCTGGCCGACCTCGAGGCCTTCGATCCGCTGACCTTGCCCGAGCCCGATCCTACGGACGCCCTCGTCAGGCTGTGCGCTTCGCCGACGATCGCCTCCAAGGACTGGGCGTTCAGGCAGTACGACCAGCAGGTCGGCGTCAACACGCTCGTGCTGCCCGGATCGGACGCCGCCGTGCTCCGCATCAAGGGCACGCGGAAGGCGATCGCCGTTTCCACCGACGGCAATGGTCGCCAGGTCTTCCTCGATCCGCGGCGTGGCGCCGCCATGGCCGTGTGCGAAGCCGCGCGCAACGTCTCGTGCTCGGGCGCGCGCCCTCTCGGCGTCACCGACTGCATGAACTTCGGGTCGCCCGAACGACCCGAAATCCTGTGGCAATTCGCGGAAGCCATCGAGGGCATCGCCCAGGCGTGTCGCGCCCTCGACGTGCCGGTGGTCGGCGGCAACGTTTCCTTCTACAATGAGACGCTCGGCCACGCCGTTCTGCCCACACCGGTGATCGGTGTGGTCGGGGTCGTGGACGATGCAGGACGGCTGGCGACCCAGTCGTTCAAGGCTCCGGGGCAGCGGATCGCGCTGCTCGGGCCGGAGGCGGTGAGTCTCGGAGGCTCGGAGTATCTGTGGGCGGTGCACGGCCGACTGGCGGGACGGCTGGCGCCGCTCGATCTCGAGATGGAGCGCCGAGTCCAATCTGCCGTCCGCGCCGCCGTCGGCGCGGGCCTCGCGACGGCGGCGCATGACTGCGCCGAGGGTGGAGTGGCCGTGACATTGGCGGAGGGCGCGGTGACGGGCGCCGCCCCGATCGGCTGCGACGTGACCGTGCCGGCGGCGACGCGGGCGGACGTGGCCTTCTTCGGTGAGGGTCCGTCGCGCGTGGTCGTGACGGTTGAGCCCATGCGCGTGCGGGAGTTCGAAGCCTTGATGGCGGAGTCGGCGATTCCGTGGCGCTGGATCGGCGTCACGGGCGGCGAGCGCGTGGTGATTCGTTCCGGCTCGTGCGTCATCGACGTCGCAGTGGACCGTCTCGCACACGCATGGAGGAGCGGATTTGAGCGCCACATGGCGTGACGACAAGTTCCACGACGAGTGCGGGCTGTTCGGCATCTGGAATCACGCCGAGGCCGCCAACGTCACGTACCTGGGGCTCTATGCGTTGCAACACCGCGGTCAGGAGTCGGCGGGTATCGCTGCCACCGACGGCGAGGCGTTCCACACCGAGAAGGCCATGGGCTGGGTGGCGGACGTCTTCCATCCCGAGCGACTCCGCCGTCTGCCGGGCCACCGCGCCATCGGTCACGTCCGCTACTCGACGGCGGGCTCGTCGAATCTGAAAAACGCGCAGCCGATCACCGCCAACACCGCCCGCGGTCCGATCGCGATCGCGCACAACGGCAATCTCACCAACGCGGATGCGCTCCGCACGGAGATGGAGCGCGACGGCGCGATCTTCCAGTCGAACTCGGACACCGAGGTGATCCTGCATCTGCTCGCGCGGGCGCCGGCCGGCGTGCTCGAGGACCAGATCCAGCACGCCCTTCAGCAAGTGAAGGGGGCGTACTCGCTGCTGATCTTGACGCCGGAGGCGATCTACGCGATCCGCGATCCCAACGGCTTCCGTCCGCTGACCCTCGGTCGGCTCGACAAGTCGTGGGTCGTCGCCTCCGAGACGTGCGCGCTCGACCTGATGGAGGCGAGCGTGGAGCGCGACGTCGAGCCGGGCGAGATGCTCGTGATCAGCGATGACGGTGTGCGCTCGATCCGCGCGTTTCCGCCGCGCGAGCGGCTGCAGTGCGTGTTCGAGTACGTCTACTTCGCGCGGCCGGACTCGGTGCTGTGGGGCCGCAACGTGCACACCGTGCGCAAGGCGATGGGCCATCAGCTCGCGCGCGAGTTTCCGGTGGCGGCGGACATCGTCATCCCGGTCCCCGACTCGGGCACGAGCGCCGCCCTGGGCTACTCCGAGGAGTCGGGCACACCGTACGAGATGGGCCTCATCCGCAATCACTACGTCGGCCGCACGTTCATCGAGCCCAAGCAGGGCATCCGGCACTTCGGGGTCAAGGTCAAGCTCAACCCGATGCGCGAGATGCTCGAGGGCAAGCGGGTGGTGGTGGTCGACGACTCGATCGTGCGCGGCACCACGAGCCGGAAGATCGTCAAGATGATCCGCGGCGCCGGCGCCAAGGAAGTGCACGTCCGGATCTCTTCGCCGCCCATCCAGTGGCCGTGCTACTACGGCATCGACACGCCGACGCGCAAGGAGCTGATCGGATCGAGCCATCACGTCGACGAGATCTGCCGCTACCTCGGCGCGGACTCGCTCGGCTATCTGTCGCTCGATGGCATGCTGAAGGCGGCCGGCGGCGACCCAGGCAGCTACTGTCACGCGTGTTTCACCGGCGCCTACAAGGTAGGAATCGAGCCCGACCCGACACCTCAGCTGCGTCTCTTCGACGTCTGAGTGGCTTGATGGACGCCGCGCATTCCGAGCGCCGGCTTCGCCGGCGCAATCCCATTCTGGGAGAGGCATCGGAGGGGGCCACCGAGGCCCCCTCCGCGTCTCTGACGTATAAAGACGCCGGCGTGGACATCGACGCGAGCGACGAGGCGGTCCGGCGCATCGCGCCTCTGGCCAAGGCGACGCACCGGCCGGAAGTTCTCGGCGGCATCGGAGCCTTCGCCGGGTTCGTGCGCGTTCCGAGCGGTTATCGCGAGCCTGTGCTCGTGTCGTCGACGGACGGGGTCGGCAGCAAGCTCAAGGTGGCGTTCATGGCCAATCGCCACGACACGGTGGGCATCGATCTGGTCGCCATGGGCGTCAACGATCTGATCGTGCACGGGGCCGAGCCGCTCTACTTCCTCGATTACATCGGTCTCGGCCGCCTCGATCCCGCGCGCGTGGAGGCGCTCGTGCGGGGGGTGGCGGAGGGATGCCGGCGGGCCGGGTGCGCGCTGATCGGCGGCGAGACCGCCGAGTTGCCCGATCTCTACGGGATCGACGAGTACGATCTGGCCGGCTTCGCCGTCGGCGTCGTGGAGCGCGACCGGATCGTCGACGGCGCCTCCGTGAAGCCCGGCGACGTGGTGCTGGGCCTCGCCTCATCGGGCCTGCACAGCAACGGCTATAGCCTCGCGCGCCGCATCGTCTTCCACGTGCTCGGGCTCCGGATCGACGCGATCCTGCCGGGCACCGGCCGCTCGGTGGCCGACGAGCTGCTCGAGCCGACGCGCATCTATGTGGCTGCGGTTCGCGGTGCGCTGGGGGCGGGCGGCGTGACGGCGATGGCCAACATCACCGGCGGTGGCCTCGTCGGCAACGTCCCGCGCGTACTGCCCGAGGGCTGCCGCGTCGTGGTGCGCCGCGCCGCCTGGCGCGTGCCCGCGGTGTTCGAGACGCTGCGCGAGGCCGGACACGTGAGCGAGCCGGAGATGCTGCGCACGTTCAATCTCGGTGTCGGATACGTCGTGATCGTGCGCGAGGCGTCGGCCGACGCCGTGCGAGGCGCCCTCGAGGCCGCGGGCGAGACCGTGTGGGCCATCGGCGAGGTCGTCGCCGGTCCGGCCGGCGTCGAGATCGCCTGATGCGGGTGGTGGTGCTCGGCGGTGGCTTCGCCGGCATGGAGGCCGTCCGCGTGCTCGAGCGGCGCCGGCGCCGGCGGAGCGACGTGGACATCCTGCTCGTCAGCGACCGCAACTATCTGCTCTTCACGCCGCTGTTGCCGCAGGTGGCGTCGTCGATGGTGGAGCCGCGACACATCATCCAGCCGCTCCGCGACATCCGCGGCAATCGTGGGTTCCGGTTCCGACGTGACACCGTGGAATCGATCGACTTCGACGGGCGCCGCGTGATCATGGCCGAGGGCAGCGTTCGCTACGACCGCCTGATCATCGCCATGGGCGGCGTGACACCGACATTCAACATCCCGGGCGTCGAGGAGCACGCGCTCAACTACAAGTGGCTCGACGACGCGTCGGTCCTGCGCGATCACGTCATCGATCTCGCCGAGCACGCCGACCACGAGCCCGATCCCGAGGTGCGCCGACGCCTGCTGACCGTCTGCGTGGTCGGTGGCGGCTATACCGGTGTGGAGCTGATCGCCGAGCTGCAGGACCTCTTCCACTCCTACATCGTGCCGCGCTATCGCGGCATCGATCCCGGCGACTATCGGCTGCTCGTCATCGAGGCGGGGACGGAGATCCTGCGCGGAGTCCACCCGACGCTCGCCGAGCGCGCGCGCCGCAAGCTCTGGCGTGAGGGGATCGAGATCCGCACCGGCACGCGCGTCACGCGTGTGCTACAGGGCGCCGTCGAGGCCGGCGGCGAGGTCATTCCGGTGGGGCTGACGGTGTGGGCGGCCGGCGTGGCCGGACATCCTGTGCTCGCGCGCGTCGATGCCGAGCGCGATCGCCTGGGCCGGCTCCTGACGCTCCCCACGATGCAGCTGAAAGCGCATCCCGACGTCTACGGGGCCGGCGACGCCGTCGCCATCGAAGGCAAGCCCGATGCATCGATCCCGATCATCCCGGCGGCGCTGGCCCACGCGCAGCTCGCGGCCGAGAACATCATCGCCGAGCTCGAGGGGCGGCCGCTCGGCCGCATCGAGTTCGCGCCGCAGGGGATGCTCGTTTCCCTCGGCGAGCGGGACGCCGTGGTGGAGGTCTTCGGCCTTCGCTTCTCGGGCTACCTCGCGTGGCTCTTCTGGAACGCGCTCCATCTCTGGAAGCTCGTCGGATTCCGCAAGCAGCTGCAGGTGGCCGTGGACTGGGGGCTCGCGCAGATCTTTCCGCGCGACACGGCGATAATGCGCCGGGTCTCCGGCTGTGCCGTGTGCGCGCATCGTCCGACCGCTGCGCGGCAGGCGGGAGAGGCGGCGTGACGGCGAAGCTGGCGGTGGGGGTGCTGGTCTCCGGCCGCGGCTCCAACCTCCAGGCGCTGCTCGACGCGTGCGCTGCGCCGGAGTTTCCCGCCCGCATCGCCGTGGTCATCTCGGATCGCGAGCACGCGCCGGCGCTCGCGCGGGCCCGGGCCGCGAAGGTGGAGACGCTCTGGATCAATCCCAAGGACTTCGGTGATCGCGACAGCTTCTCGGTCGCCCTCGTGCGCGCGCTGGAAGCCCGCGAGATCGGCCTCGTGTGCCAGGCCGGGTTCATGCGCATCCTGTCGCCCGCGTACGTTCGGGCCTTCGCAGGCCGTGCGCTGAACATCCATCCGTCGCTGCTGCCCGCGTTCCCCGGGCTTCATCCGCATCGACAGGCGCTCGAGCACGGCGTGAAGCTCAGCGGCGCCACCGTGCACTTCGTGGAGGACGGCGTCGACACCGGGCCGATCGTCCTGCAAGCCGCCGTGCCCGTCCGGCCGGACGACACGGAGGCGACGCTCGAGGCGCGCATCCTGAAGGAGGAGCACCGCCTCTATCCGGAAGCCGTTCGCCTCTTCGCCGAGGGACGACTCGAGATCGTCGGACGGCACGTCCGCATCAAGGAGGGCTGATGAAGATTCGCCGTGCGCTGATCTCCGTCCACGACAAGACCGGCGTGGTGGATCTCGCCAAGGCGCTGAGCGGCTTCGGCGTCGAGATCATCTCCACCGGCGGCACGGCGAAGCTCTTGCGCGACTCGGGCGTCGCCGTGCGCGACGTCGCGGACGTGACCGGGTTCCCGGAGATGATGGACGGCCGGGTCAAGACGCTCCATCCCAACGTGCATGGCGGCATCCTGGCCCGGCGCGACGTGCCGGAGCACCTGGCCGCTCTCGACCGACACGGCATTCCTGCGATCGATCTGGTCGTCGTCGCGCTCTATCCGTTCGAGGCGACGATCGCCAGGCCGGGCACGACGCGCGCGGAGGCGATCGAGCAGATCGACGTCGGCGGGCCGACGATGATTCGCGCCGCCGCGAAGAACCACGCGAGCGTCGCGGTGGTGACCGATGTGTCGCAGTACGCGAGCGTGCTGGACGAGCTCAAGGCGAGCGGCGGCGCCCTCGGCGATGCCACGCGCGCGCGACTGGCTCGCGAAGCGTTCGAGCGGACCGCGCGCTACGACGCCGCGATCGCCACGTTCTTTTCGGAGGGGACGCCGATCGCGCCGGCGAAGCCGGCGCTCGAAAGCGGCAGTTTCCCGACGCGCTTGGTTCTGGATGCCGAGCGGGCGCTATCGCTGAAGTATGGGGAGAATCCGCATCAGGCGGCGGCGCTGTATCGAGTGATGGGGGCGCCGGCGATCGGGCTCGGGGCGATGAAGCAGGTGCTGGGGCCGGAGCTCGGGTACAACAACTTGCTCGATTTCTCGGCGGCGCTGGCGTTGCTGCTCGAGTTCGACGAGCCGGCGGCGGTGGTGATCAAGCACACGAATCCGTGTGGCGCCGCGGTGGCCGCCAGCGTGAGCGCCGCGCTGGCCAAGGCCAAGGCATCGGATCCCGTGTCGATCTACGGCGGCATCGTCGGCGTGAACCGCGTGCTGGACATGGCGGTGGTGCGCGAGCTGGCCGGGATCTTCGTGGAGATCCTGTTCGCGCCGGGCTTTCATCGTGACGCGCTCGAGGAGCTCGAGCGGACGAAGAAGAAGTGCCGTGTCGTCGAGACGCCGTGCGATCGCCGCGCCGTGCCGGCCGGGCTCGTGGAGTATCGCAGCGTGCTCGGCGGGCTGCTCGCGCAGACCGTCGACGACGTCGACCTCGATCCGGCGGCGCTGAAGGTCGTCACGCGACGGGCGCCGACGGAGGCGGAGGCGCGCGCGCTGCGCTTTGCCTGGCGCATCGGCAAGCATGCGAAGTCGAACGCCATCGTGCTCACGTCGAGCGATCAGGTCGTCGGCGTCGGCGCCGGACAGATGAACCGCGTGGACGCGGCGCGGCTGGCCGTCATGCGCGCGCGCGAAGTCGGCCTCGCGACCGAGGGCAGCGTGTGCGCGTCCGACGCCTTCTTTCCGTTCCGCGACGGTCTCGACGTCGTGGCCAAGGCCGGCGTTTCCGCGGTGATCCAGCCCGGCGGCTCCGTCCGCGACGACGACGTGATCGCCGCCGCCGACGAGCACGGCATGGCGATGGCGTTCACGGGCCTCCGTCACTTCCGTCACTGAGGAGATTCTCGTGACCGAGCGCATCTACGGCCTGCGTGAGCTGACGCGCATCCTGACCCTGACGCCGCGCCGTGCCGCGCAGCTCAAGCGGCTCGATCTCCTGCAGGGCAAGAGCGGCTACACGTTCCGGCAGCTGCTCGCGCTTCGTGCGGCGGCGGCGCTGCTCGATGCGGGCGCCTCCGTGCGACAGATCCGCGACGCCCTGGAGGCGCTCCGGCGCAAGGATCCGAGCGTCCGGCATCCGCTCGTGGAGATGCGCCTGGTCGTGGACGGCTCGCGGCTGCTGGTGGAGTCCGATCGCGTTCGCTTCGACCCGCGGACGGGCCAGACCGTGCTCGACCTCGACGCCGGCAACCTCGAGAAAGCCGCGCAGGCCACGCTGGTGACCGGCCTCGTACGGCCGCTCCAACCGCCCGTGGAGCAGGCCGAGACGTGGTTCGAGCGCGCGAGCGAATGGGACGCCGACCCGGCGCAATGGGAGGACGCGATCGACGCCTATCGGCGGGTGGTGGCGATCGATCCGAGCTACGCCGCCGCCTGGAACAACCTCGGCCTGCTGCTGCACCGGCTCGGCCGCTACGATGAGGCACGGACCGCCTACACCACCGCGCTGAAGCAGAGCGCGGCGTGCGCGGAGGCCGCCTACAACCTGGGCTCGCTGAGCGAGGACACGGGCGACGTCGAGGAGGCGATCCGCTGCTATCGGCGCGCGCTCGACGTCAACGCCGACTACGCCGACGCCCATTTCAACATCGCGGGCGCGCTTGCGCGCGCGGGCCGGGGCGAGGAGGCCGTCAAGCACTGGCAACGCTACCTCGAGCTCGACGCCGGAAGCCCGTGGGCGCGAATCGCCCGCGCGCATCTCGAGGTCGTGGACAAGACGGACGGTGCGGAGTGAACGTGCTGCTGGTCGGCGGCGGCGGACGCGAGCACGCGCTGGCGTGGAAGCTCGCGCAGAGCCCGCGCCTGACGCGCCTGGTGGCCGCGCCCGGCAACCCGGGCATCGCGCGGCATGCCGAGTGCGTCGCCGTGTCCGTCGACGATCATGCCGGGCTGCTGCGCCTGGCCGACAAGGCGCGACCCGACCTGATCGTGATCGGGCCCGAGATGCCGCTGGTCGCGGGCCTCGCCGATCGTTTCCGCGATGCGGGCTTCTCCGTGTTCGGCCCGCGGGCGCGCGCGGCGGCCATCGAGGGCTCCAAGGCGTTCTCGAAGGCCCTCATGAAGCGCCACGGCGTCGCCACCGCGCGCTTCGAGACGTTCGACGACGCCGGCCGCGCGCGGCGCTTCGCATGTGACCTGGGCGCGCCGCTGGTCGTCAAGACCGACGGCCTCGCCGCCGGCAAGGGGGCGATCGTGTGTGCGACGCTGGCCGAGGCCGACGACGCCATCGCCGCGTGCCTCGAGCGACGCGAGTTCGGCGCCGCCGGCGCGCGCGTCATCGTCGAGGAGTTCCTGGTGGGCGAGGAGGTGTCGTTCTTCGCGCTCGTGAGCGGCCGCCAGGCGACGCCGCTGGCGGCCGCGCAGGATCACAAGGCCGTCTTCGATGGCGACCGCGGCCCCAATACGGGCGGCATGGGCGCCTTCTCGCCCGTCGCCAGCTTCGACGCCGCCATGCAGGCGCGAGCGATGAACACGCTCGTGCACCCCACCATCGGCGCGCTGGCCGACGAGGGCGCGCCGTTCTCGGGCGTGCTGTTCGTCCAGTTGATGCTCACGGCCGGCGGCCCGAAGATCGTCGAGTTCAACTGCCGCTTTGGCGATCCCGAATGTCAGGCGATCCTGGCGCCGATGGAGGCCGATCTCTTGCCGATGCTTGCCGCCGTCGCCGGCGGCGCCGTGCCCGCGGCCGTTCCCACGCCGCGGCGCGCCGCTGTCTGCGTCACGCTCGCCTCCGGCGGCTATCCCGGCCGGTACGCGACCGGCATCCCGATCACCGGCATCGACGACGCCGAGGCCGTCGCCGGCGTGCAGGTGTTCCAGGCGGGCACCGCGCGCCGTGACGGACGACTGGTGACGGCGGGCGGACGCGTCCTTGGTGTCACGGCCGTCGGCGACGACATGGCGAACGCCATCGACACCGCCTACGAGTCGGTCGCGCGCATCCGATTCGAGGGCATGCATTTCCGGAGGGACATCGGTCGCCGCCGCGCGGTGGCCGTCTAGGAGAGCATCGTGACGAATCCGATCCGCGTGGGCATCGTGCTCGGTAGCGACTCCGACCTCGACGTGATGCTGGACGCCGTGAAGGTGCTGGACGCGCTCGAGGTCGGCAGCGAAGTGGTGGTGGCCTCGGCGCATCGCACGCCGCGCAAGACCGAAGAGTACGCGTCGAGCGCGGAGGCGCGCGGCCTCGGTGTGCTGATCGGCGCCGCCGGCGGCGCGGCCGCGCTGCCCGGCGTGCTGGCCGCCTCCACGTCGCTGCCGGTCATCGGGGTGCCGATCGCCGCCACGCCGCTCGGCGGAATGGACGCGCTGCTCTCGATCGTCCAGATGCCGAAGGGCGTGCCGGTCGCCACCGTCGCCATCGGTGCCTGGGGTGCCGCCAACGCCGGCATCCTCGCCGCGCAGATTCTCTCCGTGGGCGACGCTGGCTTGCGGAAGCGGCTGGCGGCCTATCGCCAGAAGCTCGCGGGCGAAGTCGAGGAGCGCGCGCGGCGAGTCGCCGACAAGCTGAAGTCGCGCGGCTGACGGACGGGGCGGTGCCGCCGACGCGGGTGGTGCGGGTCGATGCGGCGGCGCCCGATCTCGGCGCGATTCGGCAGGCCGCCCAGGTGCTGCGGGCAGGCGGGCTCGTCGGCTTCCCGACCGAGACGTTCTATGGGCTCGGCGCGGCGGGTCTCGACGCGGCGGCTGTGCGGCGCGTGTTCAGCGTGAAGGGACGCCCGTCCTCGATGCCCCTGCTCCTGCTCGTCGACTCCCGCGCCATGATGGCCGCCATCGCGCCGACCATTCCGCCGCAGGCGGCGGCGTTGATGGAGCGACACTGGCCCGGCCCGCTGACGCTCGTCCTTCGCGCGAGCGCCGTGGTTCCGACCGAGGTGACGGCCGGCACGGGCACCGTCGGCGTGCGCGTGTCCGCGCATCCCGTCGCGCGCGCGCTGGTGCGCGCGCTCGGCGAGCCGATCACCGCGCCGAGCGCAAATCCAACCGGTGGCGCGCCGCCGGTCACGGCCGACGACGTGCTCGCGCATCTCGACGGCCGCATCGAGCTGCTCCTCGACGCCGGCCCAACGCCGGGCGGCGCGCCGTCGACGGTCCTCGATGTGACCGTGGAGCCGCCGCGGGTGCTGCGACAAGGCGCGGTGCTCGTGTGAGGGTCACCGGCGTGATCCAGGCGGGCGGACGGAGCACGCGCATGGGCGGCGAGCCGAAGGCGTTGCTGGAGCTGGGCGGCAAGCGCATCATCGAGCGCGTCATCGACGCCGTCGGCAGCGTGCTCGACGATTTGCTCGTCGTGACCAACACACCCGAGCGCTACGCCTTCCTCGGATTGCCGATGGTGCCCGACGCGTTTCCCGAGGGTGGCGCGCTGGGCGGCATCTACACGGGCCTCCGTGCGGCCGGCGGTGAGGCCGCCTTCACGGTCGCGTGCGACATGCCGTTTCTCCACCCGGCCATCGTCCGGATGGTGGTGGAGCGGGCGCGGGACGGCGACGTCGTGATCCCGCGCACCGGCGATCAGCTCGAGACGATGCACGCCGTCTACGGCAAGCGCTGTCTCGGGCCGATGGAAGCGCGGCTCCGCGCCGGCGCGCTGAAGATCGTCGGCTTCTTTCCCGACGTGCACGTGGTGGAGCTCGAGGCCGCCGGGATCGCGCGCCATCGCGCTCCCGAGATCGCCTTCATGAACGTCAACACGCCCGCGGAGCTGGCGCGGGCCCGGGCGCTCGTGGCGGAGATCGGTTGATGGTGCGCCTGCGGCCGGTTCTGGTGGTGCACTACCATGAGATCAGCCTGAAGCGTGGCAACCGGCCGCTCTTCCTGCGTCATCTCCGTCGCAATCTCGAGAGCGCGCTGGCCGATATCGGACCGGCGCCCGTGCAGCAGCTGTCGGGGCGGATCATCATCGATCTCGAGCAGAGCCCGGCCCCCGAGGCCGTGCGCGACCGCGTCACGCGCGTGTTCGGCGTCGCCAGCGCCACGTTGGCCTACCGCGCGCCCTCGACGCTCGAGGCGATGAAGGCCGTGCTGGGTCGCTTGCTCGAGGGACGCAGCTTCCCGAGCTTCCGGATCAGCGCGCGTCGTGCCTTCAAGACGTATCCGCTGACCAGCGTGGATCTGAACCGCGCCCTCGGCGCCTTCGTGCTCGAGCGCGTGCCGACGCGCGTCGACCTCGAGCACGCCGCCCAGGACATCCGCGTCGAAGTCCTGCCCGGGGAGACGTTCATCTCGCTGGATCGCGTGGAAGGACCCGGCGGACTGCCCGTCGGCGCGAGCGGGACGGTGGCGGCGCTGCTGTCGGGTGGCATCGATTCGCCGGTGGCCGCCTGGCGGATGATGAAGCGCGGCTGTCGGATCCTCTTCGTCCACTTTCACAGCGTGCCGTACCTGCCGGCGACGTCGCAGGCGAAGGCGCGCGCCCTCGTGGAGCGTCTGACGGCGTGGCAGTACGCCTCGCGCCTGCATCTCGTGCCGTTCGGCGAGATCCAGCGTGAGGTGGTGCTCACCGTGCCGCCGCCGCTGCGGGTGGTCGTCTACCGCCGGCTCATGCTGCGGATCGGCGAGGCCCTCGCGCGTCGCCACGGCGCGCTCGCGCTGGTGACCGGCGAGAGCCTGGGGCAGGTGGCCTCGCAGACGCTCGAGAACATCGCGCGCATCGACGAGGCCGCCACGCTGCCCGTCCTCCGGCCGCTGATCGGGATGGACAAGCTCGAGATCACGGTCCAGGCGCAGCGTCTGGGGACATTCGAGGTCTCCATCGAGCCGGACGCCGACTGCTGCACCCTCTTCACGCCGCCGCATCCGGCGACGCGCGCCAGCGCGGTCGAGATCGCGGCCGCCGAGTCGCGCCTGGAGCTCGACCGTCTCGTCGCCGCGGGCGCCGACGGCGCGAGCGTCGAGACGTTCCAGTTCCCGCGCGCGGCGGCCGTCGTGTAGTGGGGGGCCATATCGGGGCCGTCCATCAACATATGGCACAACTTGACGATGCTAGCCACAATCGGTATGGTGCGTCGTATGGTTCACCGGCTGGCCGAGATCGATCCCGAGATCGCCACCGCGCTGCGCGATGAAGCCCGCCGTCAGCACCGAAATCTCGAGCTGATCGCCTCCGAAAATTTCGTCTCCGAGGCCGTCCTCGAGGCGGTCGGCTCGGTTCTCACGAACAAGTACGCGGAAGGGTATCCCGGCAAGCGGTACTACGGCGGCTGCGAGGTCGTGGACGTGGTGGAGGAGCTCGCCATCGCCCGCGCCAAGGAGCTGTTCGGCGCCGAGCACGCCAACGTCCAGCCGCACTCCGGTGCGCAGGCGAACATGGCCGTGTACTTCACGCTGCTGAAGCCGGGCGACACCGTGCTGGGGCCGAATCTCGCGCACGGCGGCCATCTCACGGCCGGGAGCTCGATGAACTACTCCGGCAAGTTCTACTCGATCGTTCCTTACGGCGTGCGGAAGGACACCGAGCGGATCGACATGGACCAGGTGCGCGACCTCGCGCGCCAGCATCGCCCGAAGCTGATCATTGCCGGCGGCTCGGCGTTCCCCCGCGCCGTCGACTTCGCGCCATTCGGCGAGATCGCGCGCGAGGTCGGCGCCTCGCTGATGGCCGACATCGCGCATCCCGCCGGTCTCGTCGCGGCCGGTCTCCATCCGTCGCCGGTCGGCATCGCGGATTTCGTGACGACGACGACGCACAAGACGCTGCGTGGCCCGCGTGGCGGCATGGTGCTGTGCCGCGCCACGCACGCGCAGGCGGTGGACCGGACCGTGATGCCGGGCGTGCAGGGCGGTCCGCTGATGCACGCGATCGCCGGCAAGGCCGTCGCCTTCCGCGAGGCGCTCACGCCCGCGTGGCGCGCCTATCAGCAGCAGATCGTGAAGAACGCCAAGGCCCTGGCGGAGGCGCTCATGGCGCGCGGCCTGCGTCTCGTGAGCGGCGGGACCGACACGCATCTCATGCTGGTCGATCTGTCGCCGCGCGGCGTCACCGGCAAGGACGCGCAGGAGGCGCTCGATCGCGCGTGGATTACCGTGAACAAGAACACGATTCCGTTCGAGACGAAGAGCCCGATGGTGACCAGCGGCATCCGTCTCGGCACCCCGGCCGTCACCACGCGCGGCATGAAAGAGCCGGAGATGGAAGAGATCGCCCGGCTGATCGATCGCGTGCTCGGAAAGCTCGGCGACGCGGGCACCGAAGCGGCGGTGCGCGGGGAAGTGCAGGCGCTGACCGCGCGCTTCCCGCTCTACCCGGAGCGAACCAAGTGAGGGATCGTCGATGAAATGTCCGTTCTGCGGGCACACCGAGGATCGCGTGGTCGACTCGCGCGTCGGCCGCGAGGGCGAGTTCATCCGCCGTCGCCGGGAGTGTCTGAAGTGCCACCGGCGCTACACGACCTACGAGTACATCGAGGACGTGCTGCCGCACGTCGTGAAGCGTGACGGGCGCCGGGAGCCCTTCGACCGGCAGAAGCTTCGCGGCTCGATCTTGAAATCGTGCGAGAAGCGCTCGGTGGGCGTGCAGGCCGTCGACGACGTGGTCTCCGAGATCGAGCTCAAGCTGCACGAGCGCGCCGACAAGGAGATCCCGTCGACGGAGCTGGGCGACCTCGTGATGGAGCATCTGCAGAAGCTCGATCAGGTCGCCTACGTGCGCTTCGCTTCCGTGTACCGCCAGTTCAAGGACATCAACCAGTTCATGGACGAGGTGAAGGGCCTGCTGAAGGACGACAAGGGCAAACCGGCCATGGTCGTGAAGGCCAAGGCGCTGACGAAGACAAAGTAGCTCAGCGCCGCGTGGTCAGCACCACACCCGCGATCACCAGCGCGGCGCCGACCACGTGGTAAGCGTGCACGGCCTCGCCGACCAGCGCCCACGAGAGCGCGATGACCACGAACGGCATGAGATTCATGAAGGCCGCCGTGCGCGCGGGGCCGAGACGCCGGATGACCTGGTAGTACCAGAGATGCGCGATGGTGATCGGCAGCGCGCCGTAGACGATGACCCCCCAGCCCACGGGCGCCGCCGTCGGCGATGGCCACGCGCCGTCGACGAGCAAGGAGAGCGGCACGAGGACGATCGCGCCGACGGCATTGGCACCCGCCATGACCCAGACCGGGGGGAGCGTCGAGGTCGCGGCCCGGCTGTAGAGCGAATAGGCGACCCACGCCGTCTGGGAGAGGAGGATGATCACATCGCCGCGGTTCACGCCGAGATCGAGCAGCACGGCCAGCGAGCCCTTCGCCACCGTGACGATCACCGCCGCCACGGTGAGCACGATCCCGGCCCACGTACGCGGCCGCAGGTCCTCCCCGAGCAGAACGGCGGAGCCGAGGGCGACGAAGATCGGCGAGGCGGCGCCGAGAATGCCGGCGTTGAGCGCGGTCGTCCATTTGAGGCCCCAGTACCAGGTGGTGGTGTTCAGCACGAGCCCGGTGAGCCCCAGGACGGTGAACGCCACGTAGTCGCGGCGGGCGAGGGGACGCTTGAGCGGCGCCGAGAGACGCGCCAGGCCAAACAGAAACGGCGCCGCCAGGAGCGTGCGGCCGCCGACGATGAACAGCGGGCCGACCTCCGTCAACGCGAGCTTGCCCAGTGGGAAATTGCCGGCCCAGAGCACGATGACGGCGAGCAGCACGAGATAGGAGCGACGATCGGACACCGTCAGAGGGTACCGTACGCCGCCCGGCGCGCCGGCCATCGGTGGTCCCGAACCACCGGTTGGGGCAGGCGCGAGCGACGGCTCAATATATCGGCCGCCGACACACCGTCATCGTTGACTTCTGAGGGTCAGCAATGTACGGTTTTGAGCACCTTTTGCCTTCCCCCTTAAACGCCGATTCGGACTGCGTGAGGAGACCCCGGATGAAGCGCGCCCTCAAGAAGCTGGTCTTCGTGGAGCCCAAGTCCACGCATCTCCACGTCTACAGTCGCGTCTGCATTCCGCGGCTCGGCTCGGTGCTCCTCGGGACGATCATGCGAGGCAAGGGGTACGACGTCCGCGTCTACATCGAGGACATCCACGACCTCGACATGAACGAGGTTCTGTCCGCCGATCTGGTGGCGATCTCGGCCATCACGTCGACGGCGCCGCAGTCCTACCGGCTCGCCGACAACGTCCGTGCCGCGGGTGCGGTGGCGGTCATGGGCGGCACCCACACGAGCTTCTTGCCCGAGGAAGGCATGCAGCATGCGGACTTCATCGTCCGCGGGGAAGGTGAATTCGCGTTCCAGGAGCTCGTGGACGCCATCCAGCGTGGCGAGGGGTTCGAGAAGATCCAGAATCTGACCTATCGGACGGCCGACGGGGCGCTCGTGCACAATCCCGAGCGGCCGAAGATCCCCAACCTCGACGTGAACCCGATCCCCGACTACCGCCTGATCGAGGGCTGGAAGCCGGGCGGCGTCATCTCCGTGGCCACGTCGCGCGGGTGCCCGTTCTCGTGCACGTTCTGCTCGGTGCCGGGGATGTACGGCCACGCCTTCCGCACGCACTCGATCGACCGGGTGCTGCAGGAGCTGGAGAGCCATCGCGGCAACATGTACACCTTCTTCGCCGACGACATCTTCACCGCGAACAAGAAGCGGGTGAAGGAGCTTCTGCGCGGGATGATCGAGCGTGACCTCACGCCGCAGTGGGGCGCTCAGGTGCGCACGGAAACGGTCGACGACCCCGAGCTCTTGCAGCTCATGCGCGACTCCAACTGCTTCAACGTCTACGTCGGCTTCGAGTCGATCAACCCGCGGACGCTCAAGCTCTTCCAGAAGAAGCAGGACCTGGCCAAGATCGAGCGCTCCATCGAGCGCTTCCACGCGCACAAGATCCGGATCCACGGCATGTTCGTCGTGGGGTCGGACGAGGACGACGTGGAGACGCTCGACGCCACCGCGGCCTTCGCACGCAAGCACGACATCGACTCCATCCAGTTCATGATCCTCACGCCGATTCCTGGATCACCGGACTGGGACACGGTCTACGACAAGGGCCAGAAGTACGTGATCAGTCGCAACTGGTCGTTCTACGACGGTCATCACGTCGTCCACCAGCCGCGGCGCATGAGCCCCTACGAGCTCCAGATGGGCGCCATCAAGGCCATGGAGAAGTTCTACTCGTGGGGCGGGATTTTCCAGAAGCTCGGCAAGCGCGACATCTACTACGCGACCATCCGCTACTGGGGCAAGAAGATGCTACGCGAGTGGTGGAAGGACGAGGAGAACAAGGAGTACGTCGACTGGCTGCGCAGCCAGCTCTACGACGACGTCAAGGTCCTGGCCGGCCAGTCGGTGCGCACGGTGGGTGTCCCGGCGCTGCTACTGCAGGAAAAGATCGGCCAGCTGCTCCAGCGCTTCCTCGGCGAGCTCGGCGTGACCGTGGTGCCCATGGCGGAGGCGGCGATCGAGAACGCGAGCGCGGCGGCACGCCAGACGGTCGACTGCCTGATCACCCCGATCGTCAAGCGTGCCGAGCAGGGCCGCGAAGATTTCTACGCGAGCCTGTCCGCCGTGACCGAGTCGATCCACGCGCGCCTGGGGCAGCTGCCGAAAGTCGGATTTCCCGTCGTGGCGGGCCAGGGTCCCGTGTTCGAGCCGTTCGCCAAGATCGGCCTGCTCATCACACGGAACTTCGATTCGATTCGCAGCGCGTACAAGACTGCCGGCGCCGCCGAAGGCCTCTGGGAGCTGGACGGCAAGGTGGTGGCCTGAGCTAGCTCCAGTCGATTCGCCAGATCGGCCCCATGAAGTAGAGAGGGCCTTCGAATCGGAGGAAGGCGGGGGCCTCGCCGCCGCAGACCCAGATCTTGATGTCGGGGATGTCGGCGACGAGCAGGGAGGCGAACAGGCCGAGTTGCGGCTTCACCAGGAAGCGTGTCGAGGACACGGCCGTCTCACTCATCATCACCGTGTCGCTGCTCGCCGGCATGAGGAGCATCTTCACCAGCCGTGGCTTCGGCGTGAACGCGATGATCTGCACCGTCGCCGAGGTGTCCGCGGGCAGATTCTTGATCAGCGTGCTCAGCAGACCGTTGTAGGCGTCGGCCGGCATCTCGAACTTGCCGCTGAAGACCTCCTCGGCGCTGTCGTCGTCGGTCTTGTAGCGCACGATGTAGCGTCCGCTCTCGCGGTCGACCGCGGCATCCATGGTCTCGGGGAACGACGGGCCGCGCTGCACGAGCCGGTAGGACAGGAGCGTGAAGACGTCGCGCTGGGAGTACACGACGGTCTCGTCGTAGATCGATCCGTCCCGGAACCTGAACGTCAACCGGTTCTCGACACGGTCGCCGCGCGCGACCTGGATGAGATCGCCCTGAGCGATCTTCTCGCCGCTCGCATCGCGCAGGACGGGGAAGCCGCGGCCCACACCTTCGGTGAAACGGACGCCGACAGGCTCGGCGAGCGCGGCGACCGGGCCAATCGCGGCGGCTGCGAGGGCGAGCGCGGCGACGACTGCGATCCCCATGGCCGGTATGCCTCCTGTGATCGGCTTCCTCCGCCGACGTTTTCACGGAGAGCAAACACGGTGCCGAGCGGCTAGGAGGCTCTGGGCTCCTGCACGGACGAGGACTTACGATGCGTGCGCCGGCGAACGAACTCCTCGTTCAGTGGAACTCCCTTGCGACACAGCGGGCACTCGTCCGGACTGTACGTGGGGAAGTCTCTGCTCACCAGGCTGAAGACCGGCCTTCCGTTGAGGTCGACCGACGTCCGACGCCAGAGACAGCCGACGCCGACGATGTGCGCGCCGAGCTGCTCGACGAGCTCGATGAGCAGGTTGAGCGTTGTCCCGGTGGAGACCAGATCCTCAACCAGGAGGACCTTGGTACCCGGACGCAGCAGGCGGTGAAACTCCACGGGGAGACTCACCTTTCTCTTCCCGCCCGAGAGCCCTTTCGCCCCGTAGACGACGATCGGCCGCGACGGATGCGCACGCGCCACGCAATGCGAGAGGATCAGCGCGCCCGGTCCCGTCGACAGCACCACGTCGACCGGCCATTGCGCGAAGTGCTTGGCGATGACGGCACCGAGGCCCTCGGTGAAGGATGGCTCCGTCGTGACCAGGGTCTTTTCGATGTACTCGGTCGTGTGCTGACCCGACGGCAGGAGGACGTGATCGTTGGCGTGGTAGGCACCCGTCCGCTTGAGGATCTCGAGATGGATCTTCTCGCGGACCTCGGCTTCGACGGCGGCCGGATCTTTCTTCGGGGGGGCGGCGCTCATCGGTACCTCCGGGCGCATTATATCGCAGGCTTCGCCGCCGGAACCGCCTGAGGCCGCATGCTAGACTCCCGCCGTATGCGGGTGCTGGCGGTGGAAACCTCGACGCTCGCCGGAGGCGTCGCGCTGGTGGACGGCGAACGCTTGATCGCCGAATATCTGCTCGATGTGAGCGTCACCCACTCCGAGCGGTTGCTGGCCGCGATCGACACGGTGATGGGCGACGCCGGCTGGATGCCGACGGACCTGAACGGCCTCGCCGTCGCCGTCGGTCCTGGCTCGTTCACCGGTCTGCGCGTCGGCCTGAGCACCGTGAAGGGCCTGAGCCTCGCGCTCGGCCTCCCGGTGGCGGCCGTGCCCACGCTCGACGCGATGGCCGCCGCCGTCCCGTGGACCTCATTGCCGGTGTGTCCGGTGATCCACGCCCGGCGCAACGAAGTGTACGCGGCACTCTATCGCCGGGACGGCGAGGGCTTCGCCCGCGAGTCGGACTATATAGCCGTCACGCCCGCCGAACTGGCCGCTCGCCTGACGGTGCCGACGCTGCTCGTCGGCGACGGAGCCGACGACGTTGCGTCGGCGCACGCGCGCCGTCTTCCGCCCCCGCGCCGCGTGCCGTCACCGGCGTGTGTGGCGGTGCTCGGCCGCGCGCGCCTCGCTCTCGGCGAGACCGTCAGCGCGGCGGAGCTGACGCCGTTCTACTTGCGCCCGTCCGAGGCGGAGCTCCGACGCCGTGTCGCCGCCAGCCGTTGAGCCCATGCGGCCCGAGGACCTCGACGAGGTCCTCGCCATCGAGCGGGCGTCGTTCTCGATGCCATGGTCGCGCGGCGCCTTTCTCTACGAGATCCAGCAGAATCGCGTCGCGCGCTGCCGCGTCATGCGCGACGAGGGCCGGATCGTGGGCTATCTCTGCGTCTGGGAGATCGCCGACGAAGTCCACATCACGAACGTGGCGGTCCACCCGCATCGCCGCCGTCAGGGCCTCGCCAGGGCGCTGCTCGGCGGTGTCCTGAGCGAGGCGAGGGCGCGTGACCTGCGTCTCATCGTGCTGGAGGTCCGGCCGAGCAACCGCGAGGCGATCGGTCTCTACGAGTCCTTCGGATTTAGGGTGACCGGGCGTCGGCGCGGCTACTACTACGACACCGGAGAGGACGCCCTCGTCATGGAGGCACGGCTGCCGGCGGATTCATCCGTGGGCGGGAACCCTCGGGGCGCCTGAGCGGTTGCTGGCAATTATGAGGGGTCGTGCGCGGCGGTCGACGCTGCTGCTGTGCGCGATCGGTGCCGTCTTGACGTCGAGCGCCGGGGGCGCGGCGGCGCAAGGATCGGCCGCCGACATCAGCCGGGGCAAGTACGTGTTCGGTGCAACCGGTGGATGCGGCTGCCACACCGTCAAGGGGCAGCCCGCGAACGCCGGCGGACGCCGCTACGACGGGCCGTTCGGAACCGTGTACTCCTCCAACATCACGCCTGACCGGGAGACCGGCATCGGTGCCTGGACCGACGAGCAGCTTGTCACGGCGATCCGGCTCGGGCGCCGGCCCAACGGCGAGCGCCTGCTGCCCGTGCATCCATATACCGTGTTCAACGGCATGACGGCCGAGGACCTCAGGACGGTCGTCGCCTTCCTTCGTACCGTGCAACCCGTGAAGCGCGCGAATCAGCCCAAGCGCATCACCGTGCCGCTCTTCGAGTCGGTGTTCCTGCCGGCATGGCTGGCCGCGTTCGCCCCGCGGGAGACGCCACCGACCACCGCACCGGCGGCCGGCGCCGCCCGGGGCGAGTACCTCGTGCGCGCGGTCGGCCACTGCGGTGAGTGCCACACGCCGCGCACGGTCACGATGGCCACCGACAACAGCCGGTTCCTCGCCGGAAATCCCAACGGGCCCGAAGACGCCGCCGTTCCCAACATCACGCCCGATGCGGCGACCGGGCTCGGCCAGTGGTCGGCGGAGGACATCGCCGAGTATCTGGGGACAGGGAACAAACCCGACGGCGACGTGGCCGGCGGGCTCATGGCCGAAGTCATCGAGGGCACGCTGGCGGGTTACAAGGACCTGACGAAGGCCGACCGGCTCGCCATCGCGCAGTATCTGAAGAGCATTCCCGCCGTCAGCAACAAGATCGTCAAGAGCAAGTAGTGCGGTGCACTTCGGCCCGGCCCGCGGAGGCCCGGCCGCAACGATAGGAGACCAGGATGAGCTCATTCTTCGTACGCGCAGGCGTTGTCGTGGTCGCGGTGGTGGCGGTGACCGGGTGCGCGAAATTGGGCATGAACCGGATGACGGCCGACGAGGCGATCGCCGAGCGTCAGGAGCTCATGAAGAAGCAGGGCGCCGCGATGCGCTCCATCGGGGAAAAGGTGAAGGCGGGCCAGATTCAGGCCGTGGCCGCTGACGCCGAAGTCCTCGAGGGGACGTCCAAGCGGATTCCGAAGCTGTTCCCCGAGGGATCGGTGAACCCGAACACCTCGCGCGCGAAGCCCGAGATCTGGCAGAAGAGGTCGGAGTTCGAGGGGTACGCGCAGTCGCTCCATACGAAGGCCAAGCAGCTGGAGGAGACGGCGAAGACCGGTAATGCGCAGGCCACGCAGACGATGGCCGCCGAGCTCGGCAAGACGACGTGCGGCGCCTGTCACACGGCGTTCCGCGGACCGGAGATCAAGAAATGAGGCTCAACGCCGACTGAACGAGGCCGGGGAGGGCGGCCGCCCGCCCTCCGCCGCCGTGTTAAAATCCGGCCGCTCCACGTCGATGGCCGGATCCGAGTCCACTCTCCGGAAGTCCGATCCCGCGGCGCTCGTCGACCGCATGCTGAGCGGCGATCGCCTCGCGCTGGCGCGTCTGATCACGCATGTGGAGAGTCGCAGCGCGGCGGTGCCCGCCATCATGAAGGCCGTGCACGCACGGGCGGCGCGCGCCTACATCGTCGGAGTCACCGGCCCGCCCGGGGCCGGCAAGTCGACCGTCGTCGACCGACTCACGGCCGTGCTGCGCGCGGAGGGCCAGACGGTGGGGATCATCGCCGTCGACCCGTCGAGCCCGTTCACCGGCGGCGCCGTGCTCGGCGACCGCATCCGTATGCAGGCGCACGCGCTCGACGCCGGCGTGTTCATCCGCAGCATGGCCACGCGCGGCTCGCTCGGGGGACTCGCGCGCGCCACCGGTGAGGTGGCCAAGCTGCTGTCGGCGTCCGGACACGACTGGGTGCTCATCGAGACGGTCGGCGTCGGACAGACCGAGCTCGACATCATGAAGATCGCCGACACGACGGTGGTCGTCCTCGTCCCCGAGTCCGGCGACGCCATCCAGACGATGAAGGCGGGGCTCATGGAGGCGGCCGACCTGTTCGCCGTGAACAAGGCGGACCGCGCGGGCGCGCCCGCCCTCATGGCGGAGCTGAAGTTCGCCGCGCATCTGCACTACGCGAGCGCCACGTCCCGCAAGGACGTCGATTGGGAGATCCCGGTGCTGTCGCTCGAGGCGCAGAACGGCGTGGGCGTCAGCGAGCTCCTCGCCGAGATCCGTCGCCATCGCGCGGCGCTGGCGGCCAGCAGCGCCTTCGCCTCGCGCCGGCGCGAGCGCGCCCGCCAGGAGCTGGAGGCGCTGCTGATCGACGCCTTCAAGGCGCGCATCGACGATGGTCTGCGCGACGGCCGCTTCGCGGCGGTCTTCGACGAGGTGGTGGCGGGCGCGCGCGATCCGTACTCGGCCGCGGCGGCCATCTTGCCCGTGATATCGTTGGAGCCCTCATGACCGTGTCCGGCTCCATCCCGTTCCGGGACACGTTCTGGAATGTCCCGGGGTGGGCGCAAGTGGGCATCTACGTCGGCGGGATCATCGCCGTCGCCATCTTCGCGTACGGTTTCTGGCAACGCATCGCGCTGTGGCGTGCCGGCCGTCCGGAGAACCGCTTCGATCGGATCCCCCTGCGCCTGCGCCTGGTGGCGGTGCACGCGCTGGGACAGGTGCGCACGCTGTCGCAGGCGTATCCCGGCGTGATGCACGCCACGATGTTCTGGGGTTTTCTCGCGCTCTTCATGGGCACCGTGCTGGCCACCATCGACTGGGATGTCACGCTGCCGATCTTCGGCTACAAGCTGCTGAAGGGCCCGTTCTACCTCTTCTACGAGACGACCCTCGACCTCTTCGGGCTGTTCTTCGTGATCGGCCTCGGCATGGCGGTGTGGCGGCGCTTCGTGGTGCGTCCGCATCGCGTCGATCCCACCGCGCGGTTCGCCGGTGTGCTCGCACTGCTGTTCGTCATCAACGTGAGCGGCTTCGTCATGGAGGCGTGCCGGCTGGCCGTGACGCGGCCGTCATGGGGGCCGTGGTCACCGGTTGGCTACGGGGTGGGGCAGGCGATGCTCGCCATCGGGCTGGGCGAGGGCGCGCTGCGTGGCATCCACGTGTCGGTGTGGCTGTTCCACGCCGCCATCTCGCTCGCGTTCATCGCGCTCGTGCCGTACTCGTACTTCATGCATCTGCTCACGACGCCGCTGAACATCTTCTTCTCGAAGCTCACGCCGCGCGGCGAGCTGGCCAAGATCGAGAACATCGAGGAGGCGGAGTCGCTCGGCATCTCGAAGCTCGAGGAGTTTTCGTGGAAGCGGCGGCTGGACTTCGACGCGTGCGTGGAGTGCGGACGCTGCCAGGCGGCGTGCCCGGCCTACATGGCGGGCACCGCGCTGTCGCCCAAGCAGATCATCGTGAAGCTGAAGCGCCACCTGCACGGCCAGCTGCCCGGTCCGATCCACGGTGAGCTGATCAAGGCCGACGAGCTCTGGGCATGCACGACCTGCATGGCGTGCGTGCAAGAGTGTCCGGCTTTCATCGACATCGTCGACACCATCGTCGATCTGCGCCGCTACCTGACGCTCTCGGAGGGCGCGCTGCCGTCGACCGCGCCGCAGTCGCTGCAGAACATCCAGCGCGCCGGAAACCCGTGGGGGCTGCCGGCGGCGGAGCGGCTGGCGTGGGCGCAGGGCCTCGACGTCCCGCTCCTCGAGCCCGGCAAGGAGGTCGAGTACCTCTACTGGGTCGGCTGCTCGGCCTCCTACGACAAGCGCAACCAGGCGATCGCGCGCTCGGTGGTGGCCATCCTCAAGAAAGCCGGCGTGTCGTTCGGCGTCATGCAGGAGGAGCGCTGTCACGGCGAGGTCGCCCGTCGGCTCGGCGAAGAGTATCTCTACCAGACGCTGCAGGCCGAGAACGTGGAGGCGATCAAGCAGTACAAGTTCCGCAAGGTCATCACGCACTGCCCGCACTGCTTCAACACCATCAAGAACGAATTTCCGCAGTTCGGGGGAACATACGAGGTCTTGCATCACTCCCAGGTCATCGCGAACCTCATTGCCGCCGGCCGCATCACGCCGATCAAGCGGATCGAGGGCACGCTCGCGTTCCACGATTCCTGCTATCTCGGCCGCTACAACGGCATCATGCAGACGCCGCGGGACGTCGCGGCGGCCGTGCCGGGCCTCACGATCGTCGAGCCGCCGCGCAACCGCGAGCGCGGGCTGTGCTGCGGCGGCGGCGGCGGGCACATGTGGATGGAAGTGCCGTCCCAGAAGCGCGTGAACGTCATCCGTACGGAGGAGCTGCTGGAAACCGGGGCCACCGTCGTCGGCACCGCCTGTCCGTTCTGTCTGGCCATGGTGGACCTCGGGCGGAAGGTGAAGGAGGCGGAGGAGCGGCTCGCCGTCAAGGACGTCAGCGAGCTCGTCGCCGAGAGTCTCGAGTGAGAGGGCTCGTCCGTGCGCTGCCCGACGTGGCCCGCCTGATCAAGCGGCTCGTGGGCGATCCCGTGTTGCCGCGCGCCGCGAAGATCGCGCTGGGCGCCGCCGCGGTCTATCTCCTGTCTCCGATCGATCTCATTCCGGATTTCATTCCGCTCGTCGGCTATCTCGACGACGTGCTGCTGGCGGCGGTGATCCTCGACGGCGTGCTGAACTGGGTAGATCGCGGGCTCGTCCTCAAGTACTGGCCGGGCAGTCCGGCCGCCCTCGACACGCTGGCGCGGTCGGCCCGGCTGCTCGCGATGTGGGTCCCGCGGCGCCTGAAGGCGCGCGTGTTCTCGCCGAGGCCGACCGGATGAACGCCGAGTACGCGGACGTCGTCGCGCGTCGGCTGGCCGTGCCGCTCGTGGAGGGCCCTGACAAAGTGGTGCCGCTGGCCGAGGCGATTCACCGGTTCATCGCGCCGGGCCAGACGATCTATGTCGGCGCCGCGCACGGACGTCCCAACGCGCTGGTTCGCGAGCTCGTTCGTCAGTGGTGGGGCAAGCGGCCGGAATGGACGCTGGCGCTCACGGGTTTCGGCTCGCCGTGGACGGCGCTCGCCATCGGCGGCCTGGTGCGCCGGCTCATCACGACCTTCGTCGGCGAAGGCTATCCGTTCCCGGTGCCCCAGGCCGTGCTCGGCCCGGAGCTGGTGAGCGGGCGTATCGGCGTGCAGAACTGGTCGATGCTGACGTTGCCGCTGCGCGCGCTGGCCGGCGCGCTCGGGGTCCCGTTCCTGCCGACGCGCTCGCTGCTCGGCTCCTCGATGGAGGAGGACAATGCGCGCGACGGCGATTTCCTCGCGCTCGACGATCCGTTTGCCGCTGACGGGCGGCGCGTCGGTCTCGTTCGCGCCCTGACGCCCGACGTCGCGCTGTTCCATGCGTGGGCGGCCGATCGTGCCGGCAACGTGCTCGCCGGCGTGCCGCTCAACGACAACTTCTACGGCGCGATGGCCGCTCGGAGCGGCGCCATCGTGTCGGTCGAGCGCGTGGTCTCGACGGACTTCATCCGCCGGCACGCCTCGCTGGTGCGTCTGCCCGCCCAGTACGTCGCGGCCGTGGTCGAAGCACCGTATGGCTCGCATCCGGGCGGGATGTACGCGATGAACATCCCCGAGCTCGAGTCGTATGCCGAGGATCCCGACTTCATCCTCGAGATCCGCCGCGCGTTTCGGGCGCGCGACACGGCGGAGGCGTGGATCCGGGAATGGATGCTCGACGTACCCGACCAGGACGCCTATGTCGCCCGGCTCGGATATCGACGCATCGTCGAGATCAAGGGGCGCGCGGACGCGGATATATGGAAGGCGGAGCTCGACATGCTCGGAGACCAGCTCGGTCCCGAGGACCGGGTCACTGCCTCCGAGCAGATGGTCGTCGTCGCCGCCCGCGTGCTGAGCGAAAAAGTGCGCGCCGAGGGCTACCGAACGTATCTGGCCGGAGTGGGCAACTCCAATCTCGCGGCCTGGCTGTCGGGGTACGACATGAAGGCGGCCGGCGTCGACGTGGAGATCATGGCGGAAACGGGGATGGTCGGCTATCTCCCGCGTCCCGCGGAGCCGTTCGTCTTTTCGTTCCGCAACTTTCCATCGTGCAAGATGCTGACGGACATCATCCACACGATGGGCATCTTCATGGGCGGCGGCGAGAACCGTTGTCTGGGCTCGCTCGCAGCCGGACAGATCGACAAGCACGGCAACATCAACTCGACGCTCGTCCCCGGGTCGCTCTACATCACGGGCAGCGGCGGCGCGAACGACATCACCTCGTCGGCACGCGAGGTGGTCGTCACGCTCGCGCAGTCGCGCAACCGCTTCGTCGACAAGGTTCCCTACGTGACCGCGCCGGGCGCGAGGGTATCGACCGTCGTGTCCGATCTCGGCGTCTTCGCCAAGCGGGAGCCGCATGGCGAGCTCGTCCTCACGGGCGTGCTCGGTGACGGTCCGGAGCGGCCACTCGTGGAAGCGGCGCGGCAGCGGTGCGGGTGGGAGCTCACCGTCGCGCCGTCGCTCCGCCGCTTCGAGCCGCCCACCGCGGATGAGCTTCGACTCATCAGGATGCTCGACCCGCGGCGCTACTTCCTCGGTCCCGCGGCGTCCTGAGAGGTCGGAGACTGTCCGGCTGGTCAAAAAGACGCCTGCCACGTTTCTGACCGCTGCGCGTGGAAGTCGCGGAGATGCCGCGCCTTTCAGATCCGGTACCGGATTTGCCCCTGATGGCCGGCATGAGCGACTTGCGCCAGCATCTTCGGCTGATGACACGCCCGTCCTGGGAGCGTACCCGGTCTGGCGCGCGAACGACTCGACGACGCTCGGGGGCTGCGCGCCGCATCGGCGGCTGTGCCGCCCTCGTGCTCACCGTACTGTTCGGCTACACGGCCTCGCAACGCCGCGCCGCGTTCGAGGAGCCACGCGCCATCATCAAGGAGGCGGCGGATCGCTACGGCGTCGATGAGGCGCTGATCGCGGCCGTCATCGAAGCCGAGTCTCAGTTCAATCCGCGCGCGGTGTCGCGCCGCGGCGCCCAGGGGCTGATGCAGCTGATGCCGCGGACCGCGGCCTCGCTCGGTGTGGCGGACCCATTCTCGCCCCGCGAAAACATCGATGGCGGCGTGCGCCATCTCCGCGCCCTCATGGATCGCTTCGACAACAACGTGCCGCTCGCGCTGGCCGCGTACAACGCCGGCCACGTGGCCGTCATCCAGCACCGGGGGATTCCACCGTATCCGCAGACCCGCGCGTACGTGAACCGAATCCTCAAGAGGCTCGAGCGGCGCGACGCGGCTGCCCGGGTCATCCCGGTCGTCCGGCGTACCGGCCAGCGCGCGGCGGAGCGCTGAGCGGGCGCCGCCGTCAGGCGGCGCCGCGAATGCGGCTCAGCCGGCCGCGGTGGACGTGGCCGACGGCCGCGCGCGCTCGGTGCTCGACGTCGTCGGCTTGCGAGTGAGCCCGCCGCGCTTCACCCAGTACACGCACGTGTCGGTATGCGCGGCCACGGCGGGCGTGATGTCGAAGCCGCACAGCGGACAGCGAAAGAGCCCGGGATTGCCGCCACGGAGCCAGCCGAGGCGATAACCGCGCTGGCACTTGTGACATTGCACGAGATGGCTGCTGCAGCAGAGAAAGAGGATGGCGCGCGCGTCGGGGTCGGAGAGGTCCACCGTCGGGGGGACGACCGGTACGGTGACCCAGCGGTCGGCCTTGAGCTGGGCGTCGATGTCGGGCCGCCGGCGCCGATCCGTCTTGCGCCGCTCGCGGTCGTGAGTGGCCGTCTGCACGCGGCGGTCCTTGAACCGACGATCGAGAACGACTTCGGCCTTGGCGTCGTCGGCGAACGAGCGCTTCAAGGACTGATAGAGGTCGACGCGCGTGCGGGGAACGACGATCAGCACCGAGCGTCCCAGCTGTCGCTTGCCGGCGCTGGCATCCTCGCGGCCGCGCAGCGCCGGCGGCGGGCTCAGCGTCTCGGGCGCGCGCGCCGGCCCGGCCACTTCCTTGAGCCGGGCCACGCCGGCCTGCTCCGCGATCTCACGACTGGAGTAGCCGGCCCAGTGTGAGGGCCAGCTGCGCTCGGTGACTTCACCGCTCGAGGCGTCCACCATCTCCCAGACCCAGACGTTAGATTCGGCCAGCCAGGCGGTGCGCACGACGAAGGCATTCCCCGTTGAGCCCTTCATATGCGGGTTCCTCCCTCTGAGACATGAAAGTGTAAGGGCGGGCGACGCTCGCGCCTCACTTTTTTTACCGCCGGCGCTGCGGGCGGCCGATCAGCCGCCGGATCGTCTCGGCCAGCGCCTCGGGATCCACGGGCTTCGCCACGTGCGCGTCGAATCCGGCGGCGAGCGCCCGCTGGCGATCTTCAGGACGTGCCTGTGCGGTCAGGGCGATCGCCACCATATCGAGGTCCCAGCTCCGTGATCGAAGCTCGAGCATCAGATCGTACCCATCGCGCTGCGGCATGGCGAGGTCGCTCAAGAGCACGTCGGCGGGATGCTTGGCCAGGAAGTCCAGCGCCTCGCCGGCGGAGGCGACCAGCGTCACCGTTGCCCCGGCCGTCTCCAGCACCGTCGCGAGCAGCTCCCTGGCGTCGTACTCGTCATCCACGACCAGGATCCGCACGTTGCTCAGCCTGCCGCTGAGCGACGGCAGCGCGGCGCCGCTCACGCGCTCGTCGGGAGACGGCCCCCCGGGCACCGGCAACAGCACGGTCACCGTCGTACCAGAGCCCGGCCCCGCGCTCGATGCCTGGACGGTGCCGCCGTGCAGCTCCACGATATGGCGGACGATGGCGAGACCGAGCCCGAGACCGCCGTACTGGCGCGTGATTGTGCTGTCGGCCTGACGAAAGCGGTCGAAGATATGCGGTGCGATCTCGGGGAGGAGGCCCTCGCCCGTATCCGTCACGGCGATGCGCACGTGCGCGGCCGTCGCCTCGAGCCTCACCTCGACGTTGCCGCCCTCCGGCGTGAACTTCACGGCGTTGGAGAGGAGGTTGCCGATCACCTGCTGGAGACGGTTCGGGTCGCCCTCCACGATCGGAAGATCGGGCGCCACGCTGCGGGTGATGCTGATGCGCTTCTGGGCTGCCGCACCGGCCACGGCGTCGACGGCCGCGTCGATGACCTCGCCGAGCGCCAGCGGTCGCCGGTCGAGGCGGAGCTTGCCGGTGATGATGCGTGACACGTCGAGCAAGTCTTCCACGAGCTGCACCTGAAGCCGGGTGTTGCGCTCGACCGCCTCGAGCGCGCGGCCGGCTGCCTCCGCCTTCAGCGTGCCCGTGCGCAGCATGCGGACCCAGCCGAGGACCGGCGTCAGCGGCGTGCGTAGCTCGTGCGAGAGCACGGCGAGGAACTCGTCCTTCGCCCGGCTCGCATCCTGGGCTTCCCGGTACAGGCGCGCGTTGTCGGCGGCCAGCGCGGCACGCCGGGCGAGATCCTCGGCGATGGCGAGATCCGCCAGCGCGTAGTGCCGGCCCGGCTGCGTCAGGGCGAAGCAGACGATGCCGAGCGCGCGGCCGCGGGCGCGCAGCGGTACCAGCATGAGCGACGTGGCGCGCAGCGTGCTCGCGCCGAGATGCTCCGCCTCGCGTGGGCGGGCGGCGACCCAGTCCTCCGTCACCTCCCGCACGAGGATCGCGTCACCGCGCTCGACGACGGTGGCGAGCGGGCTTTCGTCGCCTGGCTCGACGACCAGCGGTGCCGCGTCGGCGAGGCTCGGCTCGACGACGGGATCCGCGTGAGCAGCGCCGAGGCGCCGCAGGCGACGCTCACCGTCGAGCATGTCGACGACGACGTAATCGGCGAGGTAGGGGACGGCGACCCGGGCCATGCTCTTGAGGGTGGCATCGTAGTCGAGCGAGCCGGCCAGGACGCGGCTGGCCTCGGCCAGGAAGGAGGCACGGCGTCCGGCCTCCTCGGCCTGCGCGCGCGCCACCTCGGCCCGGAGCCGGTCGAGGCGGTCGGATTCGAGAGGTGGCTCGTTCGGCGTCGATTCGAGCAAGGTGCGC
>DASTCJ010000145.1:0-19843 GCA_035605575.1 Candidatus Methylomirabilota bacterium
CAACGTCCCCTGGATCGGCCTGCCGGTCCGTGACCGTATCGTCGCCCTGCAAGTGTACCCGCAGCAGATGATCGGAATGTTCGTGTGGTACGAGAATCTCGACTGCACCGGAAAGACCTACATCGCCGGCAGCGCGCTCACCCCGGCGAACGTCTTCGTGTTCGGCGCGGTGGCCGAGCCGCACGGCGTGGTGTACGTGCAGACCGCCACCGGCACTGTCGGCAGCAAGTTGGTCGGTTCGGTCCTCGGGACCGACGGAGTCTGCGCCTCGCTCGGCAAGCAGGCGCTGCGGACGGCCGTGGAGGCCGAAGCCGCCCTCGACCTCGACGCGCTGTTCCAGAGACCGTACGCGGTACGCTGAGCCGCTCGTCCGCGCGTCCCACGGGCGCCGGGGCCTCCCGGCGCCCGTGCTGTTTCGCCGGCCCTGCCGGCCATCGCCGCGCCGTGATAGCTTACCGACGCCCGACGGGAGGACGGTCATGCACGCACTGGCAACCATCTTGGCCACGCTGCTGCTCCTCGTCGCGCGAGCGGCCCCTTGCCCAGCGCAGACGCCGGCCGGCGAAGTCGTGGTGTCGTTCCACGTCACCGTCGCGCCGAGCTGGTTCGATCCCTCGGCGGCGCCGCCGCAGATCACACCGTTCGGCGTCCTCTACGCGATCCACGACGCGCTCGTGCGCCCGCTGCCCGGCCAGAAGATCGGCAATAGCCTCGCGGAGTCTTGGACGGAGAGCCGCGACGGGCTCACGTACGAGTTCAAGCTGCGTCGCGGTCTCACCTTTCACAACGGCGACCCGCTCACGGCGGAGGACGTGCGCTTCAGCTTCGAGCGCTATCAGGGCGCGGGCGCGCGCGAGTTCCGCACGCGCGTGCGACAGCTGGAAGTCGTCGATCCGCTCACCGTTCGCTTCCACCTGAAGGAGCCGTGGCCCGACTTCATGACGTTCTATGGCACGACGGCGACGGCCGCCGCCCTCGTGCTGCCGAAAAAGTATTTCGAGCAGGTGGGTGCCGATGGTTTCCGGCAGCGTCCGGTCGGGGCGGGACCGTACCGCTTCGTCAGCCAGCGTCCCGGAGTCGACATCGTCCTCGAGGCCTTCCCCGGCTATTGGCGCCACGCGCCCTACGTCAAGCGGCTCACGCTCAAGAGCGTGCCCGACGGCACAACGCGTCTCGCCATGCTCAAGAGCGGGGAGACCGACTACGCCATGTTCCTCGACGGCCCGGAGGCGCAGACGCTGAAGGGCGACTCGCGCTACGGTCTCGTCGCCACGCGCCACGCGTCGATCTTCTGGATCGAATTCGCCGACCAATGGGATCCGAAGTCGCTGTGGCACGACAAGCGGCTTCGCCTGGCGGTCAACTACGCGCTCGACCGCAAGTCCACCAGCGAGGCCGCCTGCCTCGGCTACTGTCCACCGGCCGGGGTAATCGTGCCGCGGGTCATGGACTTCGCCCTGCAGGTGCCGGCGGCGCCGTACGATCCGCAGAAGGCCAAGCAGCTCCTGGCCGAGGCGGGCTTTCCGAACGGCGTTGACGCCGGCGAGTTTGTCCCGATTCCCGGCTTCGCCACGGTCGGGGAGGCGGCGCTCAACAATCTGAACGCCGTGGGCATCCGCATGCGGATGCGTCTGCTCGAGCGCGCGGCGTTTTACGCCGCCTGGCAGGAGAAGAAGCTGCGCGGCCTCTTCCTGACGGCCGTCGGCAACTCGGGCAATGCCGCGAGCCGCGTCGAGGCGTTCATGTACTCCAAGGGCAGCTACGCGTACGGCGGCTATCCGGACATCGACGAGCTCTTCCTTCAACAGGCGCGGGAGCGCGACGTGGCCAAGCGCGAGGCGCTTCTGCACCGGATTCAGCAGCTGACGATCGATCGCGTGATGTACGCGCCGATCATGGATCTGCGCGGACTGATCGGTATCGGCCCGCGCATCGCCGACCACACGATCAACGCCATGCCGATGTACGCGTTCCCCTCGTACGAGGACGTGAAGTTGAGGACGCCCTGAGCACCTAGTCGGTCGGCCGCGGCCGATCGAGCCGCTCGCGCGCGCGTTCGAGCTGCGCATGCGCCTGCTGATTCGCCGCTCGCGAGGCGCGGATGCGATCGTGAGTGGCGATGACATGCGAGCACGCCCGGTGATACGGTTCACCGCCGATCGTCACCGTTCGCTCCGTGCTCTCGAGCGGCCGGCTGCAGTGCGTGCACTTGCCCGGCACCACGCTGGCCTCGCTACCTGTCGGCACCGTGCAGAGCGCCATCGTCGCCCGCCCGCACGCCTCGCACGTCACCGGCAACAGGCGGAACCCCGGCAACGTCGACGTGATCTCCACGATGCGCCGCCCATCTTCGAGGCTCAGCAGGAGTGCGAGGGCCAGGCAGCCGCTGCACAACCGTCCCTGATGTCGAGCGAGGAGCAATCGCACGGGTTCGGCGATCCACTCTCCGAGCGCGCGGCGCCCCCGATTGGCGAAGGCCCAGATCGGCATGCACGCCTCGTGGATGCGCTGCCGCGCCCAGGTCCACGCGAGCGGCTCGTCGGTACCGAGCGGGGCGTGGCACGCAGCGCAGCAGTCGACGCGCTTCTTCAGATCTCCGAGCGCCATGGCTTTTCCGGCACGTCGCGGCACGTGCGCCAGAAGCGCAAACCACATGCCAGCAGCGGCCGCTTCGCGAGGCACGGCGACGGTCCATGCGTATGATGGCGCCGATGAGCTATCAGGGGCGAGCGGACAAGACGCGCGACAAGACGCGACGCGGGGGCTTGCCGGCCGCCACCGAGCACACACTGCTCGTGAACGACGGTGACGGGCGGCCGTGCGACGGGTGCAGCGAGACCATCCACCCGAGCGAGCGCGCGTCCCTGGTCAGTATCCAGCAGGCGCTCGACTGGCGGTTCCACGACATCTGCTACGAGGCCTGGTCTACCTTTACGCGAGACGGACGCTGACACCGGGCTGCAGCGCAACTGCGTACTGGCTTCCCCGAGTATGATGTTGCGGCACCCGCGCTTGGCGCGGGAGGAGCGTGGCATGAGTCGCCTTCTCTGGCCCGTCGCGGTCGTCGTCGCTCTGATCATCGGCTGGGCGTCGGCCGGCGTCACGAGCAAGGTGCCCGCCGCACGGGACGTGGAGCGGCTCACCCAGCAGGTGACAACGCTCCAGGCACGGCTCCGAGTCGCCGAGGAGATGGCGGCGACGGGTCCGGCGGCCGCCAGCGTCGTGACCGGCAGGAAGCTTCCGAGGCCCGAAAGCCACGACGAGCGAACCCTCACGGTCGCTGCTCAGGAAGACCGTCTGATTCGCGAGAGCCTCGCCCGCGCCGCCGCCGCCGAACGCGGACGCGGCGGCCAGAACGGGGGAGACGGTGCGACGGCGAAGCCGGACGCCCAGTCCAAGCCTGCCGCACCACCCACCGTCCAGGCGGTTCTCGACCGCTTCTATCGATATCTTGAGTCGACGAAGAGCTCGGAGCGGGAGCGCTGGCAGAAGGGTCGCGAACTGGTCGAGGACATGCGCAGCATGGGCGACGTCGCGGGTCAGGCCCTGATGCACGTGCTCACCACGGGGACGGACACCGACGAGCGCCGCGTCGCCGCCCGGATGCTGGGCGCGCTGCATGTGCCGGAGGCTCTGCCGCTTCTTCGCGACATCGTCGAGAACGAAGGCGACCTGCTCATGCGTCGGGCGGCGGCCGCCGGCCTGCGTCAGCTGCAGACGCCCGATTCGCTGCCGGTCCTCGAGCGGCTATTCGCCAATGGCGGCGAGGATCGTTTTGTCCGGCTCAGCGCTGCACAGGGTCTCGCGGAGGCCGGCCGTCCCTACGGCGTCGCCGGCCTGGCGCAGATCTTCGAAGAGTCCGCTGCGGACGACCGTGGCCGCGACATGGCGTTTCGCGCGCTGAGCGGCCTGAACGACGACCGGCCGTTGCCGTTCATGCGCCAAATCGTCGCGTCGCAGGCGGAGCCAGGCTATCGGCTCCTCGCGATGCGATTTTTGACCGCGCACGGCGATCGTCAGGCGCTGCCCACATTGCAAACGGTCATGCAATCGCCGAGCGAGCAGCCGTCCGTGCGCGACGCCGCCGCCCGGGCGTTCCGCGCGCTGGGCGGGAAGTGACGACGCGCGTCAGGTCGCGGCGACGTCTCGGCGGTGCTTCGCGTTGCGATGCCGCGCCCAGTGCATGGGGAGCTTGAACGTGCGCGCGCAATCCTCGCACCGCAGGACACCGTCCGGGGGGCTCGGCACCGTTGCGAGTGGAGGCGCGGCATCGGGAAGGCTGAGCATCCGACGGACGGCCGCCTCACGGTCTTTCGAGATGCGGCGGCGGCCAATGCGCGCCAGTCTTCCTGCCTCAGTCTCTTGTCGGGCGAACTTGGCGGCGAGTTTCATGAGCGGGCGCCTTCAGCATATATCAAACCCGCCTTCGCCTCCGCCGAGGTAGTGGAGCGGCGATCGGCCGTCCCGCGCCCAGGACCGCGCTCAGCGCGCAGCGCGGGCGACGGTGAGAGCGAGGTCGGGATCCACGGCGACGTCGTGAATGGTGCGGGCCAGCGCGGTGTCCATGATCTCGCGCCAGGTGTTCTTCGAGTCCGGCTCGCCCGTTCGCCGCCGCAGCCCGACGTAGCGACGCGTCAGTAACGCCTCGCCCGTCTGCCCGTCGGCGATGACGACGGCGATGGCCACGCGCCCGACGTACTGCGTGCTCGACGCGCCGCGCACGGCATCGAGCCAGAATTCCTCGACGTCGGCGCTCATGACCACGTCGCCCGGACCGGCCACGACCTCGTGACCGTTCTTCGTGAGCTCGACCACCAGGGCATCACGCACGATGTCGGAGACCGGACGCGCCGTCACGATCGGCTTGCCCTTCGGAAGCTCGGCGCCGATGCGGCCCGGCTCCGCACGTCGGTCGGTCACGGGAGCGATGACGATGCGGCGCGACGCAATGGAGGAGAGCAGCGCGCGATTCGCCATGGTCTCGGGGTAGGTGACGTCGATCGTCCGGCGTGCGCACCCCGCCAGCACGAGCAACGCGATGATGGACCCCACCATGGCGCCGACGCGCCGGTTCATTGGCCGCGGCCCCGCGCGTAGAGCAGCTCCGTTGCGAGCCGTCGGCCCGCGCGCTCGAGGACCTCGACCAGCTCTTCGCGGCTCAGCGATCGATCCTGCTTCAGCGCGGTCAGCGCGAGCCGGTCCGGATGAGTGACGTCTTCCTCGTGCTCCCACAGGATCACGCCACTCTCACGGGCCACCAGCTGGGCGTGGACGTCGGCGAAGCCGGCCACCTGCGGCACCTCGCCCTCGCGAACGCTGACCAGGCCCCAGGTGGGCACGGTGACCCGTACGATCGCATCGAGGCTTCGACGCGCGCTGCCCACCGGCTCCTTCTCGAGCGTGACGATCTCGTCGAATGGGCCGCTCGCGCGCAGGTTCCGCGCGAATGCCTCGGCGACGACAGCGCCGGGGCTCACGTCGCGCGGCGCGGCGTTCTCGCGCTGGTTCATCAGCCAGCTCACGCCGTGATACACGGCGCGAGCGATCGGCACGAGCACGTCCTTGTACGGGAGCCACTTCAGGACCTCGTCGAGCTCGCGCTCCGGGTCCTTGCTGGACGTGACACCAGCGAATCGCGTCTCACCGGACGGGACGACCGCCACCCGATGCAGGCCCTCGAGCGCGACGGTTCGCGGAGGCGTCGGCGCCGCCGCCGAGGCACAGCCCACCACGAACGTAGCAAGAATGACAATGGCGACGAAGCGCACGACAGTCGACATGGGGCAGCATTATAAGCTACGCGGCGCGCCGTGGGGAGATCACGGCGGCCGTGTGGCGCGCAATCATCAGCTCCTCGTTGGTCGGCACGATGCGCACCGTGCAGCGCGCCGCCGCGACGCTGATGACATCGGCGCCGGCGTCGTTCTTCGATCGGTCGAGCGCGACGCCGAGATGGCCGAGCTGCCGGCAGATATCCCAGCGCACCGGCGCCGCCCGCTCACCAATGGCGCCGGTGAAGACGAGCGTGTCGACGCCGCCGAGCACCGCGGCGAAGGCGCCGACGTGCTTCTGCACGGACGTGCAGAACATCGCGACCGCCTCAGCCGCGCGAGCGTCGCCGGCGCGCCGCGCGAGCAGCGTTTTCATGTCGGACGTCGAGCCCGAGACGCCGAGCAGCCCGGACTCGTCATTCAGCAGCGTGCCGAGTCGCGCGGCATCGTAGCCGCGGGCCTGCAGCATATATAAGAGGATGCCGGGGTCGAGATCGCCCGGTCGTGTTCCCATGACCAGGCCACCGAGCGGAGTCAGGCCCATCGTGGTGTCGACGGCACGGCCATCCAGCACGGCGGCGAGGCTCGCGCCGTTCCCGAGGTGCGCGATGATGAGCCGACCCCGCGCGGCGGCGCCGAGCTTCCAGACGACGTACTCGTAGGACAGGCCGTGGAATCCATACCGCCGCACGCCCTCGTCCCAGAGCGGTCGCGGTAGCGGCAGCCGCTGCGCCGACTCGGGCATCCGGCGGTGAAACGCCGTATCGAAGCAGGCGACCTGCGCGACGTCCGAACGCTCCTGGGCGATGGCCTCGATGATGGCGATCTCGCTCGGAAGATGCAGCGGCGCCAGCGGCACGAGCCGGTGGAGCGCAGCGAGCAGCGTGCCGTCGACGCGCCGAGGCGCGGAAAAATCCGGCCCCCCGTGCACGACGCGATGGCCCACGGCGGCGGCGGCCTCGAGACCGTGCCGTCCGAGCGTGGCAAACACCTCGCGCGCGGCGCTCGCGTGGTCGTCGATCGTATGGCGCGTGTCCTCGACCACTTCATCGCTGCCGGTCCGCAGCCACACGCGGCTCGGCGCGAGACCGATCTGCTCCACCGCCCCGTGGGCGAGACGCCGCTCGTCGCTCCCGACCCCGTAGACGGCGAACTTGAGCGAGGAGGAGCCGCTGTTCAGACAGAGAACGGGGTCAGGCATCCGCTCCACGCGGTTAGCACATGAGCCAGTCGCCGTAAGTGCCGCGAATCGGCTTGCCTTCCGCGAATCGTGACAGCCGGAAGATCGGCAGATCGGGATGCCCGTCCGGTCCGTCGACAAGAAGCGTGGCGACCATGTGGCCCACGGCCGGCGAGAGCTTGAATCCGTGGCCGGAGAAGCCGGCGGCGACGAAATAACCGTCAGGACCAACGCGGTCGAGAATCGGATGCCAGTCGGGCGTGACGTCGAAGCAGCCCGCATAGCCCCGCGCGATGTGGCCGTCGGCCAGCACGGGAAATCGATGACTCACACGCGCGAGGGCGTCGGTCGACTCGTCCAGGCTCACGCCTTCCTTGTAGGAGTCAGGATCGACCGCGTCGCGCGACTCCTCGGCGTCGAGCCCACCGACGAGAATGTGCTCCCCGAGCTCGGGGCGTGTGTAAATGTTCGTGACGAAATCGTAGACCATCGGATGCGGACGCCGATCGGCCGCGGGCCAGCTCACGATGCTGATCTTGTGGCGGCACACGTGGATCGGCAGCTCGACGCCGGCCATGGCCGCTACGCGCGCGCTCCACAATCCCGCAGCGTTCAGGACCATCGGGGCCGTGATGTCGCCCGCGCTGGTACGCACGCCACGCACGCGATTGCCCTCGAGCCGCAATCCCACCACGGCCGTGTCCTCGAGGATGCGCGCCCCCGCCGCCCGGGCCGCGCGCGCGAACCCCTGAGCCGTCTCCACCGGATTGCAGTAGCCGGAGGCGGGCTCATAGCATCCGGCCACCAGATCATCTGCGCGCAGACGCGGCTCGATCTCACGCATCTCCGCCGGCGACACCAGTCGCGTATCGATCCCGATCGACCGCTGCAGCGCGACCGATGCCTCCATGGGCACGCGCATCTTGTCGTCCACGCCGAGCAGATAGCCGGTACGGCGAAATCCGCACGACGCGCCGTCGACTCGCTCGGAGAAATGCTGGAAGAACTCGAGCGAGTAGCGGATCATCCGGCACGTCTCCGCGGTCGAGTAATGCTGGCGCACGCACGCCGAGCTCTTCCCGGTGCCGCCGGACGCGATCGGGCCCTTGTCGACGACGATCACGTCGCGGATACCGCGCCGCGTGAGATGGAACGCCGCGCTCGCGCCGGTCACTCCCCCGCCGATGATGATGATGTCTGCTGTGCGGGCTTGCGTCATGCGACGGATGCTATCGGCCTGGCGTGTCCGACGCAACCACAGTTCTGGTCTTGACGGCCTTCTCTTCTTCGGGCGGCGGCGGGACGGCCGGCATGCCCAGCGGCGCCCTCGCGGCCGTGACCATCTGGGCCCAGGCCGAGCTCGCCGAATCGTTCGTGCTCGAGGGCCTCATCGTGCTGTTCGCGCGGACGCGACCCGGACGACGGCAAGCGGTGGGCGCCGTGCTCGGCGCCATCCTGGTCGTGGCAGTCATCTGGCTGATCGAGCGCTGGTTCGTGAATGTCGCCGTCGGCGGCCAGCACGTGCTCGTGCAGCTCCTCGTCTTCTTCACAAAAGCGGGTGTCTTCGTCTTTGGCAGCGGCCTTGCGATCGTGCCGTTCCTGCAGCACGGCGTCGTCCAGCAGTTCGGCTGGCTCGATCCCCAGCAGTTTCTGGACGCCGTGGCCGTGGCCATGATCACGCCGGGACCGGTGGTCATCACCGTCGTCTTCATCGGCTACCTCGTGGCGGGATTCCTCGGCGCCGTCGCCGCCGCCACCGGCATTTTCTTGCCCGTCTACGTCTTCACGGTGCTCCCCGCGCCGTGGTTTCGCCGCAATCGTGACAACCCGCAGCTGAAGGCGTTCGTGCAGGGAGCGACGGCGGCCGCGACCGGGGCCCTCGGCGGGGCCGTGGTGGTGCTCGCCGTGCGCGCGATCTACGACGGGCCGACGCTCGCCATCGCGGCCGCCAGCCTCGGTATCCTGTCGCGGTATCGCGTACCGGAGCCGATTCTCGTGGGCGCCGCCGGCCTCGTCGGATTGCTCGTGTGGCCGTTGCTTGGCCGCGGATGACCGATGACGGACGACAGAGACGCGCGGGGATGCCGCACGTCTCTGTCGCGTCCGGGCGGAAACTACATCTTGCCGCCGAGGTTGCCGCAGAACACGTACGTCGAAACTTCCTGGGCCGACTTGTGGCCGTTGATGGCGTAGCCGCCTTTCTCGAGGCTGTCGAGCGAGGCGTTGACCGTCGTCTCGGACTTTCCGTTGACGAGCGGCGAGAGCGGATAGGCCGGCTTCGGATCGAGCTTGTCGCACGTACCCTTGTGAATGTGGACCGGCTGGGACGCGCCGGACGGTCCACCCTTCACATCGAGGACGACCTTGGTCTGCTTGTCACCGGCCTTGGTGAGCGTGGCCGTGCCCGACTCGCCAGAGTTGTTCTGAGGCGAGAGCTTGGCCGTTGCAGAATCGGCCGCGATCGCGAGCGACGCGACGCCGAGGAGCAGGAGCACGAGCAGGGCTGCGCACGAGCGTTGAAGAACAGCCATTTGACGACCTCCATGTGAGAGTTGGGCATGTGAGAGTTGGGCCAACCCCCAACTAAACGTTACAACGTCCGGGAAGGTTCCCTAGCGACGCGTGAGCAGGAACGCAACCAGATCGTCGAGCTGCGCGGGCGTCAGCGTTTCGCTGAAATTTTTCGGCATCACGCTCTGGCCGTCGGCCTGGCGGTAGTTCGGACGCGGCACGATGTACGCGTTGGGATCGACGATCGATTCCCGGATATACGCGGCCGCGTCCTTGGCCCGCCCACGGTACTCACGCAGGCGGATGATGCGGGTGGCCTCCGAGGCGATGTTCCCGAGGTTCGGGCAGATGTCGCCGCCAGGCCACGGCTTGCTGATGTCGTGGCACGACGCGCACGGCAAGGTCTCGTAGAGCTTGGCGCCGCGTGCTGCGTCACCCGCGGCCATGGCCAGGGACGGGCCATCCGCGCGAATCTGCAGCAGCGCGACGCCGACCGCACACACGCTCAGCACGATCAGAACGATCGCCGTCTTCATCGATTCCGTGAAGCTCAATGAACGCCGCCCGCACGACAAAGTGGCGAATGCCGGGGCCGAGTCGACTGTGGGCCGAGGAGTATCATGAGCGGAGTCGCGAAGCTGGTCGGGCGCTAAGCGCGCTGCAGCAGGCGGGCGATCGCCGCCGTGAGCTCGAGCGGGTCGATCGGCTTCGCCAGACACAGGTCGAAGCCCGCCTCCCCCACCCGGGTCTGATTCTCCGGCGTCACGTTCGCCGTCACGGCCACCACCGGCACGCGGTCGCTCAACACCTTGCGCACCGTACCGAGCAGCATGAAGCCGTCCTCGATGGGCATGGCGAGATCCGTCAAGACGACGTCTGGCTTCCAGGATCTGACCAGGTCATAGGCGCCGTACGCGGAGGACGCGGTGCGCACCTCCGCTCCCGCGCGACGGAGCGCCATCGTCGCCAGCTCGAGGAACTCGACGTCGTCGTCGACCACGACGACGTTCACGCCGTGCAGGCGAGAACGCTGCGCGGGCTCGTCCCCCGACGAGCCCAGGCTTCCGTCGCCCGAGGCGGCCGACGCGAGCGGCAGCGTGACCGTGAACGTGGCACCTCGGTTCTTCCCCTGACTCTCGGCACGCACCTGCCCACCGTGCAGCTCCACCAGCTGGCGCACGAGCGTCAGCCCGAGGCCGAGGCCGCCGTGCCGGCGCGTGCTGGAGCCGTCGCCCTGACGAAACGCATCGAAGATGTGTGGGAGCAGCTCCGGCACGATGCCCTCGCCGGTGTCGGAGACCTGCATCTCGAGCATCGAGTTGGTGCGCCGCAGCGACACGTCGACGCGACCGCCGCGTGGCGTGAACTTCACGGCATTCATCAGCAGGTTCCACACGACCTGCTGCAGGCGATCGGGCGCGCCCCGGATCATCCGGATGGAACCATGCGTCGTCGTGCCGAGCGCGACACCCTTGGCGTTGGCCGCCGGTCGCACGGTCTCCATGGCCGCTTCGATGACCGTCGTGAAGTCGACGGGGCGGACGTCGAGCCGCATGCGACCGGTGACGACGCGCGACAGATCGAGCAGGTCCTCGACCAGCCGCCCGAGCGCCGACACGTTGCGGATGATCGCGTTGATGGCGCGTAGCCGCCCGCTGTCGTCCATGTCGCTGCTCTGCATCATCCGCGCCCAGCCGAAGATGGAGTTCAGCGGAGTGCGAAGCTCATGCGACACGGTCGCGAGCAGCTCGTCCTTCGTCCGGCTCAACGCTTCGGCCTGCTGACGCGCTTCTCGCTCGCGCGCGAGCACGGCGGCGCGGGCTTCCTCGAGCCGGCGACGCTCGCTGATGTCCCGCGCGATCTTCGACGCGCCGACGATGCGGCCGGAAGCATCGCGCACCGGCGACACGGTGATGGAGACGTCGACGAAGCGACCGTCCTTGGTGACCCGGACCGTCTCGAAGTGATCGACACGCTCGCCGCGCCGGATGCGCGCGAGGACGTCATCCTCCTCCGCCCACCGCTCGCGTGGAATGATCAGCGTGATGTGCCGGCCGACCGCCTCGGCGGCCGTCCACCCGAACACGCGCGTGGCGGAGGGATTCCACGACGTGATGACGCCATCGAGCGTCTTGCTCACGATGATGTCGTCGGATGAATCGACGATGGCGGCGAGCCGGGCTTGCAGGTACAGCCCGTCGAGCCGCTCGGCTTGTTCGTCCATCACGCACCTACCAAAGTACCCGGCGCGCCGCTCTGGTCAAGCCTCGCACGCCTCAGCCTGACGCACCGTGACGCGGAGGCGGCGCGCCTTTCCGCAGCGCGTCACCGTGTGCGGTACGGTCCTCGCCCTACCCGTCTTCTACGCGCCGCCGCTGGTCGCCGCGCCGGTACCCCTACCCGTCGGTGCCCTGGATGAGCCCGCCGCCATATGTGCCACCCGGTACCGCCGGCGCTACCGTACGAGCGGCCGACCGACGTCGTAGCGTTGCGCGGGCTCTCCCCCCTGCGTCACCGCGCGACGCCGCTCGGTGAGGAGCAGCGCGAGCAGTCCCATGGCCGTCGTGGCCGCCGAGGCCACGAAGCCCGCGGCATAGCCCTCGCTCTGCACGAGCCAGGCAATGAGCGGAGAGCCGACGGCGACCCCGACGTCCCACGCGCCGGACAGCGTGCCGATGGCACGACCGCGCTCGACGGCGGGCGTGCGATCGACGACGAGCGCCACCAGCGTCGGGTAGAGCATCGAGTTACCGCTGCCGAGCAGTGCCGCCGCGACGACGAGCGACAGCGCGCTCGGCCGCACGGCGAGCACGGCGTTGCCGCCGGCCAGCAAGAGGATGGCGGGCAACAGCACCGGAAGACGTCCGACACGGTCCGAGGCACGCCGCAGCACGAGGCGGCACGCGATGGTGAATCCTGACATGAGCGGAAAGAACCACGCCGCCCGGCCGAGGCCGGCCGCGTTGGCGTGCATCGGCAGGAACGCGTAAACCGTCGCGTGTCCGGTCGTGATGATGATCAACGCGAGCGAGGCCGCGGCCGCGTGGCGGCTCCAGCGCAATCCGAAGCCGCCGGGGGCCCCGGGGTTGCCGGGCGTCGTGCGGACGAGCGCCACGAGCCCGACGGCGAGCAGGCTCGTCGCGATCACCGCCGCAAAGTTCAGTCGCATCCCGCCCAGCTCGGCCAGCGCGAAGCCCATCGGCGGTCCGAGCGCGACGCCGACCGAGGAGAAGACGTAGAACAGGCTCAGCAGCTCGCCACGCCGGTCAGCGGGGCTCTCGTTGGCCACGACGATGCTTCCGGTGGTCGAGATCAGCGCGTTTCCGATGCCGAGACCGATCATCAGCGCGATGACACTGAACGGAGTGTCGGCCCGTGTGAGCGCGAGCATGGTCATCACGAGGGCGAGGGCGCCGGGCACCATGACCGCGCGCGCTCCGTAGCGGTCCGTCCAGCCGCCGACCTGCGGTCTCAACACGAGGCCGACCGCCGTGGTGACGCCGAACAGCCACCCGATGTGCGCGTGGCTGCCCCCGAGCGTGAGGAGATGGATCGGAAGCTGCGTGTTGAGCAAGTACGTCGAGAGATGCAGCACGAACGTGAGGCCGACGCACACCAGCAGCGTCCTGTTGGCGCGCGGGCGTTGGTCTCGACGCTCCCGCGCGCTCACGCGTGCGGCGACGACACCGCAGGCACCACGACGCCGCACTTCTCGCACCGCTCGCGCATCTCCAGCGCCATGGTCTCGCTCCTTCTGCGGGTCGCCTCGAGTATACCGGGCTGTCGCGAAAGTGAGATCATGATCCCCGCCGGAAATCGTGCGACGTCGGGGGCAAGAGCGTGCTGAAACGCGTGAATGGCGGAGTGCTCGAAATTGCGTACGAGGAAGCCGGCCCCGCCGACGGCACCCCCGTGGTTCTACTGCATGGCTTTCCGTACGACATCCGCGCCTTCGACGAGGTGACGCCGCTGCTGGCGGCGCGCGGTTGTCGCGTCGTGGCGCCCTACCTCCGCGGGTACGGCGCGACGCGCTTTTTCTCGACGGGGACACCGCGCTCCGGACAGCAAGCAGCGCTCGGCCACGATCTGCTGGCGTTGATCGAGGCGCTCGGGCTGCCGCGCGCGGTGGTGGCCGGGTATGACTGGGGCGGCCGCGCGGCGTGCATCGTCGCCGCGCTCTGGCCCGAGCGCGTGCGTGGGCTCGTCTCCTGCGGCGGCTACAACATCCAGGACATCGCCGGGAGTGGCGCTCCGCAGCCGCCCGACGCGGAGTACCGGTACTGGTACCAGTACTACTTCCACGGTGAGCGCGGGCGCGCGGGGCTCACGCGGTATCGTCGCGAGCTGACCAGGCTGCTCTGGCAGCTCTGGTCGCCGAGCTGGAAGTTCGACGACGCCACCTTCGAGCGCACGGCCGCTTCCTTCGACAATCCGGACTTCGTAGACGTCGTGATCCACTCGTATCGACATCGCTTCGGCCTGGTGGAAGGCGATCCGGCCGTGGAAACGACGGAGACACGGCTCGCCGCGCGACCGCGGATCACCGTCCCGACGGTGGTCCTGCATGGCGCGGACAACGGCGTGGCGCCGGCTCGCACGTCGGAGCGTCACGCGTCGCTGTTCAGCGGCGCTTTCGAGCGCCGCGTGATTCCGCACGTCGGACACAACGTACCGCAGGAAGCGCCGCGCGAGTTCGCCGCCGCTGTGCTGGCATTGATCGCCCGCTGAGGTCGGCGGCCTGCGAATTGCTACTTTCTGGCGACCGCAGGAAATCGACGCCTGCCCTCGTCATGGCCCAAGCGGGGGGCTCGGGCAGCGGCAGCGGCGCCGCCGGCAGCGGCGCGACCGGCAGCAGTTCGGGCGCTGGCGGCTCGTCGGGCGGTAGCGGAACGACGTCCGGCGCTTCGGGCAGCACCTCCTCGTCGCCAGGCGGTGCAGGCGCCTCACCATCCGCCAGCCCTCGCCGAGCTCGGGCTCGACGTCTGGTGATTTCTCGCAGTACACGACGCAGACCGACTGCGAGAGCGCAGGCGGCATGTGGCAGATGTCGTCGAACACCTGCGAAGAAATAATCGTGGATCGAGCGGCGGGCGCGCTCAGCGAGGGCTTGCCGCCACGTTCCCGCCGGCGCCGCGCCGCAAGCGCGCGGCGAACGCGGGGTTCTCGGCGATCGCTTGCTCGATCTGCTCGAGCAGCTCGCTGGTCGTCGCTCGATCCTTCATGAAGAAATTTCGCTTCACCACGAGCGTCATGCCCGTGAGCGACTCGCTGAACGCCGTGAGCCGTATACCGACGGTACGATGTGCCAATCGGCCATGGATCGTATTGTCGTCGCCAGGCTCTTCCGGCGGCTCGATGATCACGCCGGTCCGCTCGAAGGCTTGCAAGACACCGGCGCGAACGGCGTTGATCGGGATGCTGAACGTCCGCCGGGCGGAGCCGCTCATCGTGTACTCGGTCCCCGTCTTCACGACGGCGCCGGCGCCGCTCTCCAGTACGGCCCCGCCGAGCGCGGCCAGCGGCAGCGCGGCGCAGCCCTGGAGCATCAGCGCGGTCAGCAGAGCGCCGCCGACGGCGACCGTTCGCATCGCGTTAGGGGTCCTCACGTCCTCTCGGAGCGGCAAGACGGGTGCCAGTGAACGTTATAATGTGACCTGCATGCACGGCGCCGCCGATGCGCTGCGGACAGTCACACCGATCGCGGGCTGGACCGAGGAGCGCGCCCGCGCGGTCACGTTCACCGGCGGCGCGGATCCGATCCTGCCGACACCGTTTCGTATCGGGGAGACGAGCGCCGCCGCCCTGGCCGCGGTCGGTCTCGCCGTCTCCGAGGTGTGGAAGCTGCGCACGGGGCGCGACCAGGACGTCGCCGTCGACGCGCGGCAGGCCACCGCATCGTTACGCAGCGGGCATTACATGAAGCTGGAAGGCGCCGCGGTGTCGGCCGAGCGCAACGCGGTGATGGGCGTCTATCCCGCGCTGCACGGGCGCTTCAGCTACCTGCACTGCAATTTCCCGAACCACCGCGACGCCGCGCTCCGTGTGCTCGGTGTGCCCGAAGACCGTGAGGCGGTGCGCCGCGCCGTCGCGAAGTGGGACGCCCTCGAGCTCGAGGAGGCGATCATCGCCGCGAACGGCGCCGGCGGCATGGTACGGACCATGGACGAGTGGGCCAAGCATCCACAGGCCGCCGCCATCGCGTCCTTGCCGTTGCTGGAGGTCATCCGGATCGGCGACAGCGCCCCGGAGCCGCTGCCGCAGGGCGATCGGCCGCTCGCAGGCGTCCGCGTGCTCGACCTCACCCGCGTGCTCGCCGGGCCCACGTGTGCCCGCACGCTGGCGGAGCACGGCGCCGACGTGCTGAAGATCACCGCGGCCCATCTCCCGAATCTCGGCTACCAGGAATACGACACCGGTCACGGCAAGCTCTCCGCCCAGCTCGATCTCCGCGTCGGGCGGGACGTCGCCACGCTACGCGCGCTCGTGCGGGACGCCGACGTCTTCTCGCAAAGCTATCGGCCGGGGAGCCTCGCCAATCGCGGGTTCTCGCCGGAGGCGCTGGCGCGCCTGCGCCCCGGCATCGTGGCCGTCTCGCTGAGCGCCTTCGGCCACGCCGGACCATGGGCGGGCCGCCGAGGCTTCGACACGGTGGTGCAGACGGTCAGCGGCATCACGGCACGCCAGGGCGATGTCTTTCCCGGTGTCGAGCCGGGCCCCCAGTTCTATCCGGCCTCGGCCATCGATTACATCACCGGCTATCTCATGGCCTTCGGCGCCATCGTCGCGCTCGCGCGTCGCACACGCGAAGGGGGCAGCTGGCTCGTGCGCATCTCGCTCGCGCAAACCGGCCGCTGGCTGGTGGGCCGCGGCGAGGTGCCGCCGGCCGAGCTCACCAGCGTGCCGCGCGAGTTCACCCCCGCGGAGCTGGAGCGCTGGACGATCACGACCGAGACGCCGGCCGGTCGGCTGCACCACCTCGGTCCCGTCGTGAGTCTCTCCGAGACGCCGCCGCGCTGGGCCCGTCCGACGGCGCCGCTCGGTTATCACGAGCCGGTCTGGCCGCCGCGATGACCCCTGCAGCAGGCGCGTTATCCTATAGGCACGCAGCAGCGAGCATCTTCGCGGGAGGTACACGATGTTTGGATTCATGATCGGCGCGCTCCTCGGCAGCGCCGCCGCCTACGTCTGGCACGACAAGATCCGCAGCTATTTCGACACCCAGCTACCCACCATCCGGGATCGCGCGGCGGATCGGATCGGCACGATCGGCGCGCGCGCCGGCGAAGCGCTGGACCAGGCGAAAACGCGTATCGACTCGACCGTGCGGACGAGCCAGCAGCGCCTGCGGACGGGCGGCCGCTCGGGGCCGTCGACGGGCGCCCCCTACTCGTCGGGCAACTGAGCGCAACGGCCGGCGGCGCGCGTCGGCGGTCGCGAACGCGTCAGGCGAAGACGAACCCCGTGTAGCCGGCAGCGGCGACTTCGTCGCACTTCTCGCGGTACCGTGGGGCACCGCCGGCGTAGACGATGAAGGTCCGCTTGTCCTTGCCGGCCACGTTTCGGTTGATGCCCATCATCCAGGAATCGACCCGGGTAAACAGCATGCGGCGGCCGGTCTCGTGCACGTGCTCGAGCCACTCGCGCTCGGCCTCGAGCGTCGGCTCGACGCGCGTGTACCCGCGACTGCGCATGTGGGCGAGGAGCGCGGTGACCCAGTCGACGTTCTGCTCGATGCAGCGCGGGATGTTGCAGAACGTGGCCGCGTTGTGCGGGCCGACCAGGGTGAACAGATTCGGAAACCCGGCCGTCTGTAGCCCGAGGTAGGTGCGCGGCCCCTCGCGCCACTTCTCTCGCAGTGTCCGGCCATCCCGGCCGCGGACGTCGATGCGATCGAAGGCGCCGGTGACCGCGTCGAAGCCGGTGGCGTAGATGATCATGTCGACGGCGTGCACGCCCTCGCTGGTCTCGACGCCGGCGGGCGTGATGCGCTCGATCGGCGTCTCGCGCAGGTCGACCAGGCGCACGTTGGGCTGGTTGTACACCTCGTAGTACCCGCTCTCGAGCGGGACGCGGCGGGTGCCGAATCCGTGATCCGTCGGCGTCAGCTTCTCGGCCAGCGCCGGATCCTTCACGCGCGCGCGGATCTTCCGCCGCATGAATTCCGTGATGGTCGCATTGGCGTCCTCGTTCACGAGCACGTCGCGGAAGTTGCCCATCCAGATACCGAAGCCGGGCTCGCGATAGAGCTGTTCGAAGAACGCCTCACGCTCCTCGGCGCTGACCTCGAGCGCCTTGCGCGGATCGGCATCGTGAATGAAGCAGCCGAACGATTGGCGGCAGCGCGCGAAGATCTCCGGATACGTGGCCTTGATGCGCGCCTGGGTGGCCGCGTCGATCGGGCTGTTGTGAAGCGGCGCGCACCAGTTGGGCGTTCGCTGGAAAACCGTGAGATGGCCCACCGTCTTCGCGATCTCCGTGATCGCCTGCACGGCGGTGGCGCCGGTGCCGATGACGGCGACGCGCTTCCCGGCGAAGCTCACCGGCTCGTGGGGCCACAGGCCGGTGTGGTACGCCTCGCCGCGGAAGCTCTCCACGCCCGGGATCATCGGCATGGTCGGGGCCGACAGCGGGCCAATGGCGGTGATGAGGAATCGCGCGTGCGCGCGGCGACCGTCCGGGCTCGCGACCTCCCATCCGCCCCGCGCGTCGTCGTAGATCGCCGACTCGATCCGGCAGTCGAACTCGATGTCGCGGCGCAAGTCGAGCTTGTCCGCGACGAAATTGCAGTAGCGCAGTGTCTCCGGCTGAGCCGCGAAGTGCTCGCTCCACTCCCACTCGCGCAGGATCTCCTCCGAAAAGGAGTAGCCGTACGTCCACGATTCGGAGTCGAAGCGGGCTCCCGGGTACCGGTTCCAGTACCACGTGCCGCCGACGCCGTGGCCGGCCTCGAACACACGAGCGCGCAGGCCGAGGCCACGCAGGCGGTGGAGCTGGTACATGCCCGAGATGCCTGCCCCGATCACGAGCGCGTCGTAATCGGTGGTCATGCGGCTGCCCGTCGATTGCGCCGCACGATAGACTGCAGGCGGAGGCGGGCATGCGAAGTGATCTCGTCGTCGGCGCAAAGTTTCCCGATCTCGAGCTGCCGGATCATCGCCGTCGGGCCGTGCGGCTGTCGGCGCTGGCCAACGGCTACCCGCTGATCCTCAGCTTCTATCGCGGCTACTGGTGACCCAAGTGCGCGGTGCAGGTCAGGCACCTGACGAGTATGCAGGAGGAGCTGGCCGTCAACTACTGCCATCTGGCGGTCGCGAGCACCGACCCGCCCGACGTCGCGGCGGCGTTTCGCAGCGGGCTCGGCGCCACGTTCACCTTCCTGAGCGATCACGATCGACGCGCCATCCGGGAGCTCGACATCGTCGAGCAGACCGCGCCTGGCTTCGAGCACGGTCTGGTGGCGGTGCCGTTCACGTTCTCGCTTCATCCGGATCTGACGATCCACCGCATCTATAACGGCTGGTGGTTCGTCGGGCGGCCGACACTCGAGGAGCTGCGTCAGGACTTGCGGACCATCATGCAGAAGTGCCGCCCAGACTACGAGTACACGCCGCCGCCTCGCTAGGCGTCGCTTCCTTTATATAGCGTTGCCCCGGCTTAGCGGGTCTTGATGCGGAACTCCGCGCGGCGGTTCTGCGTCCGACACTCCTCCGTGCTCGCGGTGCAGACAGGACGCTCGCGACCGAAGCTCGTGGTGGAGATACGGTCGGCGGGAATACCGGAGGCGGCGAGCATGTCGCTCACCGACTTCGCACGCCGCTCGCCCAGCGCGACATTGTACTCGTCGGTGCCGCGCTCGTCGCAGTGCCCCTCGATCAGGACGACGGCATCCGCGTGGTCCTTCAGCCAGGTCACATGCGCGGTCAGCGTGTCGACAGCGTCCTTGCGCAGCTCCGCCTTGTCGAAATCGAAATGAATGGGCGCCAGCTCGGCCACATCCGCGAAGCCTTCCTCACGAGTCGGCGCCGTGGACTCCTTCGGCTCGGGCGCCTTCGCGATCATGCCGGCCACCGGCGCCTCCGCCATCGCCGCTTGCGGGGGCGCGGGGGCGCTTTCCGTCACGCGACTCAGCACGAAGGCGACTCTTGGCTGGCTTCCTCGCACGGTCCCGTACAGGTGCGCGCCGTCCGGGGTCCGTTTCAGATCCGCGGTGAACAGGTGACCGCCCTCGTGGTGGCGTAGGGTCACCTTGTCGCCGGAGATATCGGCGCGCACTCTCACGCCTCCGAGCCCGGCCCACCGCACGTCGACGGGGACGGATTCGGCGGCACCCGCCCCATCCACCACGATCCGGCCAACTGCGACGTCACCGCGTTGGACGAGA
>DASTCJ010000222.1:0-8931 GCA_035605575.1 Candidatus Methylomirabilota bacterium
CAGGTCGCTGATGATCGTCCCGTTGATCGCGCGCGGCCGCACGCTCGGCACCATCAGTTTCGCCATGACAGGTACTGGACGTCGGTACGACTCGGACGACTTGCGCGTCGCCGAAGACCTCGCCGCTCGCGCGGCCCTCGCCGTCGACAACGCCCGGCTCTATGCCGACGCCGAGGACCGACGCAGCGAGGCCGAGATCATCGCCGACCTCGCGCGACGCAGCAACGCCTCGCTCGACGCCGATCGCGTCTTGCCGGCGGTGGCCGACGCCGCGCGGGCCCTCACGCGGTGCGACGTGGCGCGAATCGCGCTGTGGGACACCGGCGAGACGGCGCTCGTCTATCGCTATGCGGTCGGCGCGCGCTCCGACCACGAGGACCTTCGCATGACCCGGGGACGCGGCCTCGCCGGCGAAGTGCTGGCCGCGGCGCTTCCGCGCCGGAGCGACGACGTGCAGACCGATCCCCGCGTCCGCGAAGATCTCCGCCGCTTCGCCCAGGCGGAGGGCACCGTCTCGGTGATGCTGGTGCCCATCACGGTGCACAACCACGTCGAGGGTCTGATCTACTGCGGGCGCCGGCGCAAGCAGCCGTTCACCGAGCGCGACGAGGCGGTCGCCCTTCGCATCGCTGAGCACGCCGCCATCGCATTACGAAACGCGGAGCTGTTCCGGCGTGAGCAGCGCGCCCGCGCCGAGGCCGAGGCCGCCAACCGCGGGAAGGATGATTTCCTCGCGGTCCTCTCGCACGAGCTGCGCACGCCGCTGCAGGCGATGCTCGGCTGGCTGCGACTCATGCGGGCCGGCCGCCTCGACCCGGCGGCCACGACCAAGGCGCTCGAGACGATCGAGCGCAACACGCAGACGCAGACGAAGCTGATCGGCGACCTGCTGGACGTCTCCGGGATCCTGGCCGGCAAGCTGCGCGTCGAGCCGCGCCCGATGGATCTGGCCGCGGTCGTCGACGCCGCCGTGCAATCGGTGCGAGCGGCCGCACTGTCAAAGACGATCGCCGTGGTGACGTCGGTGCCTGCCGGCCCGCTGCTCATCGACGGCGATCCCGACCGCATCGACCAGATCCTGGCGAACCTCCTCTCGAACGCGCTGAAGTTCACGTCGGCCGGCGGCACCATCGACATCCGCCTCGAGCGCGACGGCGCGCACGCGCGACTGACGGTCACCGATTCCGGCGTCGGCATCGCGCCCGACGTGCTCCCCCACGTGTTCGACCGCTTTCGCCAGGCCGACAGCTCCACCACCCGCACGCACGGCGGTCTCGGCCTGGGGCTGGCGCTCGTCCGCTATCTCGTCGAGGCCCACGGCGGCACGGTGCGCGCGGACAGCCCGGGCCTCGGCGCGGGCGCCTCGTTCGTCATCGCGCTGCCCATCGGGGGAGGCGAGACGGTGGTATCCCCGGGCGCGGGGGGCGTCCCGCTCGCGCCGCTCACCGGCGCCAGTGTGCTCGTGGTCGAAGACGACGCCGATACGCGCGATTTCCTGGGCTACGCCTTACGCAGCGCCGGGGTGAAGCCGGTGTTGACGGGCACGGCCGCCGACGCGCTCGACCTGCTGACGGCGTACGACTTCGATGTGGTCGTCAGCGATCTCTCCATGCCTGGCCAGGATGGCTACGCGCTGGTCGCGCGCCTGCGGCAGCTCGACGCCGCAAGCGGTCGGCGGCGACCCGCCATCGCGCTCACCGCCCACGCTGGCCCGGACGAGCGCCGGCGTGCGCTGGCGGCCGGCTTCGACGCCTACCTGGTCAAGCCGGTCGATGCCAAGGATCTGGTCGACGCCGTGGGCCGTCTCCTGCGGGAATAGATCGCCCGGCACGCCCTTCCTCGCCCCTGTTGTCTCTGGTATGATCCGAGCGCCATGTCACCACGGTTGCCCGAGCTCGTGGGTCGCGTGATGATCGATCCGGAGTTCCTGGAAACATTGCAGCGCGCTCCGGAGCCGATCTTCGCCGAGTACGAGCTGAGCGAGGACGAGCGTGCAACCGTGTTGTCGGCGCTCGCGCGCCTCGGCCAGGCGTCCGGCACTCAGCGGGCATCGGCCTTCCGTACGGCGCTCATCCGCCGCGTGGCGACCTAGTCCCCACCAGGGCCTGCGGCCCGTGAGTTCCCCGGCCGACACCGTCGCCTTTCTCCGCAACATGCGGCTGTTCCGGAACGTCGACGACACCGACCTCGCCACGTTCTCGCGTAGTCTGCGCGAGCACCCGCTGCGCCGCGGTCAGGTGCTCTTCCGCGAAGGCGACCACGGCGACGAAATGTTTCTCGTGCGTGCCGGCTCCATCGTCGTCTCCAAGGGGGTGACCGGCCGCGTCGAGCAGGTGCTGGCGCGCATGGGCGCCGGCGACTTCTTCGGTGAGATGGCGCTGTTCGACCGCTCGCCGCGCTCGGCGACCATCCAGGCGGATACCGAGGTGACGCTGCTCGTCCTCGATCGGGACTCGCTCGCGCGCCTGACCGCCGATAGCCCGCGTGCGGCCGCCGCGTTCTTCCAGTCGCTGGTCCACATCTTCATCGAGCGGTTGCGTGCCTCCGGTGAGCTCGTGGCCGAGGTCACGCGCTGGGGCCTCGAGGCGACGGGCCTCGACGTCGAGAGCCGATAGATGGAACCGCCGCCACAGCCTCGCCGTGCGCGGCTCGAGCTGCTCGTCCGCCGCGACGGCGGCGACGATGGGTTCGAGGTCCGCGAGATCGGCAGCGCGGTGGCGTTCATCCGCTCGCGGCCGCAGCGCGTGCCAAACGACTCGTTCGAGCTGGCCGAGGTGTCCTCGCGTGTCGATGGGCAGCGCAGCTTCATCCTGAAGAACGCCGCCACCGATCGGTTCCTGCTGATCACCGAGCCCGAGCGCTTCCTCTGGGAGCAGATGGACGGCACGCGCTCGCTGCAGGAGATCGCCACCGCCTACGTCCTGAAGTACGGTGAATTCGACTTCGACCTGATCCCCCAGCTGATTCGCAAGCTGCAGCGCGCGCAGCTGCTCACGCTCACGCCGATCTCACGGCTGCGCAAGGCGCTGGCGCGTCACCGCCGCGTTCCGGTGGCGCAGATGGCCGAATCCGCGCTCACGGTCCTCGAGCGCATCAATATCTCGAGCCGCAACGTCCAGACGGTGTTCCGCGACGCCTACCGGTTCGGCGGCTTCTTCCTGTTCACGCCGGCGGCGGTCGTGGTGTGCGCGATCCTCGCCATCATCGGTCTCGTGGCGGGCATCCGTCTGTGGCCGGATGCCGAGCGCGTCGTGTCCGGCTTCGGCAAGAGCCCGTTGATGGCCGTGCTGTCCGTGAAGGCGCTCTTCCTGGTGACGGTGGCTGCCCACCAGATGGTTCACGGGCTGGCGCTCGTGCACTACGGCCGGCGCGTGCGGGAGTTCGGCTTCACGTTCCTGCACGGCTTCGTGCCGACGTTCTATGTCGACGTCACCGACATCTTCATGGGCACTCGCCGCGCGCGCGTGGTCACCGCGGTCTCCGGGGCCTGCGTGCACCTCGTGCTCGGCTCGGTGTGGCTCTTCATCGCGCTCCGCGCGACGCCGGGCTCATTTCTCCAAGCCTTCGCCGCGGCGTCAGGCATCATCCAGTGGCAGGCGTTCGTGGTCGCGCTCTACCCGTTCTGCTTCATCGAGATGGACGGCTACCACGTCCTCGTCGACGTGCTCGGAATCCCGACGCTCAAGCAGGACGCCATGCAGTACGTCGGCTCGCTGCTGCGCGGCGCCGGCATTCGCCGCTTCACGCGCCAGGAGGCGCTCTACGTCGGCTACGTGGCCGTGTCGGCCGTCTCCGTCGCTGCGTTCATCGCCTTCAACGTGTGGATGATCGCTCACGCCAGCTGAGCGGCCTCCAGGAGCGCCTCGACCGCCTCGCCGATCGCCGCCGCATCGCCGTCGTCGCTGACCGATGGCGCCGCCAGCGCCGCGGCCTGTGCTGTCTCGGGCGCGGCGGCCAGCGCGGCCTGCGCACGCCGGCGCAGCTCGTCGCCGACGAGCTCGGCGGCTTCGCCGAGCGTCGCGAATCCGACGCCGAGCCGCTCGCGTCGTGTCGGGGCGCGCGCGAGCATCGTGGCTGCCGCCCGGCGAAGCTTCGGGGACAGCCGCACGCGGGCGTCGGCGAACTCGACGAAGTCGCCGAGGACGGGCCCCCACTCGAAGGTGAGTCGCGCCGCCACGTCACGCAGGCTCGCGGCGAGCGGCGGCGCGCTCGACGCGACCACCGCGGCCACCACGCCGCGGACCACGGCGTAGGGCAGGCGATCGACTTCCGGCGGATCGCGTGGCGGTTGTGGCAGGTCGAGGACGCTGCCGTCGACCGTGAGCACGACGTGGTCCTCGAGTACCACGCCGAGCGCCTGAAGTGACGCGCGCACGGTGTGCTCGGTTTCGCGCACGACGCGCGGCGTGCGGCGGCCGACGCCCTGCCAGTCGGGCCGGTAGAAGGCGCGACCGTGGACGCAGATCTTTTCGATGCGCTCGCGATGCTGGACATACACGTGCTCCGACTCGAAGGCGCGCGTGTGGGGGGCCGGATTCCAGGCCAGCGCACCGCTCATGAACGCGAGCAGGGGATCGGCGACGTCACCACGCCAGCGGAACGACTCGAGCAGCGCCAGGAACAGCTGCTCGGTCGGATACGGACCGTCATAGCGCAGGGTGGTGGTGCCCTGTTCGGCGGCCAGCCGCGCGATGAGATTCAGCACGGCGGTTCCCGCGCCGGCCGGCAGCCGCGCGGGCTCCGCGAGCGGGGGGATATGCCGGATCGATGTCCAGTCGAGCGCGCCGAACCGGGTGACGAGCCGGGCGTCGTGGCGGAGCTCGTCGGCCCCGCCCCACGGCCCGGCGGCGCCGCGGCCGGGATGCACGGTCACCCACGAGCCGTCCGGGATGCGGACGGCCGCCTGTGCGAGCCGGCCATCGGTGTGCCAATCGAGCTGAGTGACGGCCGTCCCATGACGGTCGAGCTCGGCGAGCAGCCGTCCGGCAGCGTCGCGTCGCACGGACCGAGTGCCGTCGGCGGCCACGAGCCGGATGATACAATGCGCCCGGTGCAGGGCATCGCCGCGTCCGAGAATCTCGTCTGGCGGTCCGCGCTCGAATGCGCGGCCCTCATCCGCGACAAGCAGCTTTCGCCGGTGGAGCTGACGGAGGCAATCCTCGCCCGCATCGACGCGCTCAATCCCCGGCTGAACGCCTACTGCCTCGTCACCCACGACGTGGCGCGCCGCGCGGCGCGCGAGGCGGAGATCGCGGTCATGAAGCGCGAGCCGCTCGGCGCGCTGCACGGCGTGCCGATCTCGCTCAAGGACATGATTTACACGCGCGGCATTCGCACCACCGGCGGCTCGCGGCTCTATGCCGATCTCGTTCCCGAAGAAGACGCGGTGGCCGTGCTCCGCGTGAAGGCCGCGGGCGGCGTGATTCTGGGCAAGACGAACACGTCGGAGTTCGGCCACAAGGCGGTGACCGACAATCCACTGTTCGGGATCACGCGCAATCCGTGGGACCCGACGCGGACACCGGGCGGCTCGAGCGGCGGCGCCGCGGCCGCCGTTGCGGCGGCCCTCGGACCGCTGGCGCTGGGCACCGACGGCGGCGGCTCCGTGCGCATCCCGGCGGCATTCTGCAACGTCGTCGGCTTCAAGCCGTCGTACGGGCGCGTGCCCGATCATCCTGGATTTCCCGGGTGGGAGCACGTCGATCACGTCGGGCCGCTCGCGCGCAGCGTGCGCGACGTCGCGCTCCTCCTCGATGTGATCGCGGGCAGCGACGATCGTGATCGCGAGTCGCTGCCCGGCGAGTCGGGCTCGTATCTGGCCGCCTGCAACGCAGGCATCGACGGGCTCAACGTGGCGTGGTCGCCGGACCTCGGCTACGCGCGCGTCGACGCGGCCGTCCTCGAGCTGTGCGGCGACGCCGCCGCGGAGTTCGAGACGCTCGGCTGCCACGTCGAGGTCGTGAATCCGGGGTGGGAGAGTCCCGAAGACGCCTTCGCCACCATCATCGCCGCGCAGTTCTATGCGGCGTGGTCGGATGAGCTGCCCGCCGCCGAGAGCACGCTCGATCCCACGCTGGTGAAGCTCGTGCGCAAGGGCGGCAGCATCAGCGTGCGCGACTACGTCAAAGCGCTCGGCCGCGTGCGCGCGTACTGGCAAGAAGTCCGCACGTTCCTCGAGCGGTTCGACTTGCTCCTCACGCCGACGACCGCCGTCGCGCCATTCGAGGCGGGCGGCTGGCCGCCACGCGACATCGACGGCGAGCGTGTCTCGCCACTGGGATGGATGCCGTTCACGTACCCGTTCAACCTTACCGGCCAGCCCGCGGCCTCCGTGCCGGCGGGCTTCACCGCCGATGGCGCACCCGTCGGACTGCAGATCGTGGGACGACGCCACGCCGATCACGCGGTGCTGGCCGCGTGCGCTGCCTTCGAGGCGGCGCGCCCGTGGAGCGCGCGGAGACCGCCTGCGTGACCGAGCACGGCAAGCGCGGGCCGAGCACCTGGAGCGACGCCACGCGCTGGGCCGTAGCCTCCATCCTCCTCGCCTGGCTCCTCCTCATCGTCATCTGGCTCGTCGTCACCGATGCCCCGGTGATCCGCATGGTGGTGCGCCTCTATCAGGACAAGCACTACCTCAAGGAAACCGTCCGCTCGTGGGGCTGGATGGCGCCGCTCGTCTTCATCGCGATCCAGGCGCTGCAGGTGATCATCTCGCCGATCCCCGGAGAGATCACGGGTCCCGTCGGCGGCGCGCTGTTCGGCACCTCGTGGGGGCTCGTCTACTCGACGATCGGGCTCACCCTCGGGACGCTGGTCTGCTTCGGGCTCGGCCGCATGTGGGGCGAGCCGCTCATCCGCCCCTGGCTCAGCGAGCGGAACTGGGACAACCTCAAGTTCATCCTCGAGGCCGAGGGCGCCATCCTCTGCTTCATCCTCTATCTGATCCCCGGCTTCCCGAAGGACATCATCTCGTACCTGTTCGGCATGAGCCCGATGCCGTTCTGGGTGTTCGCGATCATCTCCACCATCGGCCGCCTGCCGGGAACGTGGATCAGCTCTTACTTCGGCGCCCACGTCGGCGATCAGCAGTACATCTACGCCGGTGTCTTCATCGCGATCGTCGCCGCGATCTGTTTGCCGATCTACTACTACCGCGAGCGCATCATCCAGCGGTTCCGTCGGCGACGGCGTGAATATGTCGACCGCAAGGGTCTTGACAGGCCGCCCCCCCCTTCGTAGGATGCCTGCCACGTCCATGAGCGCCGCTATCCGGTGGTTCGGCTTCGGGTTCTTTTACTTCGCCGAGGTCCGCCCACCGGCTCTGACCTAGCTCAGATAGCCGCGGGCGGACCGATGCCCGCGGCGATGACCACTCCGGCCGCGGGTACGACCCGCGGCTTTTTTGTTTCACCACAGCCGGGGTGGGATGGAGACAGCGATGATCATCGTATTGAAGTCGGGAGCCTCCGACGAGCAGGTCGCGGAGGTAGAGCGCCGGATCGCGGCCATGGGCTATCGGCCGCACACCATTCGAGGTGAGCTGCGCACCGTGATCGGTGCGATCGGCGACGACCGCGGCAAGGAGCGCCTCCGCAGCCTCGAGTCGCTCGAGACCGTCGAGTCCGTGACGCCGATCCTGCAGCCGTTCAAGCTCGCGTCGCGCGAGGTGCATCCGGCCAATCGCGTCGTCCGCGTCGGCGACGTCGCCATCGGCGGTGCCGACGTCGTCGTCATGGCCGGGCCGTGCTCCGTCGAGTCGCGCGAGCAGGTGCTCGACGTCGCCGCGAAGGTCAAGGCGGCGGGCGCGCGCGTCCTGCGTGGCGGCGCCTTCAAGCCGCGCACGTCACCGTATGCGTTCCAGGGACTCGAGGACGAAGGCCTGAAGCTGCTGGCCGAGGCCAAGCGCGAGACGGGGCTGCCGATCATCACCGAGGTGATGGAGCCGGACAAGGTGGACGTCGTCGCGGAGACGGCCGATATTCTGCAAATCGGCGCCCGCAACGTTCAGAACTTCTCGCTGCTGCGAAAGGTCGGGGCCGTGGGCAAGCCGGTGCTCTTGAAGCGCGGGATGTCGACGTCGATTCAAGAGTGGCTGCTGTCCGCGGAGTACGTCCTGAGCGGGGGCAATCCCAACGTGATCCTGTGCGAGCGCGGGATTCGTACCTTCGAGACGGCCACCCGCTTCACGCTCGACCTCAACGCGGTGCCGGTGCTGAAGAAGCTCACGCACCTGCCGGTCGTGGTCGATCCCAGCCACGGCACGGGCCACTGGGAGTACGTGGAGTCGATGGCGATGGCCGCGGTGGCGGCCGGCGCCGACGGCCTGATCATCGAGGTGCATCCGCGGCCCGAGGAGGCGCTCTCGGACGGGCCGCAGTCGCTGAAACCGGAGAAATTCGCCGCGCTGATGCGTCGGGTCCGCAAGCTGGCGCTGGCGATGGATCGGGACATCTGAGGTGCCCCGACCGCTATAATCGAGGCGGCCATGGGCCTGGGCGAGTTCCTACGGCAGTGGCAGGGCAGTCGACTGGCGGGCGGCGTTGCGCTATCCGTCCTGCTCCACCTCCTGGTGGTCGCCGCCCTGCTCTGGGGCCCGCCGCCGTTTGCCAAAGCCACGGCAAAGCGCGGCGAGCCGCTCATCGTCGAGCTGCCGCCGGCACCCGATTCGCCGCCGCCCGGGACTCCGGGCACGCCGCGCCCCGCTGCACCACCGGCCGCGCCGCCCGCGCCGAAGCCGAAGCCGGCGCCCCCGTCGCGGACGGTCGTCGCCGCACGGCCGCCTGCGCCGCGAGCGGAACCACCGCGCCCCGCCCCACCGACGCCGCCGCCGCCGGCGGCCGCACCGCCCCGCGCCGAGAGCGCGCCTGTCCCGAAAGCGCCGGACGGCGAGGCACCCGCGCCGCCGGTAGCCTCGCCGTCGGAGCCGACTCC
>DASTCJ010000065.1:0-2102 GCA_035605575.1 Candidatus Methylomirabilota bacterium
GCGCGGATGCCGCCGAGCGCGCGATGGCCGACATCGTCGCGGTGGACCCGTTCTTCTCGCTCGACGCCGAGGCCGCGTCGCCGCGCGTGGCGTCGCAGTTCGCCACCGTGCGCCGGCGCCTGCTGCCGCCCATCATCCGGCGCGGCTTCGCCGAGGCCACCGCGCGCTATCGCGAGGGTGCGACCGAGCGCGCGCGGCAGCAGTTCGACCAGGTGTTGAAGCTGCTCGACGATCCCGCGCTGCAGAACGATCAGGCGCTGTCGGACCTTGCGCTCGTCGCGGGTGCGTTCGTCGAGCTGACGCGCGCGCAGGCACCGCCTCCCGCCATTGCGCCGATTGCCCGATCGCTCGTGGCCGCGCCGCTGCCGCCCTCGCTTCCGGCGCCGGTCGCGCTTCCCGAGCCGGCGCCGCCGGCCGCCGCCGCTACCGCTGTGGCGAGCACGGCCCCTGCTCCCATGCGCGTGACGGCGAGCGAGCCGGTGGCGTTCGAACCCGCCGTGGCGGTGGTGCGTCCGCTGCCGAAGTGGATTCCGCCCGATGCGCGCACGGCCATGCGGAAGTACTCGGGGACGATCGCGGTGGAAGTGGACCCGCGTGGCCGCGTGATTGCGGCCGCCACGCGCCGAATCATTCATCCCGCGTACGACCCTGTGGTGCTGGCCGCTGCCTACAACTGGGTCTTCCAACCGGCGCGCCAGAACGGCCGTCCCGTCAAGTCCGAGGTCATGGTCGACATCGAGCTGCTGCCGCCTGCCGGCAACTGAGTACGTAGCCGCCGATCTCGTACGTAGCCGCCGGTCTTTAGACCGGCCCCACCGTCCGGCCACACCGCCGCACGAGTCGTCTAAGATGACGCCGTCGGCGTCATGCCTCGTATCGCCTTCCTTGCGGTTGTGGTTGCAGCGCTGGTGCCCGCGCTCGTGGCGCTGCCGTCCGCGCAGTCCGCGGCGCCCCGGCGCGTCGAGGGGCGTGTCGTTGCCGACGACACCGGCGACCCTCTCGTCAACGCCAAGGTCGGCTTTTCCACCACCGCGGCTGCTCACGCGACGCTCACGGATGGCGAGGGCCGCTTCGCGATCGACACGACACCAGGCATCGCGCGTCTGGCCGTGACGAAGGCCGGCTATGCGCGCCGTGATGTCGCTCTTCAAGCGGGCCGTGTGGTGGGCGACGTCCGGCTCGCTCGCACCGCGGTCATCACCGGGCGCATTTCGTACGCCAATGGCGAGGCCGCGGTGAACGTCGCCGTGAGTGCGGGCGTCCCGGTGCCGGGCAGCCAGTCGTCGTTCTCGGTTCGCGCGACCAGCGTCACCGACGATCAAGGCGAATTCCGGCTGAGCGGTCTCTCCGAGGAGCGTGTCGTCGTTGCGGCGCAGGTCTTCGGCGCCCGGAACGTCATGCGGTACTTCCCCGGCGTCGAGTCGCTCTCCGACGCGGAACTGCTCGACCTGAAAGCGGGCAATGAGAGCGACCGCATCGATCTGTCGCTACCCGAGAGCGCCGACGGGTCGATAATCGTCGACGGCGGCACGATGTTCATCGCGACGCCGCCGCTGCGGCCGCCGGGCCCCGACGAGCAGGTGACCGTCGTGCGCGGACGCGTCGTGAGCGCGACGGGCGGCGTCGTCGCTGGAGCCCTGGTGAGATTGACGCAGCAGGCGCGGAGCGGGGGCGCCACCACCCGATCGGATCGCGACGGCCGGTTCGCGTTCGCGGATGTCGTTCCCGGCCCGTTCCTGATTGGAGCCTCGAAGAACGGATTCTCCAGCGAGGGTTCGCCGTTCGGCCGGCTCATCACGGTGACGGCTACCGGCGCGGACGCCGAGCTGACGCTCACCCCTTGGGGCAGCGTGACGGGACGTGTGGTCGACGAGCTCGGCGAGCCGGTACAAGGCGCCGCGATGCAGCTCCTTCGCCTGCAGTTCAAGGATGGACAGCGGCGGCTGGTGTCGGCCTTCACGCGCACGACGGACGATCGCGGCGTGTTCCGGATCTTCGGTGTGGCGCCGGGGCAGTACATCCTGTCCGCGAGCGCGGGCGACGTCTCGACCGCGGAACTGCCCGGATACACACGGACGTTCTATCCCGGCGTTACGGACGCC
>DASTCJ010000171.1:0-8238 GCA_035605575.1 Candidatus Methylomirabilota bacterium
GATGCACCGGCCCGCGCCGAGGCGCGCGGCCGGGTGGCTCTCGATGCCCGTGAGAACCCGCCCGCGGTGCGAGACGCCGCGTGCGAGCGTCGTGAAGCCCCCGTGCCACAGCCGATGTGCAAGGCGGTGCACGGCAAGCGCGTGCACGCCGGGGTAGCACAGCAGCACCTCGAGCCCGGAGCGGGCGGCGGGGTCGCGCTCGAGCACGGTCCGAATGTCGCGGCGGAGCGCGGCGAACATCACGCGCCTCGCCGGCGGAGGACGTCGAGGGCGGCCGCCCGCACGGCGCCGGCGACGACGTCCGCGGCATGCTTGCGATCGTCCGGGAGACCGTCGAGGGCGTCCTCGATTTCGCGAGCTTTCAAGTTCACGAGATCCTCCACCGCGCGGCCGGCGATCAGCTCGCTCGCCACGCTGGCGGCGGCGATCGTCGGGCCACATCCATAGCTCTGGAAACGAACGTCCACCGCGCGGCCATCCCGCACGCGGAGAAACACACGCGCGAGATCGCCGCAGCCGGCGAACTCATCTTCGCCGGCGCCGTCGGGGTCGCGCATCAGTCCGGCGTTACGCGGGTTGAGGAAGTGCTCGACCAGCGTCGCGCTGTATCTCACACCGCTCCGACCGGCAGCGCCGCGCGGAGCTTCCGCACGATCGGCTCCACCGATTCGATCACGTACTCGATGTCCTCGGCCGTCGTCGACCGGCCGAGCGAGGAGCGCACCGCCCCCATCGCCCAGTCGAGCGGCATGCCCATGGCCACCAGCACATACGAGGGCTCGACGCTGCCCGACGTGCAGGCCGACCCGGCGGAGACGGCAATGCCCTTGAGATCCAGGCCGAGGACGATCGATTCCGACTCCACGTTCCTGTACGAGATGCTCGCCGTGCCCGGCACACGCTCGGTGGGATGTCCGTTGAGCCGGACGTCGGGCACGCGGTCCCGAATGCCGTGCCAGAGCCGGTCGCGCAGCGCGGTCAGACGCGCCGCCTCGTCCTTCATCTCGCGCCCGCGGACCTCGACGGCCTTGCCGAAGCCGACGATGCCGGGGACGTTCTCCGTGCCGGCCCGCCGCCGCCGCTCGTGCTCACCGCCGTGCTGCACGGAGACGAGCTTCGTGCCCTTGCGGATGTAAAGGCCGGCCACGCCTTTCGGCCCGTAGATCTTGTGGCCCGAGAAGGACAGGAGATCGATATTGAACGCGTCGACATCGATCTCGACCTTGCCGAACGTCTGCACGGCGTCGATGTGGAATGGCACACCGGCCTCACGCGCGATGGCGCCGATGGCGCGCACGGGCTGGATGGTGCCGACCTCGCTGTTGGCGTGCATGATCGAGATGCCGATGGTGTCCGGCCGCAGCGCGCGCCGCACGTCGTCGGGATCCACCATGCCGCTCTCGTCCACGGGAAGATAGGTCACCGCGAATCCCTGCGCCTCCAGCGCCTGGCACGTGCGCAGCACCGCGTGGTGCTCGATCTTCGAGGTGATCAGATGGCCGCGGCCGCGAGCCCACGCCAGGCCCTTCACGCCGAAGTTGTCCGACTCGGTGCCGCCCGACGTAAAGACGATCTCGTCCGGCCGCGTGCGCAAGAATGCCGCCACGCGGTCGCGCGCGATGTCGACGGCCTCCCGCGCGGCGCGGCCAAAGCCGTGCACGCTCGACGGATTGCCGAAGACCTCGCCGAAGTACGGCACCATCTCCGCGACGACTTCGGGATGCACCGGCGTCGATGCGTTGTGATCGAGATAGACGCGGCGCGGCGTGCGGCTCGAGCCGTGGGTGGCCTGATCGAGATGGTTCGTCGCAGTCATTTGCTCTCCCCTGGTGCCGATGCTACGCTCCGCGGGCGGTGGAGCTCGCGAAGAAAAAGCTCGGCCTCTTGCTGTCCACGGGCCCTGAGCGGCCCGACAATCTCGCGACGGCGATCGGTCTCTCCGAGGCCGCCCTCGCCGGTGGCGCTGGCGTCTATCTTTATCTGATCGACGACGGCGTGCGCGCGCTCGACGACCCGCGCATCCAGACGCTCGCGCCGCGCGGGGCGAAGCTGTTCGTCTGCGCGTACGGCTGCCAGAAGCGACGGCTGCCGCTCGATCACGCGGACATGGTGACCTATTGCGGCCTGGTCGTGCTGACGGATCTGATCAACGGCACCGACCGCTTCATCGCGCTGAACTGAGCGCGTACCGTCCGCCGTGAGCGACGCGCCCGTTTTCGTGCTGATCTCCGCCGACCCGCGGCGCTCCGGGCGCGCATTCGAGGCCATGCGGATCGGAGTCGGCATCATCGCCGGCGAAAATGCGGTGACGTTCGTCCTCACCGGCCCGGCCGCCCACCTCCTCGACGCGGACACCGACGATCTGGTGGACGGCGACGACATCGCGAAATTCCGTGAAAACCTCAAGCGGCTCGGGGTGCCGTTCCACGTCGAGACGGAGGCCGTTCCTGCCGCTCCCGACTGGAACGCCGATGGCCATCCGGTCGTACGCGTGACGCGTACGGAGATCACCGAGCTCGTGCGCGCCGCGCGGCGCTTCCTCGTGTTCTGATGGCGCGGACGCTGCACTTGCTCAAAGGCGAGGAAGACGATCTTGCCGCGGCCACCATCGCGCGGCAGCTCGCCGCCGGCGACACGGTCCGCGTCGTCGCGCTGCCCGGCGCGCATGTCCCGGCCCTGCCCGGCGGCCTGGCCGTGCCCCGGGCGCCGGACGAGATCTCGTGGGCGGAGGTGCTCGCGGCGATGTTCGAGGCCGACCAGGTCATCGCCTGGTGACCGGCCTCTTCGCGGCACGTCAGCGATTGCGGTACTCATCCAGCCACGCCATCTGAATCGCCTCGAGGATTTTTTCGTTCGACCCCTTGGCATCGTCGGTGAACTCGGGCAGCTCCGTCACGTAGCGATGCAGATCAGTGAAGCGCACGGTGAGCGGGTCCACGTCGGGAAATTTCTCGCTCAGCGCAATGCCGATATCTTCCGCGTCTCGCCACTGCATCATTCCGGAATCTCCACCACGACGTCGCCGTGGACGACTGCCTGGCAGCCGAGCCGCGAGTGGATGGTGAGCCCCTCCGCCATGTCGAGTCGGTCCTCCTCGTCCTCCGCCATCTCCGACAGATTCTCGGCGCCCTCGCGGACGATCACGTGACAGGTCGTGCAGGCACAGGAGCCGCCGCAGTTGTGCTCGAGCTCGATGCCGTTCGCGAGGGCGATATCCAGCAATGAGCCCGGCTTGCCGTGATCGGCCAGCGGATACTTGCTGTCGTCCACCTCGATCGTCTTGTTCAGCGGAAGAAACGTGATCCGGTGCATCGCCATCACTGCGGCTCCTTCAAGATCTCGGCCGCGCGCCGGCTGCCGAGCGCTCCCTTCAGCGCGGCGTCCATCAGGACTTCGGCCAGATGCTCGGTGGCCTGATTCACGGCCACGGTCGCCCCGTGGATCCGCTCGCGGTCGTCGCTGTCTCGTGCCGAGCGCAGGGCTCCCACCGCCGCCTCGATGGCGATCCGCTCCTCCGGCGACATGAGCTCGGCGCCCTGACGAAGCGCGCGGCCGGCATGGGTCAGCACGGTGTCGGCCTCGTTGCGGGCCTCGATGAGCATGCGGGTCTCGACATCGGCCTCCGCGTAGGTGAAGGACTCCTCGATCATCCGCTCGATCTCGGGCTCACTGAGCCCATAGGTCGGCTTGACCTCGATCGAGGCCGCCTTGCCCGTGCGCTGCTCGCGCGCCTGCACCTGCAAGATGCCGTTGGCGTCGATGAGGAAGGTGACCTCGATCTTCGGCATGCCGGCCGGCATCGGATCGATGCGCAGCTCGAACCGGCCGAGCGAGCGGCAGTCCTTCACCAGCTCCCGCTCGCCTTGCACCACGTGCAGATCGACGAGCGTCTGCCCGTCGACGGACGTCGTGAACATCTCGCGCGCACTGGTCGGGACCGTCGTGTTGCGCGGGATCAGGACGTTGACGATGCCGCCGAGCGACTCGATCCCGAGCGACAGCGGCGTCACGTCGAGCAACAGCATGTCCGTGATGCCGCCGGCGAGGATGTGGGCCTGCACGGCGGCGCCGAGCGCGACCACCTCGTCGGGATTCAGTTGACTGTGCGGCGTGCGCCCGAACAGCTCCCGCACACGCCGGCGCACGAGCGGCACGCGCGTCGATCCGCCCACGAGCACCACTTGCTCGATGTCCGCCGGCGTGAGACCGGCGTCGGCGAGCGCACGGCGGCAGGGCCCGAGTGTCTTGCCGACGAGCGGCTCGATCAGCCGCTCGATCTCCGCGCGGGTGATGTCCCGCCGGTAGGTGAAGCCGGGCAGCGGGAGCGCCAGCGTGGTTCGCTCCTCGGCCGACAGACGGATCTTCGCCGCCTCGGCGGCCAGCCGCAGCTCCTGCATCAGCTCGGCATCGCGCGCGAGATCGACGCAGTCGCGCGTGAGCTCCGCGTGGTGCCGGGCCTGGACGTCCTCGAGCAGCCACAGCTGCAGCACGCGATCGAAATCGTCGCCACCGAGATGCGTGTCGCCGTTCGTGGCGAGCACCTCGAACACCCCGTCCTTCACACGCAGGATCGACACGTCGAAGGTTCCACCGCCGAGGTCGTACACGGCGATCACGCCTTCCTCGAGACGCTGGAGTCCGTAGGCGAGCGAAGCGGCGGTCGGCTCGTTGACGATTCGTACGACGTCCAGCCCGGCGATCCGGCCGGCGTCGCGCGTGGCCTGCCGCTGGGCGTCGTTGAAGTACGCCGGCACGGTGATGACTGCCTTCTCGACCTCCTCCCCGAAATGCCGCTCGGCACGATCCTTCAGCGCCTTCAGCACCGCCGCCGACACCTCGGGCGGCGTCACCTCGCGGCCGCCGACGCGAAGCTTCACCGTTCCCTCGGCCGGAGCGACGGTGAACGGCAGGTACGCAAGCTCGTTCTTGACGTCTTCGTAGCCGCGTCCCATCAGCCGTTTGACCGAGTACACGGTGTGCGCAGGGCGCCGCGCGAGCTGGCGCCGCGCCGCCTCGCCGACGATCAGGCCGTCCGGCGTGAAACCCACGACAGACGGCAGCAGCGTACGCCCTTCCGCGTCGGGAATGACGCGCGGCAGCCCCGACTTCTCGTCCACGTAGGCGACGAGACTGTTGGTGGTGCCGAGGTCAATGCCGATGATGCGCGACACCCGACTCCTCCTCTCCCAACGCTTCCGCCAGATCGGTGATCACGGTGCGCAGGTACGCCCGCGCCGCCAGCGCCGCCTTCAGCGCCGCGAGGGCGTCCGGCCGCTCCGCCGGCGCGGCACCGTCCCACTGCGCAGCCAGCGGTCCGGTGAGGCGCCGTTCCTCGGCGCCATAGCGCTCGAGGAGGCGGTCACGCTGTTCGACGAGCGTGGCACGCGTGGCGTCGTCGAGCGGCCCCGCCTTCGCCTCGGCGAGCGCTTCCTGGATCTCGAACATCTCCGCCAGGAGCGCCGGCGGCGCCTTCGGGCGCGCCTCGCCGCCTTCCCGCGTCGAGCGGCCCTCTTCCAGGCGGACGAGGTAGTCCACGCGGGCGATGGGATCGCGCAGCGTCCGGTAGGCGGCATTCACGAGCGCGGCGCGCTCCTCTACCGCCGCGCGCTCCGCAGGCGGCGCCGACTGATGAAAGTCAGGATGCGTCCGCCGGGCCAGCGCGTAGAACCGCCGCTGCAGATCGTCGCCGTCGATGGTCAGGCGCCGCGGCAGCTCGAACACCTCGAAGAAGTTCACCGGTCCTCCAAAATCAGAACGGGCCCTCGCCCGGGCCCGTTCACGTGGTGAGCGCGGGACCCCGGCTTACGCCGAGAACGACGTCCCGCAGCCACAGCTCGACTTCGCCTGGGGATTGACGAACGTGAAGCCGCCCGTCAGCCCTTGCGTCACGTAGTCGAGGGTCGTGCCGTTCAGATAGAGGTAGCTCTTCTTGTCGACGACGACCTTGACGCCGTCGATGTCGAACTCCTTGTCGTGCGGCCCCTTCTCGCTGTCGAACTCGAGCACGTACGACATTCCTGAACAGCCACCGCCCTTCACCCCCATGCGCAGGAAGACCGTCTCCGGGAGGTTCTGCGCCTCCTTGAGCTGCTTCACCTGCTTCTTTGCCGCGTCGGACAGCGCGAGCGCCATTCTCCGATCCCTCCGCTATTTCGATGCCGCGGCGACGGCCGTGGTCGCCTGCTTCTCTTTGTAATCCGCCAGCGCCGCCTTGATGGCATCCTCGGCGAGCACCGAGCAGTGGATCTTCACGGGCGGCAGCTTCAGCTCGTTGACGATGTCGGTGTTCTTGATCTTGGCCGCCTCGTCGACCGTCTTGCCCTTGAGCCACTCGGTGGCCAGGCTCGAGGACGCGATGGCGCTGCCGCAGCCGAAGGTCTTGAATTTCGCGTCCTCGATGACGCCCGTCTCCAGGTTGACCTTGATCTGCAGCTTCATGACGTCACCACATTCCGGCGCCCCGACCAGACCCGTGCCGACACCCGGCGTGTCCTTCCCGAACGAGCCGACGTTGCGCGGGTTGTTGTAGTGGTCGACGACCTTGTCGCTGTATGCCATTCCGATCTCCCCCTTACTCCGCCTTCCACTTGATCGACTTCAGATCCACGCCCTCTTTCGCCAGCTCGTAGAGTGGCGACATGTCGCGCAACCGCTTGATCACTTCCACCGTGCGCTGCCCCACGTACTCGACCTCTTCCGGGGTGGTGAATCGATGCAGGCTGAAGCGAATCGACGAATGCGCCAGCTCGGCCGAGGCGCCGAGGGCCGCGATCACGTACGACGGCTCGAGCGTCGCCGACGTGCACGCCGAGCCCGACGAGAGCGCCGTCTCCTTGTTGAGTCCCATCAGCACCGACTCGCCTTCGACGTACGCGAACGAGATGTTCAGGTTCTGCGGCAGCCGGCGGTCGGCGCGGCCGTTCAGAAACGCCTCGTCGACGCTCGAGAGGATGATGTCCTGCAGCCGGTCGCGCAGCTTCGCCAGGCGCTCCCCCTCGGTGCCCATCTCGGCGCCGGCGATCTCAGCCGCCTTGCCGAAGCCCACGATGAGCGGCACCGGCAGCGTGCCGGACCGCATCCCGCGCTCGTGGCCGCCTCCGTCCATCATGGGCGCCAGCCGCACGCGCGGGCCCTTGCGCCGCACGTAGAGCGCGCCCACGCCCTTCGGACCGTACATGAGGTGCGCCGTGCACGACAGCAGATCGATGCCCATGGCTTCCACGTCCACGGGAATCTTGCCGACGGCCTGTGTCGCGTCGGTGTGAAAGAGGATCCCCTTTTCCTTGGCGAGCTTGCCGACGGCGGCGATGTCCTGAATGGTGCCGATCTCGTTGTTCGCGAACATCACGGAGATCAGCACCGTCTTGTCGGTGATCGCCGCGCGGATGGCGTCGACGGACACGAGACCGTCGGCGTCGACCGGCACGTAGGAGACGGCGAAGCCCTGACGCTCGAGCCGCTTGCAGACGTCGAGTCCCGCGCGCTGCTCGATGACCGTGGTGACGATGTGGTTGCCCTTCTCCCGGTACATCTCCGCCGCACCCTTGAGCGCGAGATTGATCGACTCCGTCCCGCCCGACGTGAAGACGAGCTCCTTCGGGTCGCGCGCCCCGATCAGCGTGGCCAGACGCTGTCGCGCCACATCGACGGCGGCCTCGGCCTCCCAGCCGAACGGATGATTGCGGCTGGCGGGATGTCCGAATTTCTCGGTGAAGTACGGAAGCATCGCGTCGACCACCCGCGGATCACACGGCGTCGTCGACTGTGCGTCCATGAAGATCGGAAACTTCAGCGCCATATCCTCGTCACCCCTTGATCGACAAGAGCTCTGGAACGTCGTCACTGGTCAGCTCGGCCAGGCTCATCGTGTCGAGCACCTGGCTGATCGCGGCCTGCAGCTTGTGGACCGGACGGCGAAGATTGCAGCGCTCGATCTGCGCGCAGTCGCCCTCGAGACAGCTCACGATGTTGATCGGCCCTTCGAGCGCGCGGATCACCTCGCCGACCGTGATCTCGGCCGGCCGCCGGGACAGCGTGTATCCGCCCTTCGGACCGTTCTGGCTCTCGATCAACCCCTGCTTGGCGAGCCGCTGAAGGATCTTCGCCATCAGCTCGGGAGGGATGGAGAACTCCTCGGCGATGCGCTTGGCGCTGACCGACCCGACGGCATCGTGGACGGCGATATCATGAATCGCCATCAACCCGTAATCGGCGCGCTGGGTGACTCGAAGCATGCTC
>DASTCJ010000007.1:0-8482 GCA_035605575.1 Candidatus Methylomirabilota bacterium
CCTGCGCGACGATGCACTCTTCAGTGAAGTTCGCGCCATCGCGGGATATCCGAGGCGTCATGACAACCGCTCGTGCGGTGGCGAGTACGACCAGCTCAGCGAAGGGAGGATATTTACGGTACGCGCTGCGACTCCGCAAAGTTGAAACACGATAGTTCTCAACGTGGCCGTAGCCGATGGGCGCGACGTCGACGTGTCAGCGCCAGCCACCATTAACCGAGACGGCGTTCGCGAGTGCATTGCGCGAGGGCGACGGAGCGCGCGGCGCGATGATGGCTGCTGACACCGCCGCCGTCCACGCGCGCTTTCCCCGCGCCGTCGCCCGGGCCATCGCGAGCGCCGATCCCTAGGACGCCGAGCAGCTGCAGGCGCTGAAGCGCTCGCCGGTGAAAACCTCAACGCGGCCGAGGGTCACGGACAGCGACGGACGGGGATAGCCTAGTGACGACGCAGGCTCTGGGAACGCGCTACGATGCCGCCGATAAAGGTGGGCATGTCGTCACTCATTGACCGGCGCGGTTCTCTGGTGGGCTCGGTTGCCTTCCTCGCCGCGCCGTACGCAGCCGTGGTGCAGCAGGCGTGGAAACTGAGATGAAGCGCCGAGCATTCGTGACCGGCCTGGGACTCGTGCTCGCCTCGGCACTCCCGCTCGATGCGCAGCACGCGAAGATGCCACGCTTTGGTGTACTTCTCTTCGGCACTCCTGACACGGACGCCTTCCCCATAATTCGTGCTGCGTTGGAGGCCCTGGGTTACGTCGAAGGCCGGAACATCGCCTTCGAGCATCGCTACGCGGAGGGACAGCCGGACCGGCTCCCGGCCCTCGCGAGCGACCTCGTTCGGTCGAAGCCCGATCTAATCATCGCAGTCGGTGGCGATGTCGCACCATTTGCGAAACGGGCCACCGCAACCATACCGATCGTGATGATCACGAGCGCGGATCCCGTGCAAGGTGGCCTCGTCACCACGTTCGCGCGTCCCGGTGGAAACGTGACCGGCGTAACGTTCGTATCGTCCGAGTTGGCCGGCAAGCGTCTGCAGTTGCTCAGGGAAGCGGCACCCACGTTGACCCGTGTCGCGGTTCTGTGGAATCCGAACCATCCGGATGGCGAGTTTCCGGCGACGCAAGCTGCCGGCCGCTTGCTGGGAGTGCAAGTGGAGTCGCTCGAAGTGCGGCGGCCAGACGACCTGACGGGCGCACTTGCATCCGCGAACCGGCAACGAATGGATGCGCTTGTCGTGGTTTCTTCGAGGCTGATGACACTGAACCGGGCCCGCATACTCGAGCTGGCGGCTCGAAATCGTTTGCTGCTCGCGTCGGGCTGGGGCCCATGGGCGACGGAGGGCGGACTCCGTAGTTACGGACCAGATCTCGACGTGGTGATCCGGCGCTCAGCGATCTATGTCGACCGCATCCTCAAAGGAGAAAAACCGGCCGACATTCCCGTCGAGCGGCCCACGAAGTTCGCGTTCGTAATCAACCTCAAGACCGCGAAGGCGCTTGGCCTTATCATCCCGCCCTCGCTGCTGCTGCGGGCGGATCAGGTCATCGACGAGTAACTCGCCCGCCTATAAGAGGAGCGTAAGATGAGCACACCGCGCGGCGTATTACGCGGATCTTCGGCTTGGTGGTGGCGCTCAGCAATCTTCGCTGTGGCGCCGCTTGTCGCACAGATGGTTTGCTTTCCCGGTGCAACCGCGCAGGTTGCTCCGCTCGTCCGGCCGACCGATCGCGCCGGTCGAGAGGACGTGCCGTTCCTCGCCAGGGTCACCGCGAGCATTGCATCGTCCGCACGGGTCGCTGCGCTCGAAGATCCGAATGTCGTCTTCATCGAGCAGGAAAAGGCTTGTGCTAGGTCTGATGGGCCGGGGACCAAAACGTTTCTCGTGGTCGACGGACAGAAGACCTTGCCTGCCTATGCCACAGCCGCGACAGTATTTCTGAACGGCTGGGAACTCCGCTACCTCAGCAAGGATCACAAGGTTGCTCAGATCAGCACGCGCATCAGCAACATCCGGAAGGAAGGCAATACGCTGAAGTGGATGGCGTCGGGCGTCATCCGCGACAAGAATTTCGACGATGCGTACGAGTGGTGCTATCACTATGCCGTCGTCGCGTGGAACCAGGCTGTCATCGACGCGATCGCGCAGGACGATGTTCCCACCCTCAGCCTCGCTTACTCCGCTCAAAAGGCCAACGAAGAGACCGCGCTCGTCACGGCGGCGGGCTTCAAGGGCGATCTTGGCTTCATCGGGAAAGGATTCGTGACGGCATTACCAGAAGGCTTTTGGTTCGATTGGGGCGGCGACAGCTTCCAGCAAGCATTTCCGCACCTCGGTGACCCCAATCAGGAAGATCATAACGTGCTCCAAGTCGGGTACAGCATGGGACCCAGTACCGCACTCATCGAATTCGAAAAAACGTACGATACCCCGTTCGCGCAGCCGGCGCTTCCTTCGAACGCGAGTCGGATCGATGACGGATTCGTCAGCTGGGAGTCGCACGCGGTCTTCAAGGACAACGCCGCAAAGCGTAAATTCATGTTCATGGAGAAATTTTCGGCGTTGGCGGGCAACAACATCGGGGTGATCCATCGACCGTTCACGGTCCGCCCCGTGGAGGACGTCGGCGCATTCACCGGTTGCATCACGTCAAAGGGGCGAATCACAACGACGGACCACACGATCGAAAATATCCCGTTTCAGTACGCGTGGCCGGTCCTCACCGGGTGGGACCTGTCATTCGTCTGCGACGACGAACACGTCACGGAGATGGGCGTGTGGGTGCACGACATCAGCTACGCGGGAGGGGTCCTGCGATACAAGGTGTCCTCGATTCTCAGAGACAAGGACAGCGAGCCCGAATTTGGCACGCGCTACGGAATTTCGGTCCTCGGTCTCAACAGAATCGGCGTCGCGCCGCGGGCGCGATGAACGCAGCCGTTGCGGTAATGAGCATCGCCGCATAATCGTCGCACGGCGTCGAACGCGCGGAACGGGGTGGATGAGAGACCCCGCTGGTGCTGTAACTCGACCGTACGCTGCCGTCAAATTCGGCGGAGTCGCACCGCGCTTGGGTTCCTCCGCCACGGAGAGGGCGGCGGCTCGCGCCTCCTTAAGACTCACCGATACCGGAGGCTTCTGCGAGGCGGAACGCAGAGAATGTCGTCCTCTCACCCGCCGGCACGTCTTTAGCATCCCCTCCGGCCCATGGTGAAGGTCGCCGTCATCAACTCGAGCGAGGACACGGTGGAGATGCTGCGGACGTTGCTCGAGCGCGAGGGCTGGGAGACCGTGCAGGCTCACCGTGGACGACATCAAGCGAGGGCGGACGGATTTCCTCAAGTATCTCGAGACGCACGACCCGCAGTTCCTCATCTGGGACGTGCCGCCGCCGTACGATCACAACTGGGCGTTTCTCCAGCTGGTGCGCTCGAGCCGGGCGATGGAAGGCCGCGTGGTGATCGTCACCACCACCAACAAACTCGCGCTGGAGCGATTCGTGGGTCCCACCGACGCCGTGGAAATCTTCACCAAGCCGTACGACGTCGAGGTCCTGATCGACCGGATCACCCGGACGGTGAACAGCGCTTAGGCCGACGCCGCGCGCTACCCGTCCTTGTAACGATCGGCCAGCGCCATCTGCTCGACAGCACCGATGAGACGGTTGAAGTCGGCGAACGGCATGTAACGATCGGTCATCGACAGCACGTCGTCCCGCTGCTTGACCTCGACCAGGAATTCCGCGATGGCGCGCACACCCACCAGCAGCGCGTCGATCGGCAGCAGGATCACCGCGTAGCCGAGCTCGCGCAGCCGGGAGAACGGCAGGAGCGGGGAGCGGCCGCCGGGCGCGTAGTTGTAGAGCAGCGGCGTGTCGAAGGCGCCGGCGACGCGGCGCACCTGCTCTTCGTCGCGCGGCGCCTCGATGAACAGCATGTCGGCGCCGGCTTTGGCGGCGGCTTCGCCGCGCCGCAGCGCCTCGTCGAAGTCCATGGCCGAGATGGCGTCCGTGCGGGCGATGATCATGAGATCCGGGTCGGTGCGTGCCTCGGCGGCGGCCCGGATCTTTCCCGCGAACTCGCCGAGCGGGATGATCTGATGCCCCGACAGATGACCGCAGCGCTTCGGCGCCACCTGATCCTCGATGTGCAGCGCGGCGACACCGGCGGCCTCGTACGCCTGCACGGTGCGCCGCGCGCTCAGCGCGTTGCCGTAGCCGGTATCGGCGTCGGCGATGAGCGGAATCGTCACTGCGGCGGCGAGGTTGCGCGCGTGATCGGCCATCTCCGCGAGGCCCGCGTAGCCGAGATCCGGCAGACCGAGCCGCGAGGCCGACGTGCCGTAGCCGCTCATGTAGACGGCCGGAAAGCCCGTGCGCTCGACGAGTCGGGCGGAGATGCCGTCGTAGGCGCCGGGTACGACGAGACCGTTCTTGCGGCTCACGAGCTGGCGTAGCGTGGTCCGGACCGAAGCCATCACGTCTCCTTCGCAGCCACGCTAGAGCGCGGCGCGGGCGCGGGCAATGCGGCGATCGAGCGCGGGATGCGAGTAGAGCACGAGCTCCTTCAGTCGATGCGGGCGGCGCTCGGCGAGGTTCAGGGAGGCGAGGCGCTCCATGGCGCCGATGAAGCCGCCCGGATCGCGGGTGAGCGCCAGCGCGAAGTCGTCGGCCTGCCGCTCGAGCAATCGCGAGAAGCCATTCGCGAGCGGCGCCGTGACGAGGCCGAGCACGAGCGCGACGAGCGCGAACCAGGCGAGACCCGCGGGATCGGCGACGTCCGTCAGTCCCCAGAATCCGACACCCGCGCGCAAGGCGTGATCCGCGAGCCAGAACATCACGAGGCTCAGCGTGCCCTGAGCGAGGAGACCGCGCCGCATGTCGCCGTGAACGTGATGTCCGAGCTCGTGCGCCAGCACGGCCTCGATCTCCTCGGGACGGAACGACGCGGTGAGCGTGTCGTAGAGGAGGATCCGCCGCGTGCGTCCGAGTCCGACCACGGCGGCGTTCGCCGTGCGGCTCTTGCGGGACTGGTCGGCCACCCACACGCCGAGCGCCGGCACACCGGCCTGGCCGGCGAGGGAGAGCAGCCGCGTGTGTAGCGACTCGTCGGCGAGCGGCGTGAGCCGATAGAACAGCGGCAGCACCCACACCGGAAGCACGGCGGTGACGACGATGGAGAACGCGAAGGCCAGCGCCGCCATGCCGAGCCACCAGAGCGGCGTGGCACGGAGCAGCGCGTAGAGCGCCTCGACGCCGGCGAGGGCGACGGCACCACCGAGCGCGGCGGCCTTGGCGCGATCGAGTAGCCAGCCGCCGAGCGGTTGATGCAGGAGCCCGAAGCGGCGCGGCCAGTGAAATCCGCCGAGCCAGGCGAGCGGCATGCCGAGCGCCGTGTGCACGGTGCCGAGCGCGATGGCCACGACGCCGACCTGGAGCGCCGCCGACGCGGTGAGCGACGCCGCAATCGCGGCGAGGCGATGCGCGGCGCCGCTGGCGAGGACGGCGATGAAGAACGCCCCGGTCAATGCGACGCGGGCGAGCGCGAGCCAGAGCTGCCAGCGGTGATAGCGCGCGGCCTCGCCAGTATCGGTCATGCCGCGATTGTACACACTGGGATACAATGAACGCGGGTTCAGTCCCGCAATTCGATCCGACCTACGGGGGCGACATGTTCGACTCGGTCGAGGACGTCCAGCAACGCTTCAAGAGCGCGCGCTATATCGCCGGCCGTCGCATCGCGACGGTCGTCTACCTGGCCGAGCGAATGGGCCGTCCCGTGCTCATCGAAGGTCCCGCCGGTGTCGGCAAGACCGAGCTGGCGAAGACGCTCGCGGACATCACGTCGCGTCCGCTCATCCGCCTGCAGTGCTACGAAGGCCTCGACGAGGGCAAGGCGCTCTACGAGTGGAAGTATGCCAAGCAGCTTCTCTACACGCAGCTGTTGAAGGAACGCATCGGGGAGCTCATCGCGGACGCGCCGTCGCTTCCGGATGCTGTCGCGCGCATCGCCGGTCAGGACGACGCCTTCTTCTCGTATCGGTTCCTCTCGCCGCGGCCGCTGCTGTCGGCGATCCAGTCCGAAGCGCCGGTGGTGCTGCTGATCGACGAGATCGACAAGGCGGAGCCCGAGTTCGAGGCGTTCCTGCTCGAGGTGCTGTCCGACTTCCAGGTCTCGGTGCCCGAGCTCGGCACCGTGAAGGCGCGGCACGTGCCGCTCGTCGTCCTCACGTCGAACAACGCGCGCGAGCTTTCGGATGGGCTGAAGCGCCGCTGCCTGCACCTGTTCATCGACTTCCCGGCGCCGGCCGAGGAGCTGGAGATCATCCGACTGAAGGTGCCCGAGATCCCGGAGAAGCTGGCGCGCGCGGTGGTGGCGGCGGTGCAGAAGATCCGCGGGCTGGAGCTCCGCAAGCCGCCCTCAGTCTCCGAGTCGCTGGACTGGGCGCGCTCGCTCGTGATCCTGAACGCCAAGCAGCTCGACGCCGCTCTCGTGGAATCGACGCTCACGATGCTCGTGAAGTACGAGAAGGACCTCGAGCGCGTGAAGGGCGCCCTCGACAAGGTTCTGGCCGAGTCCTCGTAATATGGACCAGCGGATCCTGGAGTTCATCGGCGATCTGCGCCGCGCGGAGCTCCGCATCTCGCCGTCGGAGGCGCTGGATGCGCTGGCCGCCAGCGCGGAGATCGGGCTCGCCGACCGCGAGACGTTCAAGTCCTCGCTGGCGGCCACGCTGGTGAAGGAGTCGCGCGATCTCGAGACGTTCGACCGGCTGTTCAACCTGTACTTCATGGATCTCGAGGCGCTCGGCGCGGGACTCAAGAAAGCGCTCGGTCCCGAGGATCCGCGCGTGCAGGACATGCTCGACAGGATGATGGACGAGGACGGTCTCGAGCTCGACGATCTCACCGAGCTGCTCATGCGGGGGCAGGGGAGCGAGATGGAGATGGCCATTCGCGCCGGCGGCCAGAACGCCGGGCTCGAGCGGCTGATGTACTTCCTCCAGGTCGGCTACTTCTCGCGCAAGATCTCGGACCGCTTCGACTGGTCGATGATCGAGCGGGACATCGAGAAGATCATGAAGATGCTCGAGGCGAAGGGCCTCGACCCTGGCCAGCTCGCGCGGATCCGGAACTACCTCGAGCTGCGCCTGGAGGCCTTCAACCGGATGATCCGGCAGCACGTCGAGCGCGAGCTCGAGCGACGCGCCTACCGGCAGGGCGAGAAGCTCACGCGCGAGGTGCTGTCCGACAAGCCGCTCTTCGCGCTGACGCCCGATGAGGTGGCGCAGATGAAGAGCGTGGTGGCCCGGCTGGCGCGCAAGATCAAGGATGCGCTGGCCCTGCGCCAGCGCCAGGAGGAGCGCGGGCGACTCGACACGCGCCGCACCATTCGCAAGAGCCTGCAGTACGGCGGCGTGCCGATGGAGGTCTTCCTCAAGCGGCGGCATCGCGACAAGCCGAAGCTCATCACCATCTGCGACGTCTCCGACTCGGTGCGCAACGCCTCGCGGTTCATGCTGCAGCTCGTGTGGAGCTTGCAGGAGTGCTTCAGCCACGTGCGCTCGTTCGTCTTCGTGTCCGAGATCGCCGAGGTCACGCAGGCCTTCAACAACTACCCCGTCGAGCGGGCCATCGAGTGGGCGCTCAAGGCGGCGCCGGTCGACTATCACTGTCGCTCCGACTTCGGCTACGCGTTCAGCCGCTTCGCCAATGCGGAGCTCGAGTCGCTCGACCGCAAGACGACCGTGATGATCCTCGGGGACGCGCGGAACAACTACAACGATCCGCAGGGCTGGGCGCTGCGACTCATCCGTGAGCGCGTGAAGGGCATCATCTGGCTGAACCCCGAAGGACAGTGGGGCTGGGGCATTGGCGACAGCGTGATGCCGATCTACGCGCCCGCGTGCGACTTCGTCAAGGAGTGCCGGACGATCGGCCAGCTCGGCGAAGTCGTCGACAATCTCGTGCATCACTGGTGGCGCCGCGGTCGGTGATGGCCCCGCGGTTGCACCGCCGAGCGGCATGACGCGCGCGCCTCTTCTTGCCCTCGCGGTCCTGCTGCTGCTGCCGGCGCTGCCACTTCTCGTCGACGCGCAGGGCGCCGACTGCATCACCCTCGAGGACTTCAAGCAATCGAAGGTCGGCGAGTTTCCTGCCGACTGGAAGGTCCGCAAGGACGCCGGACGAGACGTATATAAGGTCGCCGAGGAGGGCGGGATCCACTTCCTCCGCGCCGCCTCCAAAGGCCTCGGCATTCAGGCCGCACGCGAGACGAAAACCTGGGACCTCGCCGCCCGGCCGATGCTGGCCTGGTCCTGGCGCCCACGCCAGTTTCCGAGCGGCGCCGACGAGCGGTCGGGGAAGAACGACAGCCCGCTCGCCGTCTACATGCTCGTCGAGCATTCGCGCATCACCGGTCCCAAGGCGGTGAAGTACATCTGGAGCGAGCGCGTCCCGGTCGGCACGCACCTCACCTCG
>DASTCJ010000151.1:0-18399 GCA_035605575.1 Candidatus Methylomirabilota bacterium
GGCGCGACGAACGCCGGGGGGTATGGGGGGCCCTTCGAGGCCCCCCATCTCCAACAGGCCTCGGAATTGCACTCCAACGGGCGCCGGCGCCGCCACGGGCGTCGAGTTTGTCGGAAGGAAGTGCACCATGGCCATCGACACCCAGAGCGGCTTTCCGCAGGCCGAGGATGACGGCGAGGAGTCGACCACCGGAACGACGACCGGAACGACTCTCGGAACGACGACGATGGACTCGGACACCACCACGGGTGACGGGCATCCTCCGCGCGTCGGCGAGTAGATCGACCGCCTCCCACGCAGCGTCGGAGGCGGCCGGCCCCGGGCCGGGCACGCGGATCGACGACGTCACCATCGCGTATCGCATCGCACGCGGGATGAGCGCCGACGTCTTCGCCGTGTGGCACCACGGCTTGCTCGCGCCGCTCGTGTGCAAACGCCTGCGGCCGTCGGATGAGAAGGAGGCGGCGCACCGGCGGCGTCTGAAGACCGAGGGGCAGGTGCTCTCGCTGGTCGCGCATCCCGGAATCGTGCGGCTCGTGGACCAGCGGCACGCGACGGCCATGCCGTACCTCTTGCTCGAGCACGTGGGCACGCGCACGCTCCGCGACGTCCTCAAGACCGACGGGCCATTCGAGGTCGACGACGGCGTGCGGATCGTGCAGCACGTCGCCGCCGCCGTCGCGCACGTGCACGCGCGCGGCTTTCTGCATCGCGATCTCAAGCCGTCGAACGTGATCCTGCGTGACGGTCGCCCCGTGCTGCTGGACTTCGGCGTTGCCTGGCGATTGACGCCGCGCCGGCGTCCACCGGATCGCAGCGGCACGCCGCAGTACCTCGCGCCCGAGCAGATCACGCGGGCGGCGCTCACCCCCGCGACGGACGTGTGGGGCCTCGCCGTGATGCTCGTCGAGCTCCTCACCGGCGAACGGCCCTTCCCGCCGGGGGTGAACGGGTCCGGCGTCGCGCTGGCCGCGCGCTATCCGCAGCTCGTCGAACGCCCGCGGTTCGCGCGCGCGCTGCCGGCCGAGCTGACGGGCGTGATCGAGGCGTGCCTCGAAAGAAATCCGCGCGAGCGCCCTCCGACCGCCATCGCGCTGGCCCGGGCGCTGGATCGATTCACGGCCGTGAAGGTATGGCCACGGGCGCTGGCCGGCCGCTTCGAGCCGTTCGGGCCGGCGGAGGCGATCACGCGGCTGCGGCCCCTCCGCTCGTAGCCGGCTCCAGCCGCCCACAGATGTCGCCGAAGTCGATCGAGTCGAGCTCGCCGACCACGCGCCCGTCGACGAGAACTTCCCAGTCGTCGTTGACCTGAAAATTCGACACGCGAGGGATCGAGCGCTGGAAGCGAAACAGGTTCACACAGTTCAGCATCTCGATGTCGAAGTGAGTGAGGAGCAGTCGGAGCGCGTCCTTCGGCCGGAAGTCACGACAGCTGAACGCGTCGAAGGCGTAGTAGTTGTCCTCGTCCCACGTGTGGATGGCCGCGTGGGACTCCGCCCAGATGCTGACGCCGGTGACGCCGCTCTCTTCCAGCTGCCGGCGCCGCAGGAACTCGCGCATCACGCGCACGGGCGCGAGACTGACGTCGCGTACCTTCGTCGACAGCTCGCGCTCGATGTCGTCGCAGAAGCTGGCGATCTCGTCGTTGGCAAATGGATACCGGCAGACGATCGGCGGCAAGACGGCGGTCATGTCGAGATTGCGGTTCAGCGCCTCGAAGAGCGCGAACACGGTATCGGTAGAGCTCAGGTTGCGGCGCGTGTACGTCGAGGCATCGACGATCAAGTGACGGCCGACGAAGTCGTCTTTGCGTTCTTGCATACGGGCCTCCCGAGGCGATGGTGCGCAAAGGTGATGCCACCAGGACGACGAGCGCGCGCGTGATACGATCCGTCCTCACGAGGGAGGCGCGAGCGCGATGAGCACGGCACGGGTCGCTGACGTGACCATCACGAACGCCGACAAAGTCTGGTGGTCCGACGAGGGGATCACCAAGGGTGAGGTTGCCGGCTATTACGCCCGCGTGGCAACCCGGCTCCTGCCCTTCACCGTCAACCGACCGCTGACCGTCGAGCGATGTCCCGACGGATTCCGCGGACGGTGCTTCTATCAGAAGAACTTCGCGGTTGCCGAGAGGCTCGGCATCCCGACCGTTGCCATCCGGGCCACCAGCGTGAATCGCCTCGTGCACTACCCGCTCGGCAACGACGTCGCGACGCTGCTGGCGCTCGTGAATCTCGGCGGGCTGTCGCTGCACCTGACGAGCTGCCGGGCGGGCTCGCTCGACGTGGCCGACTGGCTCGCCTTCGATCTCGACCCCGCGGCACGCTTCGCCGACGCCGTTCAGGCGGCCGGGGTGTTGCGCGAGGTGCTCGACGACGCGGGCCTGCGCAGCTATGTGAAGACCACCGGCGGCAAGGGCCTCCACGTCCTCGTTCCGTTGCGGCCGCGCACCCCCCACGCCGACGTGCTCGCCTACGCCGGCCTGCTCGCCGAGCGGGTGATCGCGAAGGCACCCGACCTCACGACGTCGAGCTTCGCGAAGAGCGGGCGCGGCGGCCGCGTCTATCTCGACCTCGCGCGCAACGTCTGCGGGGCGACCCTCGTGGCTCCGTACTCCGTCCGTCACCGGCCGCACGCGCCGGTATCGACGCCGCTCAGCTGGGACGAACTCCGCGCCGACCTCGACCCTGCGCGGCTGAACGTCCGCAGCGTCCTCGAGCGCCTGGCCGCCGAGGATCCGTGGCGCGAGTTCTGGTCGGATCGCCAAAAGTTGCCGTCGCCGCGACGCGCGAGCGCCGCCAACCGCGCGGTCGGCCGCAAACGTCGCTCCGTCGCCTAGTCTCCCCGCACGCCCGGTGCCGCACGCGTGGTGTGGCACACTGATCGAGTTGGACACCTCCGAGCTGCTCAAAGAGCTTCGTATCGACCGCGATGGCCAGCCGCCCCGTCCGCGCCGCCGCTGGCTGCTGATCGCGGTGGCCGCCGCACTGCTCGCCGGCGCCGGCGGCTGGCTCGCATTCGTGCGGCTGGCGCCGACCACCGTCAAGACGGCGACGGCGCGGAGCGCCGCCTCCGAGACGCCGGGCTCGGTCCTCGACGCGAGCGGCTACGTCACCGCCCGGCGGCAGGCCACCGTGTCGGCGAAGATCACCGGCAAAGTGACCGAGGTGCGCATCGAAGAGGGCATGCGCGTCCGCGAGGGCGACATCCTCGCGCGCCTCGACGACACCGAGGCCCGGGCGCAGCTGTCGCTGGCCCGCGCGCAGCTCTCGGTGGCGACGTCGCAGGAGGGCGAGATCCGCGCCCTGCTCCAGCAGGCGGAGAGCGACTACAGGCGCGCGCAGGAGCTCTTCCAGCGCGAGCTCGTGAGCGCCCAGGCGATCGACGCCGCGCGCGCGCAGCGCGACATGTTCCGCGCCCGGCTGGTCGCGAACACCGAGCAGGTCCGCGCCGCCCGTGAGTCCGTGTCGGTCGCCGAGGTCCAGCTCGACAACACGGTGATTCGCGCGCCGTTCAGCGGCGTGGTGGTGACGAAGTCGGCCCAGCCCGGCGAGATGATCTCGCCGATCTCCGCCGGCGGCGGCTTCACGCGCACCGGCATCGGGACCATCGTCGACATGGACTCCCTCGAGATCCAGGTCGACGTGAACGAATCGTTCATCAATCGCGTCGCGCCCGAGCAGGCCGTGGAGGCAACGCTCAACGCGTATCCCGACTGGAAGATTCCGGGCTCGGTCATCGCCATCATCCCGACCGCCGATCGCAGCAAGGCGACGGTGAAGGTTCGCGTCGCCGTCAAGTCGAAGGACCCGCGCATCGTGCCCGACATGGGCGTGCGTGTCGGATTTCTCGAGCCGGGCGCGGCCACGCGGCGGGCGCCGGCGACCTCGCTCGTGCTCGTGCCGGCCGAGGCCATCCGCGGCGACGGCGGCAGCGCCGCCGTGTTCGTGGTCCTCGACGGCAAGGCCGTGCGGCGGCCGGTCACCATCGGCAAGATGGCGGGTGCCGATCGCGAGGTCGTGACGGGGCTACGTGCCGGCGAGCGCGTGGTGGTGTCGCCGCCGGCCTCCCTCCGGGACGGCGGCGCCGTGCGCGTGGCCGAGAGCGCGCGCTGAGCCGGCCATGAGCGCGCTCATCGAGATTCGCGGCGTCACCAAGACCTATCGCCGCGGCGGCGAGCGCATCGAGGTCCTGCACGGGATCGATCTCGACATCGCGCGCGCCGACTTCGTCGCGCTGATGGGTCCCTCCGGCTCCGGCAAGACGACGCTGCTGAATCTCATCGGCGGTCTCGACACGCCGACGGCCGGGACGATCACCGTCGACGGCCGCCGTATCGATCAGCTCTCGGGCGGCGACCTCGCGCGCTGGCGGGCGGCCAACGTCGGCTTCGTGTTCCAGTTCTACAACCTGCTGCCGGTGCTCTCTGCGCTGCGGAACGTCGAGCTGCCGCTGCTGCTCACCTCGCTCGGCGCCGCCGAGCGCCGCCGCCGCGCCGCCATCGCCCTCGAGCTGGTGGGGCTGCGCGACCGCGCGCGTCACAAGCCGAAGGAGCTCTCGGGCGGGCAGGAGCAGCGCGTCGCCATCGCGCGTGCCATCGTCTCCGATCCCACCCTGCTCGTGTGCGACGAGCCCACGGGTGATCTCGATCGCGCCACCGCGCACGAGATCATGCTGTTGCTGCAGATGCTGAACCGCCAGCACGGCAAGACGATCGTCATGGTGACCCACGACCCGAAGGCCGCCGAGTACGCACAGCACAGCCTGCACCTCGACAAGGGCACGCTGGCGCCGGCGGACGAGACCCCGCGATGACCCGTCTCGTCTGGGCGCAGCTCTTCCGCAAGACGACGCGCACGGTGCTGACGCTGCTGTCGGTGGTGGTCGCGTTCCTGCTGTTCGGCCTGCTGCAGGCGGTGCAGGTGGCCTTCGAGTCGGGCGCCGACACGGCCGACGCGCGTCGACTGCTGACGATCGCGCGCTACTCGATCATCGAGCCGCTGCCGATCGCGCACACGCGGGCGATCGAGCGCGTGCCCGGCGTCGTGGCCGTCGCCTCCGCCGACTGGTTCGGCGCGAAGTATCAGAACGAGAGCAACGCGTTCCCCGTCTTCGCGGTGGATCCCGCGCGCTATCTCGACATGTACCCCGAGTTCACCGTCTCGCCGGCGCACCGCGAGGCCTTCGTGAACACGCGGACGGGCGCCATCGCCGGCCGCCGGCTCGTCGATCGCTACGGCTGGACGGTCGGGCAGAAGCTGCCGATCGCCTCGGAGATTCACGCCAAGACCGATGGCAGCCTGAACTGGGAGTTCGACCTCGTCGGCACGCTCGACGCCGAGGATCCCGCCGTGCGCGGCAATACCGACATGGTGCTGATCAACGTCGCGTACTTCGACGAGGCGCGCCAGTTCGGCCGCGGCAAGACGGGCTGGTACATCGTCCGCATCGACGATCCCGGCCAGGCCCGCGCGATCAGCGGCGAGATCGATCGGCTCTTCGCCAACTCGCCCGACGAGACGAAGACACAGCCGGAGAAGGAGTTCGCCATCGGCTTCGCCAAGCAGATCGGCGACCTCGGTGCCCTCGTCACGCGCATCCTGATCGCAGTCTTCTTCACCATCTTGCTGCTCACGGGCAACACGATGGCGCAGGCCATACGCGAGCGCATTCCCGAGCTGGCCGTGCTGAAGACGGTCGGCTTCACCGATCGCGTGGTTGCCGCACTCGTGCTCGGCGAAGCGTTGCTGCTGCTCGGCCTCGGGGCCCTGCTCGGCATGCTCGGCGCCGTGAGCGTGCTGCCCGCGCTCAACAGCCGCACCGGCGGCCGCTTTCCTCCGCTGTTCGTCGACGGCGGCACCTGGCTGCTCGCCGCCCTTGTGACCGTCGGCCTCGCCCTCGCCATCGGACTGCCCCCCGCCCTGCGCGTCGGCCGAATGCGCATCGTCGACGCGCTCGCCGGGCACCGCTAATGGGCCCCCCATTCAAGGAAATCGCGCAGATCACGCTGCTGAACGTGCGCACGATTCCGAGCCGGCTGGGCACCTCGCTGGTCGTAGTGGTCGGCATCGCCGGCGTGGTCGGCGTGCTCGTGTCCGTGCTTGCGATGTCCGAGGGCTTCCGCCACACGCTGGCGAGCACCGGCCGGCCCGGGCGCGTCATCATGCTGCGCGCCGGCTCGGACTCCGAGCTCTCGAGCGGCGTGGCGCGCGAGCAGGCCACGCTGCTGGCGACCCTGCCCGGCATCGCGCGCGACGGCGCCGGGCGTCCGCTCGCGTCGGCAGAGCTGAACGTCATGGTGGATCTGCCCAAGAAGGGCCAGACGGCACCGAACAACGTGCCGTTCCGTGGCGTGCAGCCGGCCGCCTTCGGCATTCGCGACGAGCTCCGGCTGGTGGAAGGCCGTCCGTTCACCCGCGGCGTGCGCGAGGTCATCGTGGGGCGCAAGGCCTCGCGCCAGTTCGAGGGGCTCGAGGTAGGCTCGCACATCGCGTTTCGCGACAGCGAGTGGGTCGTGGTCGGCATCTTCACCACCGGCGGCGACGTGCACGAGTCGGAGATCTGGGCCGATGCCGAGGTCGCGATGTCCGCGTTCCGCCGCTCGGGCTTCCAGTCCGTCACCGCGACGCTGGCCGACGCCTCGGACGCGAGCCTCGCCGCGCTGAAGGAGAGCATCGCGCGGGACCGCCGGCTGTCGATCAATGTGCTGCGCCAGCCGGAGTACTACGCGCGGCAGGCGAACGTGCTGGCCACCCTGATCGACGTGCTCGGCTACAGCGTCGCAACCTTCATGGCCATCGGCGCGACGTTCGGCGCGCTGAACTGCATGTACTCGGCGATCGCCAGTCGGCAGGTGGAGATCGCCACGCTCCGGGCGATCGGCTTCGGCGGCGCGCCGGTCGTCGCCTCCGTGCTGATCGAATCGTTGCTGCTGGCGCTGGTCGGCGGCGCCGTGGGCGGCGGGCTCGCGTGGCTCTACTGCGACGGCGCCTCGCTTTCCACGCTCAACTTCAGCACGTTTTCCCAGGTGGCGTTCGACTTCCGGGTGACGCGCGGTCTGCTCGTCCGCGGGGTCGTGTGGGCGCTCGCGATCGGCGCCGTCGGCGGCCTGCTGCCGGCCGTCCGCGCGGCGCGGCTGCCCGTCACCACCGCGCTGCGCACCGGATAGCGCGCTCGCTCACGCCTTGAGTCCGCGCAGATCGTAGGCGCGGACCGGGCGCTGGAACCCTTTGAGCCGGAGCTCGCCGACGGGCTCGGCGTCCACGAGATGCTCGACGGCCGCGTACACGGTCTGGCTGATGAGGATGTGGCCGGCCGGCGCCTCGGCGCACAGCCGACACGCGAGGTTCGTGACCGTTCCGATGGCTCCGTAGTCGACGCGCCCCTCGAAGCCGATCGCGCCGATCGTGGCAAAGCCCTGGGCGACGCCGAGGCCGACGTGGAGCTCGTGGCCACGCTTGCGCCACCGCCCCGCGAGCTCCTCGACACCGTCGCGCATGGCCAGCGTCATGCGCACGGCGCGCTCGACGGCGTCGGGAACGATCACCGGATCGTTGAAGAAGACCATCATGCCGTCTCCGGTGAATCGCTCGAGCGTGCCGTCGCTGGCGACGATCAGCTCGCCCATGCGCGCGTGGTACTCGCGCAGGACCCCCATCAGCTCCTCGGGCTCGGCCGTCTCCGCGAAGGCGGTGAAGCCGCGCAGGTCAATGAACACCACGGTGATCTCGCGCCGGTGCGATGCCAGCGGATCGTCCGCCCCGCCGCGCACGATGGCCTCCGCGAGCTGCGGCGAGAAGAAGCGCTTCAGCCGGCCGACGCGCTCGAGCTCCGTCACCTGGCGGGCCACCCGCTCCTCCAGGGTGGCGTTCCACCGGGCCAGCTCGGCGGCCTGGGCCTGGACGGTGTCGTGCAGCGATTTGATGCGCAGCATCGAGCGGACGCGCGCCATGAGCGCCTGCTGGTCGACGGGCTTGGTCAGGTAATCGTCGCCGCCGGCTTCCAGACCGGCCACGACGTCCTTCGTGTCGGCCATCGCGGTGACCATGATGATCGGCGTGAACGGAAAGCTCGCGTCCTCCTTCAGGCGCCGGCACACCGCCAGCCCGTCGAGCTTCGGCATCATGATGTCGAGCAGGATCAGGTCCGGCTGCGTCTCCTGCGCCACCGCCAGCGTCTCCTCGCCGTCGTGCGCGACGACGACGTCGTAGCCGTGGTGGCGCAGCCGCATCTCCAGCATGCGGACGTTGGCCGGCGTGTCGTCGGCCACCAGGATGCGGGGCGGAGTTCTCACGACGGTGGAGTATACTCGCGCGCGTAGATGCGGCCGGATCAGACGGACCCCTTCGCGGCGTTCCTGCTCCGCTCCCCCCTCGGCAGCCTCGTGCGCGCCGTGGCCCGTATCCGGACGTCGGTGCAGCGGAAGCTGCTGGCGGCCTTCCTCCTGATCACCCTGCTGTTTCTGCTGATGGGCGCCTTCAGCGTGCACACCATCCGCCGGATGTCGCAGCACACGGACTGGCTCGACGACGCCCATCAGCGCGTCGACTGGTCGCACCAGCTGCAGCACTCGCTCGCCATGCAGATGCATCTCACCGGCATGGCCCTCCTCGTGCGCGAGGAGACGGCGGTGGCGAACATTCTCCGCGAGAACAATCGCTTCAACGACACGCTCGCGCGCATCGAGCAGGCGGCGCCCGAGGCCGAGCGGCAGATCATCCAGAAGATCCGCGCGGCGCAGGAAGAGGCGATGACGGTCGTGGCCGATATCGCGAATCTCGTGCGTGACGGCAAGATCGACGCAGCCACTCGGCTGCAGATCACGCGGGAAGACCCGCTGTACCGGTCGATCGACGCCCTCGTCGCCCTCGTCGTGCAGCACGAGAACGACCGCATGGCGGCGCTGCGCGCCGGCATCGGCGCCGACAATCGCCGCTCGCTCGTGGTCATGGGCGGCTTCGCAGCCGCCTCGGTGCTGTTCGCGCTCGTCGGTGGGTTCGTCATCTCGTGGGCGTTCATCCTGCCCGTCCGGGCCGCGGACGTGTTTCTCAGCGAGGTGGCCGGCGGCAACTTTGCCGGGAAGGTCGACGTGCCGAACCGCGATGAGTTCGGCGCGCTCGCCCTGCGGCTCAACGAGACCACGCGCGAGCTCGCGCGTCTCGACGCCGATCAGCGTCAGGCGGCCGACGTGCTGCGATCGCTCAACGTCCGCCTCGAGCAGGCGAGCCGCGCGAAGTCCGAATTCCTGGCCAACATGAGCCACGAGCTGCGCACACCGCTCAACGCCATCCTCGGCTTCACCGAGATGCTGCTGGACGGGCTGTACGGAGACGTTCCGACCGAGCTCAAGGAGCCCCTGACCGACATCCAGACCAACGGCCAGCATCTGCTGCGCCTGATCAACGATGTGCTCGATCTCTCGAAGATCGAGGCGGGCCGGATGGAGCTCAGCCTCGGAGACTACGCCGTCGACGACGTGGTGAGCACCGTCCGGGCCTCGCTGCGGTCGCTCGCAAACGAAAAGGGCCTGGAGCTCGTGACCGAGGTGCCGCCGGGGCTCCCCGACGCCTTTGGCGACAGCAAGCGGATCACGCAGTGCCTGTTGAACCTGGTCGGCAACGCCCTCAAGTTCACGCGGCACGGCCGCGTCACCGTCGGCGTGGAGCGCCGTGGCGACGATCTCTGCTATCGCGTCTCGGACACGGGCATTGGCATCCCGGCCGATCAGCTGGATGCGGTGTTCGCGGAGTTCCGACAGGTCGACACCACCACCACGCGCGACTTCGGAGGCACCGGCCTCGGCTTGAGCATCACCAAGAAGTTCGTCGAGCTCCACGGGGGACGCATCTGGGTGGACAGCGATCTCGGCAAGGGCTCCACGTTCTACTTTACGATCCCGCTCCGGATGGACGACAGGGTGAGGCTATGACCGCCAAGACGATCCTCTACGTCGAGGACAACGAGTTCAACCGCAAGATCGTGCGGCAGCTGCTCGCGCGGACCTCGTATCGGCTGACGGAGGCGACGGACGGCGAGCAGGGCGTTGCCGCCGCCGTCGCCGCGCCACCCGACCTGATTCTCATGGACATCCAGCTGCCGAAGATGTCGGGCCTCGACGCGACGCGCGTGCTGCGCGAGGACGCCCGAACGGCGGCGGTGCCGATCATCGTCATCACGTCGTTTGCGCTCAGCGGTGACGAGCAGAAGGCGAAGACAGCCGGCGCCACCGCCTACCTCGCGAAGCCCTACAGCCCGCGCGAGCTGCTGGCAAAGATCCGCGAGCTCGTCCCCGAGGCCTAACGCCGGAAGGAGCCGTTGCATGCGAGTGACCACCTTCACCATCGCCGCGCTCGCCACACTTGCCGCCGTCGTCCCGGCGACGCGGGCGGGACAAGAAGAGCAGTTCACGCCCGAGTTCCGTGAGGTGCACAAGACGTACGATGCCAAGCACACGCCGAAGCTCGTGGCGCCGGATAGCGTGAAGCGCGGGCAATGGTTCGACGTGACGGTGACTGTCGGCGCCGGCGGCGAGCACCCGTCGCTGTCCGAGCATCACGTGCGCTACATCGCCCTCTACAAGGACACCGCCGAAGTGGCGCGCGTGTACTTGCACCCCGTGTTCTCGGCGCCACGGGTCGTCTTCACCATCGCGCTCGACGAGAGCGGAACGCTCCGCGCGCTCGCCGAGCCGACCCACTCGGCGGCGTGGGAGGCGTCCAAGCGCGTCAACGTGGCGCCGTGAGCTCCACGCGCACCGCGGCGCCCTCGGCGCCGACGGTCACCTCCCGGCTGGTGACGCCGAGCGCTTCCTGCCAGATCTGCAGCGTGTACTTGCCCGGGGGGACGCTCGGCAGCGAGAACTCTCCCGTCTCGTTGGTGATCGCATAGAACGGGTGATCGGCCACGACAACCCACGCGCGCATCCAGGAGTGGAGGTCGCAGTTGATCTGCACGATCTCCGGATTGGCAAAAGCGATGGGGATGGCGCGGCCCTTCGACTGCGTGCGGTTGAAGGTGGGATTCTCCTTGCTCGCGCTGTGGAGATTGTGGAGCAGCCGGTCGCTATTGAGAAACTCCACCGTCCCGCCGGCCGGCACCAGCACCACGCGCGGCACGAACACGCAGCCCCGCTGGTCCATCTCGACCTTCACCGGCGCCGCCGGCCAAGCGGCACCGGGCGGCGGTGTCTTGAGCCAGACGACCGCGTTCCGCACGCCGCGCTGCCCGCCGACCACGAGATCCTCGGCCGGCTTGTCCTTTCCACAAATGTATTGATCGATGGTGACCGCCAGCTTCCTGGCGTCCACGCTGCCGGTGTACGCGACCACGCCTCGGATCGCCGCCGCCGACGCCGGATGCGCGCCGAGCACGCATGTGACGACGGCGAACAGGATCATGATGGTCGACTTCGGGACGCGCATGCGAGCTCCTTGCATCATCGGACTGTGTCGAACATATCGGACGTCGATCAACTATACACGCGCCGGCGCGCGGCGCGTACCTGTCAGGCGCGCACGCGGATGCCGGTGCGGGACAGCAACGCCGTCGCACACCACCAGCCGAGGACGTACGCGACGGCGTAGGCCAGCGAGGCGTTGACCGGGCTGGCCCACGGGGCGAAAACCCGCTGGAACACGAGCTGCTTCACGGTGAGGTCGCCGACGCGCACCACGGTGAGCATCTGCGCCATCAACGTCGACAGGACGTAGACGGTGAGCGCGTTCTCGCCGAGGACGACGAACGGGCGGGCCCAGCGGCGCCAGTCACACATCTCGATCGCCCAGTAACACGCCGCGAGCACGAGGAGCGCGATGCCTGCCGTCAGCACCGCATAGGAGCTCGTCCACAACGCCTTGTTCACCGGAAACCAGTTGCCCCACTCCGCGCCGAGCCCGAGGCCGAGCGCGCCGGCCAGCAGCAGCCCGGTGGTGATCGTGCGCGGCGGATGGTGGCTGAGCAGCCACCGTCCCGCCAGCATGCCGAACAGCACGGTCGCCACGGCAGGGATCGTGCTCAAAATCCCCTCGGGATCGTAGACGCGCGAGATGTGCCAGACGTGCGGGCCGAGCACGACACGGTCGACGTACGCCGCGAGATTGCCCTCGGGCCCGAGATCACCGGCGCCGTATCCCGGCACCGGGATCAGCGTCATCGCGCCCCAGTAGCCGAGGAGCAGCGCGGCGGCCACGAGGCTTTGCCCGCGCCAGCCCGTGAGGAGGTACACGACGGCCGCGGCCAGGTAGCACACCGCGATGCGCTGCAGCACACCGGGAATGCGGATGGTCGTCCAGTCGAACGCGGGAACACCGTTGAGCACCAGGCCAAGCGCGAAGATCACCATGGCGCGGCGAACGACCCGCACGACGGCGAAGAGCGGCGCTCGGCCATCGAGGGAGAGCGGGATGGCGAGACCCACGATGAACAGGAAGAACGGAAAGACGACATCGGTCGGCGTCAGCCCGTGCCAGGCCGCGTGGCGGAACGGCGGGTAGATCGCGTCCCACGTCCCCGGGTTGTTGACGAGCACCATCGCCGCGATCGTCAGGCCGCGAAAGGCGTCGATCGAGAGCAGACGCACCCTCGGCACATTGACCAGCGTAGAGCGCACAGCCGATAATCCCGACCAATTTCGCGTCGCGGAGGCGCCTCCCATGCGGTTCGGCATCTGCGTCATGGCCAACATCGACGAGATCGGGTTCTTCAACCACGCCGAGACGCTCGGTTACGACTCGGTGTGGGTCACCGACAGCCAGATGCTCTTCTCCGACTGCTACGCGGTGCTTGCGCTGGCGGCACGGCAAACCACGCGGCTACGCCTGGGCCCGGGCACGGCCATCTGCGGCACCCGCATCCCACCCGTGCACGTGGCCGCAGTGGCCACGCTGAACCGCCTGGCGCCCGGCCGCATCCATCTCGCCGTCGGCACCGGCAACACCGCGATGCGCACCATGGGCCAGCGGCCGATGCCGATTGCCGACTACGACGAGTACCTGCGCGTGCTGCGCGCGCTGCTGCGCGGCGAGGTCGTCGATTACACCTTCGCCGGCACCACGCGGCCCGTCAGGATGCTTATGCACGAGCGCGAGTACATGAACCTCGAGCCACCGATCCCGCTCTACGTCTCCGGCTTCGGCCCCCGCGCGATGGAGCTGGCCGGCAAGCACGGCGACGGCCTCGTGTTCGCGATCCCTCCCCGCGGCGTGCCGGTGCCGGAGGCGCTGGCCCACGCGCGGCGCGGCGCCGAGAAGGTTGGGAGGACGCCGACGGGCTTCCTGAACTGCGCGCTGACCAACGTGGCGCTGCTCGAGCCTGGCGAGCCCGTGAACTCGGAGCGCATCGTCCGCACGATCGGCCCCAACGTGATGGCCAGCGTGTATTACTTCTATGACGAGGTCCACGAGCGCGGCGTGGAGCCGCCGCCGTTCCTGCGGCCGATGTGGAAGCGCTACTGCGCGCTCGTGGAGAAGACGCCGCCCGAGCATCGCCACTTCCGCACCCACGAGTTCCACTACACGCATCTGCATCCCGGCGAGGCGGAGCTGATCGATGCCGATCTCATCCGCGCCACCTGCCTGGTGGGCACCGCCGAGCAGCTCGTCGAGCAGATTCGCGAGCTCGAGCGCCAGGGCCTGCAAGAGCTGATGTTCGCCACCGGCGTCAGCGAGAAGTGGGGACTCGCGGAGACGTTCGTGCGTCGCGTGATCGCCCGCCTCTAATCGCGCCGGCGCTTGACACGGATCAGCGCGCCCAGTAGGGTTCCGGCCACGTTCCCCCTCGGGTCGCTTCGATGGTGCTGACGAGCACCGGAAAGGGACCGTTCCGATGATCCCAGCCGCGTTCGATTACTTCGCTCCCACGTCGCTCGACGAGGCGACGGCCCTGCTCGGCAAGCTCGGAGACGACGCCAAGATCCTGTCCGGCGGCCAGAGCCTCATCCCGATGATGAAGCTCCGTCTCGCGACGCCCGCGCAGATCGTGGACATCAACGCCATCCCCGGGCTCTCGAATATTCGCGAGACGGACGGCGTGTTAGCCATCGGCGGGCTCACGCGGGAGTCGGAGCTGGAAGAGTCCGGGATCGTCCGGACGCGCTACCCGCTGCTCCACGACACCTGCCAGGTCATCGCCGATCCTCTCGTGCGGAATCTGGCCACCGTCGGCGGCAACCTCGCCCACGGCGATCCCGCCAACGACCATCCGGCCACCATGCTCGCCCTCGGCGCCGTCGTCGTAGCGCGCGGTCGCGGTGGCGAGCGCACGATCCCGATCGGCTCGTTCTTCACGGGCCCGTTCGCGACGGCGCTCGGGTCCGACGAGATCCTGGTCGAGATTCGCGTGCCGGCGGCGCCGGCCCGGAGCGGCGGCGCATACGTGAAGCTCGAGCGCAAGGTCGGCGACTTCGCGACGGCGGCCGTGGCCGTGCAGGTCACGCTGCGTGCCGACGGCGCGTGCGAGCAGGCGGGCATCGGCTTGACGAACGTCGGCATGACGCCGATCAAGGCCGAGAAGGCCGAGGCCACGCTCATCGGCCGGCGGCTGGACGAGAAGGTCATCGCGCAAGCGGCACAGCTCGCCGCCGCCGCCGCCCAGCCGGCGGAGGACCTGCGCGGGTCGGTCGAGTACAAACGCGATCTGGTTCGCGTGCTCACGGGCCGCGCGCTGCGCACGGCGCTCGCGCGCGCCGAGGGACGGAGGTAACGGATGCTCGTCCAGCTTTCCATCAACGGCGAGAAGCACGAGGCCGACGTCGAGCCGCGGCTCCTATTAGTCCACCTGATCCGTGACGTCCTGCGCTTGACGGGCACGCACATCGGCTGTGACACCACGCACTGCGGCGCCTGCACCATCCTGCTCGACGGGAAGCCGGTGAAGTCCTGCACGATGTTCGCGGTGCAGGTGCGCGGCAAGAGCCTCATGACCGTCGAAGGGCTCGAGCAGGACGGCAAGCTGCATCCGCTACAGGAAGCGTTCATGGCCGAGCACGGGCTGCAGTGCGGCTATTGCACCCCGGGCATGCTGATGACCAGCTACGCGTTCCTCGGCAAGGAGAAGTCGCCGAGCGAGGACGACATCCGTCACGCCATCTCCGGCAACCTCTGTCGGTGCACGGGCTACGTGAACATCGTGAAGGCCGTACAGCACGCGGCGGCCAAGATGAGCAACGGAGGTGCCGCATGACGCTCAAGACCTCGGCCGACGTCGGCGGCATGGGTCACTCGATCCGACGCAAAGAGGATCCGCGCTTCATCCGTGGCAAAGGCACCTACGTGGACGACGTGCAGCTGCCCGGCATGCTGTGGCTCGACATCGTCCGCAGTCCCCACGCGCACGCGAAGATTGTGCGGATCGATTCCTCGAAGGCCCTGGCCGTGCCCGGCGTGCTCGCCGTGATCACCGGCAAGGATCTCGAGAAGTACAACCTGCACTGGATGCCGACCCTGATGTCGGACACGCAGATGGTGCTGCCGGTCGAGAAGGTGATGTACCAGGCGCAGGAAGTCGCCGCGGTGCTCGCCACCAGCCGCTATGCGGCGGCCGACGGCGCCGCCGCCGTCCAGGTGGAGTACGACCCCCTGCCCGTTATCGTGGATCCGAAGAAGGCGCTGGCGCCCGGCGCGCCAGTCTTGCGAACCGACAAGAAGGACAAGAAGGACAACCATATCTGGCACTGGGAATGGGGCAACCGCGAGGCGACCGATCGCGAGATAGCCGGCGCCGACGTGGTCGTGAAGCAGGACATCTACATCCCGCGCATCCACGTCGCGTCGATCGAGACGTGCGGCTGCGTCGCGCACTTCGACAAGGTCAACGACAAGCTCACCGTGTGGATGACCACGCAGGCACCGCACGCGATCCGGACGGTGTTCGCGCTCGTGGCCGGCCACGTCGGCCTCGAGGAGCACAAGATCCGGATCATCTCGCCGGATATCGGCGGCGGCTTCGGCGGCAAGGTCCCCGTCTATCCGGGCTACGTGATCGCCGTGGCCGCCTCGGTCCTCACCGGCAAGCCGGTGAAGTGGATCGAGGACCGCATGGAGAATCTGCAGGCCGACTCCTTCGCGCGTGATTACCACATCACCGCGGAGCTGGCGGCAAAGAAGGACGGAACGCTCACCGCGCTGCGGATCAAGACGCTTGCGGATCATGGGTACACCGACGCCGCCGCGAACCCGTCGAAGTTCCCGGCCGGGCTCTTCCACGTCTGCACCGGCTCGTACGATCTGAAGGCGGCACACGTCGAAGTGGACGGCGCCTACACGAACAAGCCGCCCGGCGGCATCGCGTATCGCTGCTCCTTCCGCGTGACTGAGGCCGTCCACACGATCGAGCGCATGGTCGACTTGATGGCGCACCAGCTGAACGTCGACCCTGCCGACCTTCGCAAGAAGAACTTCATCAGGCCCGAACAGTTTCCGTACAAGTCGGCGCTCGGCTGGGAGTACGACAGCGGCAATTACGCCGGCGCGCTCGACAAGGCGATGGAGCGCATCGGCTACGCCGAGCTGCGACGCGAGCAGGCGGAGAAGCGCACGCGCGGCCATTTGATGGGCATCGGCATCTCGAGCTTCACCGAGATCGTCGGCGCCGGTCCCTCGAAGCACTTCGACATCCTCGGCCTCAAGATGTTCGACTCGTGCGAGATCCGCGTGCACCCCACGGGCAAGGCCATCGCGCGCTTCGGAACCAAGTCGCAGGGCCAGGGCCACGAGACGACGTACGCGCAGATCCTCGCCGAGGAGCTCGGCATTCCCGCCAAGCACATCCAGGTCGAGGAGGGCGACACCGATACGGCGCCGTACGGCCTCGGCACCTACGCGAGCCGCTCGACGCCGGTGGCCGGCGCCGCGGCCGCCGTCGCCGCGCGCAAGATCCGCGACAAGGCGCGCAAGATCGCCGCGCACCTGCTGGAGGTGGCGGAAGAGGATCTCGTGTGGGAGCCGGGAAAATTTTCGGTGAAGGGCGCGCCGAACAAGGTGAAGACCATCCAGGACATCGCGTTCGCCGCCTACACCAATCATCCGCAAGGCATGGAGGCAGGCCTGGAGGCGGTGAGCTACTACGATCCGCCGAATCTCACCTACCCGTTTGGCAGCTACATCTGCGTCGTGGACATCGACTCCGGCACCGGCGAGGTGAAGATTCGCCGCTTCGTGGCCATCGACGACTGCGGCAACATCATCAATCCCATGATCGTGGAGGGCCAGGTGCACGGCGGGCTCACGATGGGTCTCGCGCCGGCGCTCTACGAGGAGATCACGTACGACGAGACGGGCAACATCCAGGGCGGCAGCTTCATCGACTATCTCGTGCCGACCGCCGTCGAGACGCCGAAGTGGGAAGTCGGGCAGACGTGCACGCCGTCGCCACACCACCCGCTCGGCGCCAAGGGCATCGGCGAGTCGGCCACCGTCGGCGCGCCGGCCGCCATCGCCAACGCCGTGGTGGACGCGCTCTGGCACCTCGGCGTCCGCCACATCGACATCCCGATCACGCCCGCCAAGGTGTGGAAGATCCTGCGTGAGAAGGGCGTGACCGATTGAGCGAGCTGCTTGCGCTCGCCGCTGAGCTCCAGCGCCGCGGTGAGTCGTTCGCGCTCGCCACCGTCGTGCGTTGCGAGGCGCCGACGTCGGCCAAGCCGGGCGCGAAAGCGCTCGTGCGCCAAGACGGCCGTGTCGTCGGCTGGGTCGGCGGCGCCTGCGCAGAACCGGTTGTCGTCCGGGAAGCGCTGCACGCGCTCGCTGATGGCCGGCCGCGACTCATCGGGCTGCTCGGCGACGGCGCGCGCGGCCCGGGCCGCACGTCGGGTATGGTCGAGTACCCGATGACGTGTCACAGTGGTGGCACGCTGGAGATCTACGTGGAGCCGTATCTCGCCAAGCCGCTCCTCGTGCTCATCGGCCACGGCCCCGTGCTCGAGGCGCTCGCCACCTTCGGCCGCGCCACCGAGTACTCGGTGCACACGCTCGATGCACGGCAGGCAGCGAACATGCTGCAGTCATCTCCGATCGCCCGGCGCGCGGCCGTCGTCGTGGCGACCCACGCCGACGCCGATGAGGACGCGCTCGTCCACGTGCTCATGACGGACGCGCGTTACGTCAGTCTCGTGGCCAGTCGGCGTCGGGCCGCCGCGATCACCGAGCGTCTGCAGCAGCGCGGCGTCCCGCTCGAGCACCTCGCACGTCTCAAGGCACCGGCCGGCCTCGACATCGGAGCCGAGAGCCCCCATGAGATCGCCGTGAGCATCCTGGCCGAGATCATCCAGCATCGGCGCACGGCAAAGCCGGAGCCTCCGGTGGAATCGACCGCGAGGGAAGCCGAAGCCATCGACCCCGTGTGCGGGATGACCGTCGATATCGCCAGCGCCGCGTACCGTTCCGAACGCGCGGGACGCATCGT